>JAIXQS010000163.1 GCA_027485615.1 Verrucomicrobiaceae bacterium
ACGCGAGGGCGCGTGTGCTCCCCCAAGAATGGTCACGCCGCCTTCGATGCCGGGAACCATGAGGTTCTTGATGCGGACGTTGGCGAAGGTGCCGCGGGTCATGATGCGGTCGTTGCCGCGGCGCGAGCCGTAGGAGTTGAAGTCGAAGAAATCGACGCCTTTCTCGGTGAGGAAACGGCCGGCCGGGCTGTCTTTCTTGATCGCTCCGGCGGGGGAGATGTGGTCGGTGGTGACGGAATCGCCGAAGATGCCGAGCGGGCGCGCGCCCTTGATCTCTAAGATATCGCGCGGCTCCGGAGTGAAGCCGTCGAAGAACGGCGGCTCCTGGATGTAGGTGGATTCGCGATCCCATTCATAGACGTTGCCGGTGGAGGATTTGATCTCGTTCCACTTCGGATTCTGGTCGGCGAAGCCGGTGTAGAGGCGTTGGAAAACATCGGGGCGGAGGGAGGAGTTCATCGCGGCCTCGATCTCGGCGGAGGTGGGCCAGATGTCTTTCAGGAAAACTGGATGGCCGTCGGAGCCGAAGCCGAGCGGCTCGGTTTCCATATCGATATCGACCGTGCCCGCGATGGCGAAAGCGACGACGAGGGGAGGGGACATGAGGAAGTTCGCCTTGATGGATTGGTGGACGCGGGCTTCGAAGTTGCGGTTTCCGGAAAGGACGGAGGCGGCGACGATGTCCTCGGCTTTCACGACATCCTCGATGCCGGTGTCGAGCGGGCCGGAGTTACCGATGCAGGTGGTGCAGCCGTAGCCGACGGTCTGGAAGCCGAGCTTGTCGAGCTCCGCTTGGAGGCCGGTTTTGTTGAGGTAATCGGTGACGACGCGCGAGCCAGGGCCGAGCGAGGTTTTCACCGAAGGCTTCACGGTCAGGCCTTTCGCGTTGGCTTTTTGCGCGAGCAATCCAGCGGCGAGCATGACGCTGGGGTTCGAGGTGTTCGTGCAGGAAGTGATGGCGGCGATGAGCACGGAGCCGTGGGTGATCGTGTCCTTGATGCCGTCCTTGGAATCGACCGTGACCTCCCAGAGCGGGTAGGCGGGTTCTTCGTTCGTCTCCGTGACCACGCCGATTTCCGCGCCGAAGCCGTGGGCGATGTTTGTCGGATCATCCGGTTGGTCGTCGAGGGTGGGCGGAAGTCCTTCCGGGGTTTCTGAGTTGATGACGGGTTGCTTGTTGTAGCCGTCCGGAGCGGGGCCGGTGAGGAGGGACGCCCACTTGGATTTGAGGGAGTCGATTTCGATGCGATCCTGCGGGCGTTTTGGGCCGGCGACTCCGGGTTTCACCGTGGAGAGATCCATATCGACGATCTGGGAAAACTGGAGGGCGTCGCGATCCGTCGGGATGCCCCAGAGGTCTTGGGCTTTGTAATAGTTCTCGACCGTGGAGCAAAGCTCGGGCGAGCGGCCGGTGCCTTCGAGGTAGCCGGTGGTGATTTCATCGATGCCGAAGAAGCCCATGGTCGCGCCGTATTCGGGAGCCATGTTGGCGATGGTGGCGCGGTCGGGCAGCGACAGGGCTTTCGCGCCGGGGCCGTAGAACTCGACGAATTTTCCGACCACCTTGGTTTTGCGTAAAACCTCGGTGACGAGAAGGACGAGGTCGGTGGCGGTGACACCGGTGTTGAGTTCGCCTGTTAGATAAACGCCGACGACTTCTGGAACGAGGAAAGTGACCGGCTGGCCGAGCATGCCCGCCTCCGCCTCGATGCCGCCCACGCCCCAGCCGACGACGCCGAGGCCGTTGATCATGGTGGTGTGGGAGTCGGTGCCGACGAGGGTATCGGGATAAAACACGCCGTCTTTCTCAAGCACGCACTTGGCGAGGTATTCGAGGTTCACCTGGTGGACGATGCCGATTCCGGGTGGGACGACTTTAAACGTATCGAACGCCTGCTCGCCCCATTTCAGGAACTCGTAGCGCTCGCGGTTGCGGTGGAACTCGAGGTCGAGGTTTTTCTCCAGGGACGCACCGGTGCCCGCGTAATCGACCTGCACCGAGTGATCGACCACGAGATCCACTGGAACGAGCGGCTCGATCATTTTCGCGTCCTTGCCCATGGCGTGGACGGCGGAGCGCATCGCGGCAAGATCGACGAGCAACGGCACGCCGGTGAAATCCTGGAGTACGATGCGCGCGACCACGAAGGGGACTTCATAATCTCCGGGGGATTTTGCGTTGTAGCTCGCTAGGTTATGGATGTCCTTGTCGGAAACTTTCAGGCCGTCGTTGTTGCGGAGCAGGGATTCGAGCACGATCCGGATCGAGACGGGGAGCTTGGAAAGATTCGGGAATTTTTCCGCGAGGGCGGGGAGTGAGTGGAGTTTGCCCTCTTTGCCGGAGCCGGTGGTGAATGTGCGGATGTAGCTCATGGTGGTGTTTTCTTTTGTAAAAAATCGTGTGGGCGGAGGGTTGGGGATGGCGGCGGATTTGTCAAAAAGGTTCCGCGTCCCGGAAATAGCTGTCCCCATTCCAAGATGGGGGTTGAAGCGGGCGGCCTTTTTCCGCTACATCGTGGCATGAAAAAGCCCGCCCTCGCCCTGTTGATTGCCGTTATGGCCGGATGCGCGCCAACTCCGTTCATCCCCGTGCCCGACGCCGCGATGGCAGCGAAAAGCGGGGAGAGACTCCCGTTACTCCAAAAGGGCTACGGCGTTTACATGGCGCAATGCTCACGCTGTCATGAGCCGATGATGCCCTCCAAGGTTTCGGAATCCGATTGGCACATCGTCACCCCGGGCATGGCATGGAATGCCGGGATCTCCGAGTCGGATGAGGCAGCGGTGCTGAAATACATTCTCGCGGCGAAGAAATGACAGGCTAGTCGTGGCGGCGGATTGCATACGCCCTGCCCCACACAGCATGAGAAAGACAGGGCGGATGCAATCCGCCGCCACGGTGCTTGCGGCTTGCTCTCGCGCCCTTTGTGTGTATTTTTCAGATGTCTGATGCGTTTCCTCGCCTCCATTCTCTTCGCCCTGATGACCCTCATCCTGCCCACGGCCGGGGTGACGAGGAATTTCTGCACGATGAGCATGGCCTTCGTTTCCGATGACGGGAAATGCCCTGTCGATGTGGAGGATTGTTGCTGCGAAGAAGGAAAGCACGAGTCCCCGCGGCCCGATTGCATGATCGCCGCGAAGTTATTGCCGAACGCCGACAAGACTCCAGCTCCCCACATTCCGCATGCGGATGGCGCTTGGTTTTTGCTTCCGGCTTCCGACTTTGATCGGTCGCACGCCCTGTCTGCCGAAATCGCAGTAGCCTTATGCCAGCGCGGTCAGCCGGTCATACCGGATCCGCTTTATCTAACGCAGCGGCGTCTGCTTCTCTGAAGATCGGTCGCGATTCCCGCGACGGCGTTGATCCCCTTGGATCGCGCGTTCCCCGTTTCATTGCGGAAAACGATCCGCGAACCCGAATTTTCAGAACCACCATGCCCACCCAAGAACATCCACCCTCCCGACCCGTGAAACGCAGGCTCGGCGTTTGGCTGCTGCCGCTCGCGATCTTCCTCGGCTTTGCGTTGCTCTTCGCCCTGCTTTTCCGCGACCGGCTGCTGCCCGCCACATCCGTCGCCGTTGTCCCGGCCATCGGGATCGAGGAAACGATGACCCATTCCGCCGCATCGGAAAAACGCGCGTCTTCCGGGAAACCCCTTTTCCAAGCGTCCGGCTGGGTGGAACCCGATCCGTTGCCGATCAAGGCCACCGCCCTCACCGACGGCATCGTCGATGAAGTTCACGTGCTCGAAGGTGCGCTGGTCAAAAAGGGCGACCTGCTCGCCACCCTCATCGGCGCTGACACCCGCCTCGAGCGCGATGCGATGGCCGCGAAGCTCGCCGACATGAAAGCCTCCTTCGACGCGCATTGCGTCGGCACTCAGATCGCGATTCGCCAAATGGATGGCGAGAAAGCCATGCTCACCGTGGCCGATGCGAACGTCGAGGAAGCAGCCGACAAACTCCGCCGTTACGAACGTATGGAGCAAGGTGCCATCACCGGCGATGAGCGCCTCGCGGTGCGCATTGAGCACCGCAAGAGCCTTGCGGAAGTGGATCTCTCCAAAGCGCGCATCGCGGAGATCGCCGAGGAAATGAACAAGATCGCCTATGAGATCGTCGCTATCCAAGCGCAGATCAAAGGGGCGGAGATTGATCTTGAGAAAGCAGAACTCGCGCACAGCCGCACACGCATCCACTCGCCGGTGGACGGACGAGTCCTGGCTCTCAAGGCCGCGCCCGGCGCGAAGAAAATGGTCGGTATGGACGAGGAGGACAGTTCCACCATCGCGATCCTCTACGACCCCGCTCACCTCCAGGTCCGTGTCGATGTTCCGCTCGCCGACGCGGCTGGCTTGAGTGTCGGCCAAGCCGCGAAGATCCGCTGCAACCTTTTGCCGGACGAGGTTTTCGATGGAATCGTCACCCGCATCGAGGGCGCGGCGGATCTCCAGCGCAACACCTTGCAGGCGAAAGTCCGCATCGCCGATCCCAGCGACAAGCTGCGCCCGGAAATGCTCTCCCGCGTCGAATTCCTCGAAACCCTCCGCGAGAACAAATCGGAAACGGGAGCCACCGGTGTCGCCGTTTATGTTCCCGCCTCCGCCCTCGCGGATGGCGCGGTGTGGGTCTGCGATGCGGACACTCACCGTGCCGAGCGCCGTCAGGTCACTTCATCCGCCACCGCCGAAAACCTTGTCCGCATTGATTCCGGCCTGCGCCCCGGCGAGTGGGTCGTTTCCGACCCCACCGGTCTCCGCGAAGGCGAGCGTCTCAAGCCTCTTTTCAACGAACGCCCATGATCTCCTGCCAATCCATCAGCAAATCCTACCGCAAGGGCGCGAACACCGTGACCCCGCTGGAAAACCTGAACCTCGAAGTGCCGCGCGGCGAGTTCCTCGCGCTCATGGGGCCTTCGGGTTCCGGGAAAACCACGCTGCTCAACCTCATTTCCGGCATCGACTCGCCGACCACCGGCACGCTCCTGATCGATGGCGAGAACATCGCCGGCTTCTCGCGAAAACAGCTCACGAAATGGCGCTCGCAGAAGGTCGGATATATTTTCCAGATGTATCATCTCATCCCGGTTCTGACCGCTTTCGAAAACGTCGAGCTGCCCCTCCTGATCACGCCGCTGAGCCGAGCCGAGCGACGAAAAAAAGTGGAGGAGGCGCTGGATCTCGTCGGGCTGATGGATCGCTCCCACCACACGCCCGCCGAGCTTTCCGGCGGGCAGGAGCAGCGCGTCGCCATCGCCCGCGCGTTGGTCGGGGATCCGCCGCTGCTTGTCGCCGACGAACCGACCGGCGACATCGACCGCGAATCCGCCAACGGCATCCTTTCGCTGCTCCAGTCCTTTGCCCGCGAAAAGGGTAAGACCATCGTGATGGTCACCCATGACGCCCGCGCCGCCGCCGCCGCGCATCGCACCCTGCACCTTGAGAAAGGCGTGCTGCTTTCCGAAGACCCCAACTTCACCCACCCATGACCGCCCTGCTTTCCCTCGCCATGAAACAGCTGCTCCGCCACCGGCTGCGGACCTCGCTGACCGTGCTCGGTGTCGCCTCCGGCATGTTCCTTTTCACCTCGGTGGAAACGCTGCAGAGCTCCCTCGGCGCGGCGACGGAGGAAACGGCGGCGGATACCACGCTCGTCGTTTACCGCGAGAACCGCTTCTGTCCGGCTGCCAGCAAGCTGCCTGAGCACTACGCGGATGAGATCCGCCGCATGCCTGGCGTGCGCGAGGTGATCCCGATCCAGATCGTCGTGAACAACTGCGGCGCGAGCCTCGATGTGATCACTTTCCGAGGCGTGCCCGAGGGGATGCTGCGGAAATTCGCGCCGGAGATCGAGATCATCGCGGGCGACGATGCGGAGTGGACGCGGCGCGACGACGGCGCGCTGCTCGGTGAGCAGTTCGCGAAACGGCGCGGGCTGAAACCCGGAGACAAGTTCGATGCCGTGGGAATC
Organism: Verrucomicrobiaceae bacterium; assembly: GCA_027485615.1. Classification (GTDB taxonomy): domain Bacteria; phylum Verrucomicrobiota; class Verrucomicrobiia; order Verrucomicrobiales; family Akkermansiaceae; genus Luteolibacter. Next base: position 5,974 of record JAIXQS010000163.1, read on the forward strand.
ACAGTCCACGTAGCGGGCATCATCCGCTCGCCCTTTCCACAGGACAACAACGTCGCCTATGTGAAGCTGCCTTTCCTCCAGCAAGCCTCGCGCACCGGGCTGGGTGTGGTCACGCAGTTCAACGTCCGTGTGAACCGCTCCGCCGATCTCAAGCCCGTCGCCGCCGCCATCGACGCGCATTTCAAATCCGACCAATCGCCGACGAACACGCGTCCGGAGAAAGCGTTCTTTGCGGAAACCGCCAGCCAGCTCATCGAGTTGATCGGCTTCACGAGATGGCTTGGCCTCGGCGCGGTGATCGCGGTGATCGCGCTGGTGGCCAACGCGATTCTTCTCATGGTGCGCGGACGGGTGAAGGAAAACGCCGTGCTCCGCACCCTCGGCTATCCGGCCCGCGCGATCATGTTCCTCGTGGTCAGCGAGGGCGGATTGCTCGGCTTGGCGGGCGGCCTTTTCGGAGCCGGCCTCGCGTGGGGTTTCCTGCGTTGGCAGAGTTTCACCATGGGCAGCGAAGGGCACACGCTCGCCATCCTCCCGGAAATTTCCACCGCACTCCTCGCCTCCGGAGCGGCGCTCGTGCTTGGGGTGGTCGCTTCCATTCATCCGGCGCTCGTCGCTATTCGACAGCCGATCGTGAAGTCTTTGCGATCATAGGACTTATTTGATTTATAGGACTTATGCTCCCTTTAACCTATGCCCTGCGGAACCTTTTCCGTGATAAGCCCCGCCTCCTACAGACGGTCGGTGGTTCTGCGCTGGTGGTGTTGCTGGTGATCGCGGCTACGTCGCTGAACGGCGGTATGAGCCAGGTGCTTTCCGCATCGGGATCGGCAAAGAACGTGATCCTGCTCGGCGCGGGCAGCGAGGAAAGCATCCAGCGCAGCGAGGTCAGCGCGCTCCTCGGTGGGATCGCGGAGGCGGGTGTGCACGGCGTTTCCAAAACCCTTGGCCGACCCGCCGCCTCGGTGGAGATCCATTACATGACCTATCTGTTGGATGAGGACGGTCGGAGAGGGCAGGGGCTTTTCCGCGGAGTCACGCCCCGCGCGTTGCTTGTGCATCCGGAGGTGCGGGTGTTGGAAGGGACGTTCCCGCGCTCGGGCGAAGTGATGGTGGGACGGCTCGCTTGGCGGAAACTGGGTATACCCGAGGCCTCGCTGAAACCGGGATCCGAGGTAACCATCGACGGCTCCGCGATGACCGTTTCCGGAACCTTCGCCGCGCCCGGCACCGTGATGGAGTCCGAGGTGTGGGCGGCGTTAGGCGATCTCCACATGCTCGCCCAGCGCGAGACGGTTTCCTGCGTCGTCCTGCGCATGGATGATGCGGCGCATTTCCCGGATGCCGAGCTTTTCGCCCAGCAGCGGCTCGATCTGGAGCTCGCGGCGCTGCGGGAAAGCGATTACTATGCAGCGCTCAGTTCCTTTTTTAAACCGCTGCGCGTGATGACATGGATCACCGCCGGCCTGATCGCGGCGGGCGCGGTGTTCGGCGGATTCAACACGCTCTACGCCGCCTTCGCCTCCCGCATCCGCGAGCTCGCCACCCTCCAGGCCATCGGCTACGGGCGTGGAGCGATTTTCCTGAGCCTCGTCCAGGAAAGCCTGATCGCATGCCTCGCCGGGACATTGCTCGCCTCCGTCACTGCCATCTTCCTGCTCGATGGGCGGACAATTCCGTTTTCCATCGGTGCCTTCACGGTGTCAATTTCCCCGCAGGTGGCGCTCGCCGGGCTAGCCACCGGTATCCTGCTCGGCATCCTCGGCGCGATTCCGCCCGCTATCCGCTGCCTGCGCCCGCCCCTTCCCAAAGCCCTCAGATCCTAAAACCATGAAAACCAGACACCTGCTCCTCATCGCCGTCCTCGCCCTCGCTTCCTGCGGGAAAAAGGAATCCACCGCCGCCGTCGAAACCGCCCCGCCCGCCGCCGCGTTCGATGCCTATTTCACCGACCAACCCATCGCCGATCCGCAAGCGATCCACGTAGCCCGCACCAACGCGAAACCCGGCGACGAGATCGTTATCCAAGGACTCATCATGGGCCGCGAAAAAGTCTTCGTCGATGGCCGAGCCGCCTTCCTGCTCGGCGACCGCGAAAAGCTCACTCCCTGCAACACAATCCCCGGCGACGAGTGCGAAACCCCATGGGATGCCTGCTGCGATTCCAAGGAAGCGAAACTCGAAGGCATCGCCTCCATCCAAATCACCGATGCCGAAGGCCGCGTCCTTTCCGGCGGCCTAAAATGCGTGAAAGGCCTGAAGGAACTCAGCAGCGTCACCGTCAGCGGCACGGTGGACCGAAGTTCCACGCCCGAAAGCCTCGTGGTGAACGCGAAAGTGATCCATGTCACGAAGCCGTAAGGCGGTGCCAAGGCGTGTTGATCAAGTCTCATCCGGCGCTCTTGCGGAGAGGGTGCATCAGCCAGAAAAAAAACACCGGCGATCCCTTGGGGAGCGCCGGTGTTGTAAGAGTTGTAATCTTAACAGGCTACCTCAAAAACGCCTCGTGTAGTCCGCCATCGACCGTGATGATCTGGCCGGTGGTTTTGCTGAGGCGTTTGGTGACGAGCAGGAAGTAGGCTTCCGCCTGGTCGGCCGGGGTGATCGGGGATTTGGTGAGCGTGCGGTCCGCGTAGAACTGCGCGAGCTTGTTCACCAGCGATTCCGTTTCCTCATCCTCTGTGAAGGGGATGTCGTATTTCGCGAGGGAGCCGATGACTCGGTCACGCGGGAACATGGCGGAGCCTGAAACCACGGTGGCCGGGGCGACGCCGTTGACTCGAACCAGCGGGGCGAGTTCGACGGCGAGTTCGCGGACGAGGTGGTTCGCGGCGGCCTTCGAGGTGTCGTAGGCGAGGGAACCCTTTTTCGCGACCGCGGCGTTGGCCGAGGTGGTGAGGACCAGGTTGCCCTGGAGGCCTTGCTCTTTCCAGGTCTTGTAAGCCTCGTCGGCCACGAAGTAGGAGCCGGAGACGTTGATCGCAAAAGTGAGTGACCATTTGTCATCCGGGATGTGGCCGGTGGTGTCGGACGGGACGAAGATGCCCGCCGTGATGCAGATGTGGTCGAAACCGCCGTAAGCGAGCGCGACCTGGTCGAGCATCGTGCGGATGCCGGCGCGGTCGGTGATGTTGCCTTGCAGGGCGACGGCCGGGCCGCAGTTGGAAATGCCTGTGCCGGCGACGCCGATCCCGAGGCCGTATTTGTCGGTGATCTCCTTGGCGGTCGCTTGTGCGGCCTCAAGGTTCATATCGACGCAGACGATGTGCGCGCCTTCCTTGACGAGGCGGTGGGCGGTTTCCTTGCCGATGCCGGAGCCCGCGCCGATGACGATGACGACCTGGCGCTCGAGTTCCTTTTCAGCGGGCATGCGCTGGAGTTTCGCTTCCTCAAGCAGCCAGTATTCGATGTCGAACGCTTCCTGCTGCGGAAGGGAAATGTAGGTGTCGATCGCTTCGGCGCCGCGCATCACTTCTACCGCGCAGTTGTAGAACTCGGCGGTGACGCGGGATTCGGACTTGTCCTTGCCCCATGCGATCATGCCGAGGCCGGGGATGAGCACGACCGTTGGGTTCGGGTCGCGCATCGCGGGGGAGTTCGCGTGTTTGCAGGACTCGTAGTACTTCGCATAGTCCTTGCGGTATTCCACAAGTCCGGCTGCGAGCTTTGTTTTCAGCGCGGCGAGGTCTTCCGACTGCGGATCCCATGCCACGTAGAGCGGCTTGATCTTGGTGCGGAGGAAATGGTCGGGGCAGGAGGTGCCCAGCTCGGCGAGGCGCGGGGCGTCGGCGGAATTGACGAAGCGGAGGATTTTCTCGTCGTCCTGAACCGTGCCGATGAAACGTTTCTGTTGGGAAACCTGGCCGCGCAGCCATGGCAGGATTTTCGCAAAGGTGTCGCGGCGTTGCTCCTCGGGAAGCGTTTCGAATTTCTGGCCGCCGAAGGCTTTCGCGTCGCCGCCCTTGGCTGCGTATTTGTCCTCGATGTATTGGGCGGCTTTGTCGATGAGGCGGAGGGTGAGCTCGTAGCACTTCTTGTCGTCGTTGTCCCACGAGATGAAACCGTGCTGGCCCAGCATGATCGCCTGCGTGCTTGGATTTTGTTTTTCGATTTCCTGCATCGCAAGGCCGAGCTCGAAGCCGGGGCGCATCCATGGCACGTATTCCATTTCACCGCCGAAAATCTCCTTGGTGAGAGCCTGGCAGTTTTTCGAGGCGGCGATCGCAATGATCGCGTTCGGGTGCATGTGATCGACGTGCTTGCCGCTGAGAAAGCTGTGCAGCGGGGTGTCGATGGAAGACGGACGCGGGTTGAGATTGTAGGTCGTGTGGAAATACATGCCGACCATTTCATCCTCCGCAGGGGTCTTGAGGCCGTTGCCGGGCTTCGCGGCGTAAACGGACTGGAGGCCGATGAGCTTGTCCTGGTAGAGTGAGGAGAAATTCTCGCGCTTGGAGGTGCGGAGGTCGCCGCCGGAGCCTTTGACCCAGAGCACTTCGGTTTGTTGGCCGGTGAGGGGATCCGTCTCCATGATCTTGGAGGAGGTGTTGCCGCCGCCGGTGTTGGTGATGCGCTGGTCGGCTCCGAGAATGTTCGAGCGGTAGACGAGGCGGGCTACGGCATCGAGTTTCGCGGCGTGGGAATCATCCCAGGAATAGGTCACGTGTTTAAAGTCTGGCATTGATATGTTTTGGATTGGATTGACGCGGAACGGGATGCTGATATAAGCACTCAAGAGCAAGCTTAAAAAAAGAAAAAACCACATGCTAGCACTCGAACGACACAGGAAGATATTGGAAATCGCGAGACGCGACGGGGCGGTGCGCACGCAGTCGCTGGCCTCGCTGCTGGATGTGACCGAGGAAACCGTCAGACGGGATCTCGACAGCCTTTCCCGCCAAGGCCTGCTCCACCGCACGCATGGCGGCGCGACGGAAAACGCCATGGTCATCCGCGAGCTTTCCCGCAGCGAACGGGAGGGCACGCATCCGGCGGAAAAGGAAGCTATCGCCAAGGCCGCAGTCAGGCACATCGGGGAGAACGAGACCCTGATGCTCGACGCCAGCTCCACCGCCCTCGAATTCGCGCGGCACTTGCCGGAAAAGCTAGGCCTGCGCGTCGTCACCTATGCGATCGGCGTGGTCGAAAAGCTCGCCGTCCGCAACGACATCGAGGTTATCCTCCTCGGCGGCATTCATGATCCCAAGGCCGGGCGCTTCCAAGGCATGCTCACGGAAATGGGTGTCCGTGCCCTGCGCATCGACCGCTTCTTTTTCTCGGGAGGCGGGTTCGACCCGTCCCTCGGCATCGGTGAGCCGAACCCCGAGGAAGCCCGGCTCAAGGCCACCATCATCGCCCACGCCGGTTGGAAATGTGCAATGCTCGACCACACCAAGCTCGGCCGTAAAACCGATCACTACTTCGTAAGGCCGGAACAGATCGACCTGTTCGTCACCGACTCGGGGGGCGCGGAGTTTTGCGGGAAAGGGCACCTCAAGGGCATCCCGTTCGAGGTGGGGTGAAGCGGGGCAAACCGGCTTTTCCCTCCTCTTCCGGGTCATTTCATAAGCATCACAGTTGTTCAAATCGGAACGTCAGTTTTCGGCAAGAGCACTGTTTGCTTTTTGATCATGGCATTTCAATCTTTGCCGAAGCCTCCTCAACTCTTGAGATAGGCTCTTCAACTTTTAAGAAAGGCTCTTCAACTCTTGGGAATGGCGTTTCCAGTCTTTGTATCCCCATTGGGAATACCTGGCAATCCAACCGCATGCCGGAACCGAGTGCCGGGAGTCATGAGGCTGGCGCCGTTGGAATCTCTCCCTGTCCTGGTCGCCGTGTGTGTTTCCGAAGACTTAATGGTTGTGGCTGCGAAGCCCCTTGGTGTAGGATAAAGCCGATGAAACCCGAATACCCCGCCCTTGCCTTGCTCTGGATGCTGCTCACCGCCTGCGCCCCCACGGGTGGCGGCGCGATGGGCGATATGGACGGAGGCGACGACGGTGCGGTGGGTGGCATTTCCGAGGTGCCGAATCCCAGCGATGCGATGGCGAAGAGCAGCGGAAAAACGCTTTCTCAGCTCCAGCGCGGGCACGAGGTCTACATGCTGAAATGCGGTGAGTGCCACGCCTACCAGCTCCCCGAAAAGGTGGACATCATGGACTGGGAGGACGTGATGCCCAAGATGATCCGTCATGCCGGCCTCCCGTCATCCGATGAGAAGGCGGTGCTCGACTACGTGATCGCCGTGAAGAAGGAAAAAGGGCAGGAATATTAGGCGGATGGGGAGGACGGGGCTTGCCAACGGGGCGGGCGCGTCGAAACTGCCGCAGTTCATAGTGTGAAGAGTTATTTCCTAAGGCGTTTCCTGCTGATTCCCCCGACTTTGCTGGGGATCACTTTTCTTGTCTTCGCGATCACTAGGTTTGTGCCCGGCGGGCCGATGGACCGCATGCTTCAGCAGGCGGCGGGCAGCGCGGACGGGGGAGGGGCGAAGAAGGCCACGAGCAGCGCGGGCGGCGGTCTCACAGAAGAGCAAATGGAGGAATTGGAGGAGCAGTTCGGCCTCGATAAGGCGATGCCGGTGGCTTACCTCCAGTGGCTCGGTGCGCTGCCGCGCGAGGTCAGGCTTTCCAAGGGCGAGTTCGGCGAGACCGGC
>JAIXQS010000101.1 GCA_027485615.1 Verrucomicrobiaceae bacterium
TCGGTGGTGAACTCGTTCCATGCGATGATGCAGAGGCGCGATCCGCTTTCGATCATGGCGTCGCGCACCTTGGGGATTTTTGCGAGCATCATGTCGGTGAGGTAGGCGGCCTCGCGAAGCGCGTAGTCGTTCACCGTGCCGGACGCGACGATGGGGTAGCCGCTGGCGTCGGTGTATTTTTTGTAGAAAGGGGGAGCGCCGAGCTTGGCGGGCGGGGCGGTGATTTCGCGGAGCGGTTGCTCGGCGAGGGCGCCAGCAGTGAGGGCGGCGAGGAGAATGGTGAGGAGTTTCGGAAGTTTATTCATCAGCAGCTATTTTGCTTCCGATAAAAAAAACAACGAGAGCCGCGAGCGCAAGGAGTTATCCCTAGTGTGGGAGTAGGTTGAGCGATTTCATTTCGCCGCTGGGATTCGGTTTCGGGGTTGTCGGTTTCGGGGATTTGGTTAAGTGTTCGCCACGATGAGCAAGGTTCTGGTGGTTGGTGCCGGGTATCTCGGTGGAGAGGTTATACGTGTTTTTCGCGAGGCGGGCTGGGATGCGCAGGGTACCTCGCTGGGTGGAGGTGACGGTTTGATGGCTTGTGATGTTTCCGATCCGGATTCTGTGGCGACTTTGCCCGATGTGCACGCAGTCGTTCACTGCGCGGCTTCGGGGCGGGGCGGGGAGGACGCCTATCGATGCGTTTATCTGGAGGGTTGCCGGAATCTCGTGCGCCGTTTTCCGGAGGCGAAACTGGTTTTCACCTCGAGCAGTTCGGTTTACGCGCACCATGAGGGCGAGCTGGTGACGGAGGAGGCGGATACGATACCGGATCGGGCGACGGGAGAAATTCTGTTAGAGTCTGAAAGGGTCGTCCTTGATGCCGGTGGTGTGGTAGCTAGGTTGGCGGGGATCTACGGGCCGGGCCGGAGCGTGCTGTTGAGGAAATTTCTGGATGGAGAGGCGGTCATCGAGGAGGACGGGCGGCGCTTCATAAACACCATCCACCGCGATGACGCGGCCCGCGCGATCCACCATCTCATCAGCCTCGAACCGTTTCCGGCAGGGGAAATCTTCAATGTGGCCGATTCGGTGACGATGACGCAGCTTGAGGTTTACCAAGGCTTGGCGGATGTTTTCGGAAAGGGTCTGCCGCCATGCGGGCCGCGCGACCTCAACCGGAAACGTGGCTGGACGCACAAGCGGGTGAGCAATGACAAGCTGTGCGCGACCGGTTGGGAGCCCGTGTATCCGGGTTTTCTGGATGCCGTGCCGCACCTATAAAGTTCCCGACCACGTCCAGAGCGTATCGTCGAAATAGTTGTGCGCAGTGGCGATGAGTGCTTCGGGGTTTGCCTTCGGGTGGAGGATGGCGAACATCGTGGAGCCGGAACCTGACATGAGAGCCGCCTTGGTGTCGCGGCGTTTCAGCAGCCAATCCTTGAGTTCGGCGAGGTAGCGGTACTTTGCGAAAACGGCTTTCTCCAGATCGTTGACCAAGGATAGTCCGCCGTAATTTTGCGGATCGTAAGGTATGCCGGGAATCGGCTCGGCATCGAGGCAGTTGCGGTAGGCGTCGGGGGTGGAGACGGAGAAGCCGGGCTTGAAAAGGATGATGGGATGGCTCGGCGGCGCGGGCGCGGCGGTGATGATCTCGCCGCGGCCGGTGCAGCGGGCGGCTCCGGCGTAGAGGAAAAACGGCACATCGGAGCCGAGCGCTGCGGCGAGCGCGTGGAGTTCCCCGGCGGGCAGCGGGGATGCGAGCTGGCCGTTCAGCGCGAGAAGCGTGGTGGCGGCGTTGGAAGATCCGCCGCCGAGACCCGCGCCGTGCGGGATGCGTTTTTCCAGATGGATGTGGAAAGGAAGGGCTTGCCCCGATTGTTCGGAGAGTGCCTCTGTTGCCTTTACGACAAGGTTTTTTCCATCGGTGGGCAGGCTGGCATCCGAGCAGGTGAAGGAAAATTCCGACGCGGGCGTGATCGTGATTTCATCGGCCAAGCCGGGCAGCTTGGCCATCACCGTATCGATTTCATGGAAGCCGTCGGGGCGTTTTCCGAGGATGCGGAGGGAGAGGTTGATCTTCGCGGGTGACTTCATGGGAAAGGCTGAAACGCTGAAAACTGAAAATCTGAAATCAGGAGACCGAGAGCAGGGCGAGCATGCGGCCGGTTTGGCCTTTTTCCATGCGGTAGGAGTAGTGGCGAGAGAGGTCGGCGGCGGTGTTTTCGCAAGAATCGTGAAAGTGGCCGATGCCGAGTGCGATGGCTTGTTCGTGAATCATGGAGGCGATGTCCACCTCATAGTTTGGCGGGCGGATACAGGGGGAGACGACACAAACCAGGTCGGAGGGTTCGCTGCCGAATTCGGAAGTCATCGTGGCCACGGCTTGCCCCAGAATGTTGCCTTCGGTTCCTTTTCGTCCGGAGTGGAGCAGTGCGACGGCACGTTTCACGGGATCGGCAAGGTAGATCGCGGCGCAATCAGCGACATATATTGCCAGGAGTTGGTCGGGAAGATTCGTAACGAGACCGTCCACGTCGGGGTGGGTGAGGGATTTTTCACCGGAGGGCGATGTGATCACGGATATGCGGTTGCCGTGAACCTGCTCCGCATGGTGGCGCGTGGTGGCGTCCGGAAATTCGGCAGCGATGAGGGCGTCGTGGCGTGGGGCTAGATTGCGCAGCGCGAAATCGCGATCGCCGAGGACATCGACTCCATCGAGGCGAGGTATCCAATAGGGATGGAAGCCGGGTAAGCCAGAGATGGGATGTAGGAACAAAAAGGCCTCCGTCACGAAGGGAACCGTAACGGAGGCGCTTGGTGATCGCCAAGCTGGATTATTCAGCGGGGAGACAGGGGATTAGGCAATCGCGCGGTTTTTAAGCGCCCGGTTGGTGTGTTCCACGGTTTCAGCCTCTTCTTCATCCATACCTGCAAGAATGCCGGCGAGGTCTGTCGCAATCTCTTTGCGCATTTTCGAAACGAGTTCGACTCCTTTGGAGGTGATGCATACCATGATCTTGCGGCGATCTTCAGCCGCGTGCATGCGCTCAACATAAGACAGTTTTTCCAGTCGATCCACGAGGCCGGTGGCGGCGGCCGTAGAATGTCCCATCTTTTTCGCGATATCCGACATGGTCAGATAATCTTCGCTGGAGAGATAGGTTAGCAGGAAGAACTGGGGGAACGAGACGTTCCCTTTGTTGAGTTCGCTGGACAGGTTAAGTATGCAGCTCCGCTGTGTAAAGAGGACGAAGTCTGCAAGACGATCAGCATCGGCCTTCACCGACGCGCCGGGGGCACTTGGTTGTGTTTGTTTCATTTTGGCTGGTTGTATTGTTCACGTTTGGGACATGTAAGGGAACGCAATCATTCTGAAAACACCAATGGACGGTTTGGCTGAAACCTATCCGGGATATTGATTTTTCCAAAAATCCTGCGTTCCTGCTCAGGACTTTTTTAATCTATCCGGCGTTTTTCGGTATGGGAAGCCTGAAATTTTAGAAAAGCAGACCTATTGGAGGTCGTGAGTAAAAATAATCGTTAACTGTTTTCGGACGATTCTCAGCGGAAAAAATCCTCTTCGCTAGGCGGATCA
>JAIXQS010000004.1 GCA_027485615.1 Verrucomicrobiaceae bacterium
CGGGGTTGCACCACCGGGCTGGTATGAACTGCCCTTTCAGGACAGAAAACCTCAAACGACGCAGACGAACCTCCGCCCGTTCATCAGCGAGAATGCCGCGCCGCAGGGGGCGCATTGAGAGAAAATCCCCCGCTTTTGTTGCCTGTCGGCACGTGGGTTGACGATGGAAATCGCGCCCCGTTCCGCAGCCCTTGCGGCTCCGCCCCGAAGCGTCGCGGCTCGGTCTCACCCCCCTGAGGCTCGGTCGCGCGGCCTTGCGGCAGAGTACAAAACACTTTTACCTCGGTCCCGCCCCCTCGCGGCAGAGTACAAAACACTTTTACCTCGGTCCCGACCCCTCGCGGCTCAGTACAAAACACTTTTGTACTCGGTCCCGACCCTTTGCGGCAGAGTACAAAACACTTTTACCTCGGCCCCGACCCCTTGAGGCAGAGTACAAAACACTTTTGTACTCTGCCTGGAGAGCTTGCGGCCTGATACAACGCCGCTCTGCGAAGCCTGAAAAAGCCCGAATACAAGGAGTTAGCTTACAAGCTTCGATCAGCATCTCGCTGCGGATGGGTTCATCCGCTACGAACAAGAAATCCGGGATGCCGGACAAGCTGAAGAGGCAGCTGAAGAATCAGCCACATGTTCTAACAAATTCTCTGACCACAGCCCTAACGGCCACCGCGAAAAATCCCCATCATCTTCCCTAGCAGGACGGAGGCGAAGCCTTCGCATTTTTCCCCAGGGGTCTCATCTTGGGAGGCGGCAGCCTTTGCCTGACGGCTGAGGTTCCGTTCGGCAAGATTGCGGCTGATCAGATCCATCAAGGGCGGATCCGATTCCAAAACCGGAGCCACGGCATCGCGGTCGATGCGATAGGCGGCTCCGTCGGTCGCCGCTCGGATGGTGGCGGTCCGCGGCTCGCCGGTGAGCAGGGACATCTCACCGAAGTATTGCCCCACCTGCAATCTGGTGATGATCACATCCTTGTCTTCGACGGTGACGATGACATCCACCGCCCCTTCGACAAGCAGGTACATCTCGTTATCCTGAGTGCCTTGAACGATGAGATTGTCACCCATGGTGAAACTGTGGAGCGAGATTCTCTCCGCCAGTCGTTCGAGGACACTGGTTTGCACTCCATTGAACAAAGCGGCCCGCCCTAGCACTTCTGCACGCGAGGCAGGAGTGGCCATATCCAGCAATGCGCGCTTGTCGCGATGCAGAATGACCTTCTCAGCCAGTGGAATTCCAGCGAACTGGAGATGGCGAAGCACGCTGCGCGAGACGAGGTCCTGGGCGAAATCCTGAGACTGCGAGGCAGGATCGAGCCAGAAGCGAATCCAATACTCAACACCCGAAGCTTTGAGTTCGGTGATAAGAACATCGGGAGCTTTCTCGGATGAGGGGCCGTTTTCCACATCCAGAGTGGCCTGCACAGCGGCTAGCAGGATACGCCTTGCGCGTTCCAGGTCGATTTCCGGCGGAAGCTCGACCCTTATATCGTAACGGCTGAGACGCGATGGACTGGAAAAGTTCGTAATCACTGAGATGCTCAGCGTGCTGTTGGGACAGATGATCAAATTGCCGGAGCGAGTTTTCAGATGGGTGGTGCGCCAGTTGATCTCCTCGACCCAACCGGTATAACTGACTCCGCCATTACGACCGCTGATCTCGATCCAGTCACCGATATGAAAGGCGGCATCTAGGTTCGCGCTGAGGCCGGAAAAGATATCGAGAATGATAGGCCTCAGGGCAAGACCGATGACCACGGCGATGACACTGGAAAGTGCGAGCAGACTGGTGTAAACACCGCTGTAGAGGACATTAGCCGAGAGCAGGATAGCTGCCACGACCGCTGCAATCCCGATAAGGTGCTTGAGGATTTTCGGCACCTGCCTGCCTGTCGCCTTGGCCAATAGAAAGTCGAGAGCGACCGAGCAAATCAACTGGTGGGCGAGACTGATGCTCAACAGGATGCAGGCGAGCGAAGCAGCCCTGTCCCAATACATCATCCGACCCACACTGGAGCGAATCCAGTAATCGAGCAAAGCCAACAGACACAGCCCTAAGACCGGCGCGGCCGTCGCGCGAAGCATTTGGACGAAGGGTTTTCTGTTGTTTGGGTTTTGCATCAATGCTTGCTAACTTGCTTCCGCCGCGATCTTGTGCCGGTGAATGCGCTTGTTGCAAGCGCTCAACGTTCAGGCGCATGAAATAGAAACCCAGCCTGAATGCCAGGAATTTGCTTTGGGGGTTAAGGCCGTTGAATTACAAATGATCTGGTAATATGAATTGATGCCATTCGGGTCATGTTTTTTCATCTAAACATTTCTTCGAGTTTCGCCAGTTTCCGGATCTTTTCCATATCTTTCCGGCACTTGACCTGGAGCCTTCTCACCCATGCCGCATGACGATCCGCAAGCCGGCAATCGCTCGGCGACGTGTTCTGACGGACGGTCGCCGCCGACGCCCTTGAACGGAGTCATGACATCGCCCTCGCGCAGCCGCCAGCCGAAGTTCAGCCCGCCGGATTTTCCTTTCTCCACGAGATTGATCTCCTCCCAATGATTCTGCCCCACATCGCCGATCCAGAAGTCGCCGGTCACTCGGTCGAAGGAGCAGCGCCACGGGTTGCGGAGGCCGATCGCGTGGATTTCCGGCAGCGCGCCCTTTTTCCCGGCGAAGGCGTTGTCGGCGGGAACCTTGTAGCCTCTCGAACCCGATACATCGAGCCGCAGAAGCTTCCCAAGATGCGAGGAAAGATCCTGCGCGAGGTTCTTCGGATCGTTCGCAGCGCCCCCATCGCCCGTGGCGATCCAGAGATAGCCGTCGGGGCCGAAGTCGAGCCAGCCGCCGTTGTGGTTTGAGAACGGCTGCTTGATTTTCAGGATCGTCTCGCCTCTGGAGGCATCGGTCGTTTCGCCGTCTTTCGATACGAAGCGCACGATTCGGGTGTCACCGTTCTTTTCACTGTAGTTCACGTAATAGCGCCCGCTTGTCCCGAAATCCGGCGCGAAGGCGAGGCCGAGGAGCCCCTGCTCGTTGCTCTTGCGCGTGACGCGGCCGGTGATTTCCAGGAAAGGTTTTTTCGAGCGCTGGCCGGTCTTGAGATCGATGATCCAAACCTTCCCCGCCTGCTCCATCACCCATAACTTGCCCTTCGCGGAGGCGGGTGCGCCCGCCCACACGGGGCGCTCAAGGTCTTTGATGAGGACTTCCGATGCGACGCCTGCACACGTGAGCGGCGCGAGGAGCAGGGAAAGGGCGAATGGGCGAATGGGCGAACCAGCGATTTCATCAAAGCGCACGTTATCCGTGTTTCCGGCACAGGCAAGCGGGCGATTCCCGCACTTGGGGTTTGATCTCCGCGTCCCGCGATTTCAACCTGCGCGCATGACAGACCACACTCTCGCCAAGATCGAATCGCTCGGGCTGAAGCTCCCCGTAGTCCCCACCCCCATCGCCGCTTACGTGAACTGCGTCCGCACCGGCAACCTGCTTTTCCTCTCCGGTGGCCTGCCCATTGATGGCGAAGTGAAAATCCTCGGCAAAGTCCCTTCCGCCTGCCCGGTGGAGAAAGCGGTGGAAGGGGCGCGAATCATCGTCCTCAACCGTCTCGCGGTGATCAAGGAGGCCATCGGCTCGCTCGACAAGGTGAAGCAGATCGTGACCCTCAACGGCTTCGTGAACTCGGAGCCGGATTTCACCGGGCATCCCGTCGTCGTGAACGGCGCGTCGGAGTTGCTGGTGGAAATTTTCGGCGAGCGCGGCAAACATTCCCGCACGGCGCTGGGCGTGGCCGCGCTGCCCTTGGACGTCTCCGTGGAGATCAATCTGATCGTCGAAGTGGCGGATTGAAAAACGCTCAGATTTTCACGGCCTCGTAGGCGGTAACGACACCGAAGGTCATCGGTGTCGCGGTGGCGGCGGTGTAGCCGTTCGCTTCGAGGAGGGCGATCATGGCCTGGCCGCAGGGGAATTGCTCGATGGAGGTTCCGAGGTATTCGTAGGCGTCCATCTGGCCGGTGAGGAGGCCGGCGAGCTTGGGCAGGACGTGGTGGAGGTAGAGTCGGTAGGGATGGCAGAGCGGCGCTTCAGGCTGCGAGAAATCCAGGATGAAAAGGTGGCCGCCGGGTTTGATGACGCGGCGCATTTCCCGCAGCGCGAGGGGATAATCTCCCATGTTGCGCAGGCCGAAGGCGACGGTGACGACATCGAACTCATCGGTTGGGAAAGGAAGATCCAGCGCGTCGGCGACGAGGGTTTTCCTGACCCCGCGCGAGGAGGCGTGCGCGAGCATTTCCGCGCAGAAGTCCGTGGCCATGACCTCGCAATCCGGGATCTCGTCCTGGATTTTCAGAGCAAGGTCGCCCGTGCCGCTGGCCACGTCCATGAGCTTGCGGGGCCGGAGTTGCTTGATCCGCTTCGTGACAACATGCCGCCACCAGAAATCCATGCCGCCGGAAAGGACATGGTTGGTGAGGACGTAGCGATCCGCGATGCGGGCGAAGGCGTTGCGGACGTAAACGGGATCGGGCATTGCAAAAAAAATCTAAGAGTTAACCGCGAATGGACACGAATGGACGCTAATTTTCATGTTGTGAAACCTCTCCCCATTCGCGTCCATTGGCGTTCATTCGCGGTAAAATTCCTATTCTAGAAGGAACCGCGCAGCCTGCTCGACGTCCTTGTCGCCACGGCCTGAGAGGTTGGCGATGATGATGTGGTTTTCCGGCAGCGAGGCCGCGACCTTGGAGATGTAGGCGATGGCGTGGGCGCTTTCCAAAGCGGGGATGATGCCCTCGGTATGGGCGAGTTCCTTGAATCCGGCGAGCGCCTCGTCATCGGTGGCGTAGGTGTATTCCACGCGCCCGGCTTCTTGCAGGAACGCATGCTCCGGGCCGATGGCGGCGTAGTCGAGTCCGGCGGAAACGGAATGGGTCAGCTCGATCTGGCCGTCGTCGTTGGCGAGCAGCCACGTTTTCGTGCCTTGGAGGATGCCGAGTTTCCCGCCTTGGAAACGGGCGGCGTGGCGCTCGGGGATGATCCCGTCGCCCCCGGCCTCGACGCCGACCATGCGGACATTTTCATCGCCAAGGAATGGGTGGAACAGCCCGATCGCGTTCGATCCGCCGCCGACGCAGGCGACGAGCATGTCGGGCAGGCGGCCTTCGCGCTCCAGGATCTGCTCCCGTGTCTCCACGCCGATGACACGGTGGAAATCGCGGACGATCATGGGAAACGGATGCGAGCCGAGCGCGGAGCCGATGATGTAATGCGTGTTCTCCACACTGGCGACCCAATCGCGCATCGCCTCGTTCACCGCTTCCTTGAGCGTGGCCTGGCCGGCGGTGACGGCGCGGACTTCCGCACCCATCAGCCTCATGCGGGCGACGTTGAGCGCCTGCCTTTCCATATCCACCTTGCCCATGTAAACGACGCATTCCATCCCGAAGCGGGCGCACACCGTGGCGGTGGCGACGCCGTGCTGGCCGGCTCCCGTTTCCGCGATGATGCGGGTTTTTCCGAGCCGTTTCGCCAAAAGGATCTGGCCGAGGGCGTTGTTGATCTTGTGCGCGCCGGTGTGGAGCAAGTCCTCGCGCTTCAGGTAGATTTTCGCGCCGCCGTGTTTTTTCGTCCACCGCTCCGCGAAATACAGCGGGGTGGGGCGACCGACATAATTTTTCAGGAGATCATCGAGCTCCGCCTGGAACGCGGGGTCGGCCTTGGCTTCCTCGTAGGCTTTGGCGAGATCCTGTAGCGGGGTCATCAGGGTCTCGGGGACGAACATCCCTCCGAATTGTCCGAAGTGACCCTTCGAGTCGGGTAGTGTGGGTGCTTCAATCATGGTAATTTCCAAACGGGTTTGAGCTTCTCATATTCGGCGCGGGGCAGGAGGACGTAAAGCGGGCGGCGGCCCGGGTCAACTGCCGCGATGATTTGGCGCAGCCGATCCTCGGACATCGTGGTGCATCCGGCGGTGGCCGCCGCGCCGTCACGACGCCAGATGTGGAAGAAAATCGACGAACCGCCGTGCGGAACCACCTTCGGCGGCGCGTTGTGGGCGATGAACAGTTTCAGCGAATGCGGGTAGTCGTCCTGAACCATCTGCGCCTTTTTTTCCCATGGCGTGGAGGGCTCGCGATCCAGCGTGAGGAAACGGTTGTAATGCTCCGAGTCCCCGTCCTCCACCCAGAGATCGCGGGAAGTGACCTGATGGTAAAAGGTCTTGGGGTGCTTTTTCACGCTCTTGTGGATGCCCCACACGCCGCCGAGATCGAAGACCCCGGCGGGCGAGCGGGCATCGCCTTCCTTTTTCAAAACGGCTCCGGCGGGAACCGGATGCAGGCCGCGACCCCACACCAAGCCCTTGCTGCCGAGTCTGCCTTTCCAATCATCACCCACCTTCCGCCAGGCCCCGCCCTTTTTCTCGAAACGGGAAAGCGTAACGTGCGAGCTGTTCCAGCCATCGGCCACCCCGACCACACACTGCTCCGATCCGGACGGAAGCTGGAAAGCGGAGGAAACCAGCGTGGTCAGTAACAGGCAGGCCAGCGAAACGCATTTCATGGTGAAAGTGTGGCTCGCGATGCGCGGCTGCGCAAACGATTGTCGCGGGAAGGAGCTTGGCATCAGAAATCCGCGATTCCAAAAAATGGATTTCCAACCCGATAGACCGCACGCATCCTATCCCCATGCGCGCGAAAGCCCTCTCCCTGTTGCAGGAACTCACCGAAGCCCATTCCGTCTCCGGCCACGAGGACGAGGTGCGGGCGATCTTCACCGACGAACTCACCGACATCGGCCCGCTGGCGGCGGACAGGAACGGCTCGGTGATCTGCGCGCACACCAACGAGGGGCCGCGGGTGCTCATCGCGGGGCACATGGATGAGATCGGCTTCATGGTGCAAAACCTCACTCCGGACGGTTTCATCCAGTTCGTGACGATAGGCGGCTGGTGGGCGCAGGTCATGCTCAGCCAGCGGGTGCAGATCCTGACGCGCAGCGGCGAGAAAATCCTCGGCGTGACCGGCAGCCGACCGCCGCATTTCATCCCGGCGGCACAGCGCGACAACGCGGTGCCCGTGGAGGCGATGTTCATCGATGTCGGAGCGACCTCGCGGCGGGAGCTGGTCGAGGATTTCGGGATCTCCATCGGCGATCCGATCGCGCCATGGTCGCCTTTCACGCCGCTGTTCAAGACCGGGCGTTTCATGGCGAAGGCTTTTGACAACCGGGTCGGCATGGCCTGCGTGATCCAGGCGGCGCAGGAGCTGGCGGATACGGATCACCCGAACGAACTGATCTTCGCGGGCAGCGTCCAGGAGGAGGTCGGCTTGCGCGGGGCGAAGACACTGGCGAATTTCGTGAAACCGGACGTCGCCATTGTGCTGGAGGGGCCGCCCGCCGATGACACGCCCGGTTTCAACCACTCGGAAAGCCAGGGCAAGCTCGGCGGCGGCGTGCAGATCCGGCTTTACGATCCCACCGCGATCGCCAACCCCCGTCTCGCGGATCTCGTGATCGAGACGGCGCGGCGCGCGAACATCCCGCACCAGATCACCGTCCGCCGCAGCGGAGGCACCGACGCGGGCGCGTTCCACCTCGCCAATAACGGCGTCCCTTCCATCGTCCTCGGCACACCCGCCCGCTACATCCACTCCCACAACGCGATCATCGATATCGACGACTACCTCGCGATGCTGCAACTCACCATCGCCCTCGCCGGGATCCTCGATGAAACTGCGGTGGATTCGCTGACGAGATTTCTGTGATTGGCCATTCCAGAACGGAGAGAACTCCCTGCCGCCGCCGGAGGGTGTGCGGCTGGCCAAGGAACTCGGCCATCAGGGCATCGGCTCGATCTATCACAGCGGCGGGGCTTTGACCGGAGCCGCGTTCTCCAGAACGTGAACCCGGCATGCATTGCTCGCGGCGGAGATCACTCTACGGTGACGCTTTTCGCGAGGTTGCGCGGCTGGTCGATCTCGCAGCCGCGCAGGCGGGCGACGTGATAGGAGAAAAGCTGCAACGCGACCGTGGCGGGGATGGTGGCGACAAGCGGATGGGCGGCTGGGATCGCGATGAAATCATCCATCACCTGCTCCGCTTCATGGTCGCCTTCGGTGATGATTCCGAGGATCCTGGCACCGCGCGCGCGGCACTCCTCGACGTTGCCGAGCGTCTTATCCTTGGCGGGCCCCTCGCAGGCGACGGCGATGACGGGCGTGCCTTCTTGCAATAGAGCGATGGGGCCGTGCTTCAGCTCCGCAGCATGGTATCCCTCCGCGTGGATGTAGGAAATTTCCTTCAGCTTGAGAGCGCCCTCGAGAGCCACGGGATACATCGGCCCACGCCCGATGAAGAACGCATGCTCGTTCCCCACGTATCGCGCAGCGATTTCCGCAATGCTGTCGTCCTGCGCGATCACGCGCCGCACGAGCTCCGGAATGGCTTCGATTTCACGCGCCAGTTTCAGCCCCTCGTCGCGGGAAAATCTGCGTCCTCTACCGAGTTTGAGCGCCATCATCAGCAGCACGCTCACTTGGCAGGTGAAGGCCTTGGTGGACGCCACGGAAATTTCCGGCCCGGCGTGGAGATAGACGCCGCACCGGGTTTCCCGCGCGATGGTAGAGCCGATCACATTCACAAGGCTCATCACGAAGGCGCCCTTCTGCCGCGCCTCGAGTACCGCGGCGAGCGTGTCGGCGGTCTCGCCGGATTGGGAAATCGCAACGACGAGATCGCGGTTGCCTAGAATGGGATTCCGGTAGCGGAACTCCGCCGCCTGCCGCACCTCCGCATGGATGTCCGCGAGATCCCCGAAGGCATACTCTCCAACCATCGCGGCGTGCAGCGAGGTGCCGCAGCCGACCATTACCACGCGTGAAATGTCCGCCAGCTCGCGCGGCGAGGAGCCCATCCCGGCGAGCACCGAAGAGCCGATCTGGAGATCCAGACGGCCGCGGATCGCATTCGCCAGCGAGTCCGGCTGCTCGTGGATTTCCTTGAGCATGAAATGCGCGTAGCCGCCCTTTTCCGCCGCCGCCGCATCGAGCCCCAGCTCCGCGATCTCGCGGGTGACAGGCAGGTTATCGAGGTCGCGAATGTCCACGGTGTCGGCGGTGACGACCGCGATGTCATTATCATCTAGGTAAATCACGCGCTGCGTGTGGGCGAGGATGGCAGTGGCATCGGAGGCGATGATCGATTCGCCGTGGCCGACGCCGATCACGATGGGACTGCCGCGCCGCGCGGTGATGATGCGGCCGGGTTCGCGCGAGGAAACGACCGCGATTCCAAACGTCCCTTCCACCTGATGGAGCGCGTCGCGGACGGCCTGCAGGAGATCGCCTTTGTCGCAATCCCCGATGAGGTGGGCGAGGACCTCGGTATCGGTTTCCGAAAGGAAATGATGGCCCTTGTTTTCAAGCCGCGCGCGCAGGGAACGGTAGTTTTCGATGATGCCGTTGTGGACGAGCGCGATGTGGCCGGACTTATCGAGGTGCGGGTGGGCGTTCGCCTCGGTCGGCGGGCCGTGGGTGGCCCAGCGGGTGTGGGCGATGCCGGTGCCCGCCCTTTGGAAAAGCTCCGCGTCCCAATCGGCGCGCGCCCTTTCATTGAGGTTCGCGACTTTTCCGACAGCTCTCGAAACGTGCAAGAGCTGGCCGTCCAACAGGGCAAGCCCCGCCGAGTCGTAACCGCGGTATTCCAGCCTTCTCAACCCGCCGATCAAGACGGATGCCGCGTTCGCTTTTCCAATGTATCCTACGATTCCGCACATAATGTTATCTTTCCGTTACCTGATATCCTTCCGCACAATATCTCCGGGCAATGTAAACATGCCCGCCCCGATTTTCCTACCCGGATAAACCAAGGTTCCGATGCCAGTGTGCACACCGTCGCCGACCACCGCGCCGAATTTCCGCCGCCCGGTATCCGTCTGGATCCCGTTGACCGCAGAGAGATGGTTGCGGCCGTCGTGGCGGAGATTGGAAACGATCGTGCCCGCCCCGAAGTTCACGTTCTCACCGAGGATCGAGTCCCCGACGTATGACAGGTGACCTACGTTCGTGCCGCTGAGGAGGATACTGTTCTTGATCTCGACGGATTGGCCGATGTGACAGCGGTCGCCGATCGCGGTGGAGCCGCGGACATAGCAGTTGGGGCCGATCTTGCAGCCCTCGCCGATGACGACGTTGCCCTCGATAAAAACGCCCGGCAAAATGCGCGATCCCTTGCCAAGCTGGACGCGACCTTCGATCACGGCGGCGGGATGCACGTCACCGGAAATTTTCTCCTCCCAACCGGCCATGACACGCTCCTGGATCGCGAGCAGATCCCACGGGAAACGGCAGGCGAGGATCATCGCGCGCAGTTCCTCATCCCCCGTTTCCAGCCACTCAGAGAGCGGTCGGTTCGCCACCCGGAAATCTCCTGTGATCTCCAAAGGCCAGCTGTCATCCGGGTTGCCGTTCATCCGATTTCCTCCGTGATCGTGTCCCTGAATTTCGCGATCCAATGATCCACCAAATCCGCGTCGCGGTGTTCGACGAGCACGCGGATCTTGTTTTCCGTGCCCGAGTAGCGGACGAGCTGGCGGCCTTCCGTTCCGAAGGATTTTTCCGCCATGGAAATGAGCGCCATGAGCTTCGGGAGATCGCCGATCGGTGTTTTTTCGCGGACGGGCAGGTTGAGCAACGTGCTCGGATACTCGCGCATCACGGAGGCGAGTTGCGCGAGAATTTTCCCACTTTCCTTCATCATCCGGCAAACTTGCAGGGCGCTGACGATGCCGTCGCCGGTTGTCGCGTGCTCTGCGAAAATCAGGTGGCCCGAATTTTCCCCACCGAAGACGATCCCTTTCTCTCGCATCATCTCCAGCACCATGCGGTCCCCAACACCGGCGCGAAAGACGGAAATACCCTCCGCGCGCAATGCCTCGTCCATGCCGAGGTTGCTCATCACCGTCGCGACCATCGCGTCGCCTGGCAATTTCCCCGCATGCTTCAAGGAAATCGCGCACATTGCCATGATGCGATCGCCGCTCAGCGTGTTGCCATGGGCGTCGGTGAAAATCACGCGGTCGGCATCACCATCTAGCGAAACACCGAGATCGGCTCCCGATTCGCGCACGAGTTTCCCCGCTTGTTCGGCGTGGAGCGCGCCACAGCTTTCATTGATATTGCGTCCATCCGGCGTGACCGCCATCGCGATCACCTCCGCGCCGAGTTCCCGGAAAATCTGCGGACCGACCTCAAACCCAGCTCCATTCCCCGCATCGATCACCACTTTCAGGCCGGTGAGATCCATCCCGTCGATGCTGGCTTTTGCGCACTCCGCGTATTTCCGAAGTCCTTCCGGAAAATCTTCCACGCGTCCCTCTTCCGCAGCATCTACCATCCGCCCATCGGAGAGCAGCAAGGTCTCGATCTCCGCCTCGATCTCATCGGAAAGCTTGAACCCGCCGGCACCGAAGACCTTCATCCCGTTGTCGGTGTGGGGATTGTGCGAGGCCGTCAGCATCACGCCCGCGTCGGCGCCCATTTCCCGCACGAGCAAGGCCACCGCCGGACTCGGCACCACACCAAGCCGGATCGTTCTCGCCCCCGCGCTCACCAAACCAGCTACCAATCCGTCCTCCAACATCCCGCCGGACTCACGGGTGTCCCTACCGATGAGCACCCGCACGCCATTCTTTCCACCCAGCGCCTTCACCACCGCCCGTCCCAGCTTGTTCGCCATGCGCGCGGTGACCGGATGCTCATTTGCCACCCCCCTGATTCCATCTGTTCCAAAAAGCCTTTTCATGCCGGGTGAGGGATTCTTTCTTTTTAAGGACTATAAACAAGGATGAATCAGATGGCCGGGAAGCCGGCAAGCGATCCGCGCCTTTCTTGTCTCGCCAAACATGCGCGGCGGCAATACAAGTTTCTCGAGTTCGCACCCATGAGCACTGATTCCTCAAGCCCAAGTCCCGATCCTGACATCGAGGACAATCTATCCAAACAGGCTAACGATTTTACGGAGATGGATCTCTGGGATCTTGATGCGAAGTGGGATGCCCGCACCAGCCCCCCTGAAAGCGCCGAAGGGTCCGGAGGGAGAATCCCCACACAGCGAGCCTTCATTTCAAGGATTCAAACCAGAAAACCCGTCAATTTGAGGCCCGTATCATCGGCGGCCGAAGAAAAGTCCGAGTCTCATCCGGCACCCGCAGAACCTCACGATTCCAAGGCTGTAATCGCTGAGCCATCCGTATCCGCCCCGGCTTCCGAAGGGCCAAGCGCGTCGCGCAAACAAAGGGCGGACAAGAAATCATATATTTCCGCGAAGAGACCCGCAAAGCAAACGGAACCCGCAAAGCAAACGGACGCAGAATCAGGGATAGAAGCGGATCTTGATGCCGCTGTGGAAATCCCCAAGGTTGTGCAGGAACCGGATGCGCAGGAAACGGTTGTGCAGGAAACGGTTGTGCAGGAAACGGTTGTGCAGGAACCGGATGTGCAGGAAACGCATGAACCCCAGAAAGTTGATCCGGCTCCGGCTGACCAAAGCCCCGTGCCTGCGGTTCCCTCAATCGGCTCACTGTCCAAGATCGAAAAAATCGCGGTCTTCCTGCTGTGCTCCGCCCTACTGCTGGGCGCGGCACTCACGCTGATCCATTTTTCCAGCCGCGTTCCGACGCGCCCGCTCATCAGCAAAAAGGTCGATTTCCCCGTTTCCGGAAAAATCGTCAGGATTACGGCGGCCAGCACATACTGGAGGAAACCCATCACTTCCGGAGATAAAGCGGATGTCGTTCGGCGAGATACGCAGCTCATCCCCGTCTTGAAACTGAGCCTCGGCTCCAAGACCGGCGCGATTCGCGTGTTTTTCCGCAACGAAGAGGGTTCTGTGGTCGGCGACGTCATCACCCGCAGTGTCGCGGGAGATTCGGAGATCACCGTCGTGGCCACAGCGGGATTTGAGGATTTGGGCATGCACACGGCATACCGAACGGGGAGCGGCAAACGATGGCACGCGCAGGTCTTCGAGGCGCCTTCCGCAACCGCATCGCGCGACGATTTCACCATGGTGCTTGAGATGGAAATCGACACGCAGATCCGTTGATTCGCCCGCACCGCGAATTGTGGTTTGATGTTTCCGGCAAGGCGTTTAGAACCCCTCCATGACACCTCTGATCCCGAACGAAGGCTGGCACGTCCTTCACCTTTTCTACCACATCGACCACGCGCAATGGGCGCTCTACTCCGAGGATGAGCAGCGCCAGTCGAAGATCCGCCTCACCGAACTCATCCAGGAAATCCGCGCCACACCGGACACCCAGCTTCTCACGTTTTCCATCGTATCACCCAAGGCCGACCTAGGCTTTATGCTTCTCACGCCGGACCTGCATGTCGCGAATTTCTTCGAGAAACAGCTAACGCTCTCGCTCGGCCCGGAGATCCTCACGCCCGCGTATTCCTATTTTTCGCTGACCGAGCCGTCGGAATACACCACCACCCGCGAGCAGCACATCGCGGAGACACTCATCGCGGAGAAAAGCCTCACGGAAGGCTCCGCCGAGTTCGAGGCCGCGCTCAAGGAGTTCGATGACCGCATGGCGCATTACCGCTCCTACCGCATCTATCCGCAGCTCCCGGATTGGCCGGTCGTGTGTTTCTATCCGATGTCGAAGCGCCGCTCAGGCACCGACAACTGGTATTCGCTCGATTACGCGGCGCGCCGCGAACTGATGGCCGGGCACGCCCGCGTCGGCCGCACCTACTCGGGGCGCATCCTCCAGCTCATCACCGGTTCCACCGGCCTCGACGAGCACGAGTGGGGTGTCACACTGCTTTCCAAAACCACCGAGGACATCAAGGCCATCATCTACGAAATGCGCTTCGACGAGGTTTCCGCGCGCTACGCCGAGTTCGGCGATTTCTACATCTGCCTCCAGCTCCCGCTCGCCGAGCTTTTCAAGCGGCTCTGCCTCTAAACGCCGTGTCACAGCCCGCCGGGAAAGCCTTCGAACTCATCCAAGCCGCCCACGGCAGGGGGCGGCTCGCCCATGCTTTCCTCGTTTCCGGCGCGGCAGGCTGCGGGAAAGAGGAACTCGCCTCGCGCCTCGTTTCCATGGTCAACGGATCGGGCGAAAGCGGCGGCATGGATCTCTTCGGCGAGCCGATGGTGGAAAAGGTCGTGCCGCTCGATGAGCAGGAGGGCGGCTGGGTGCGCATCATCCGCCCGCGCTCGAAATCCCGCCGCATTTCCGTCACCGAAATACGCGACCTTGAACACACCCTCCATCTCGCCGCACCCAAGGGCATGACCAAGGTCGGCGTGATCGTGGACGCCGACCGCATGAACGAACAGGCTGAGAACGCTTTTCTCAAAACCCTCGAAGAACCCCCGAACGGCACCCTCCTCCTGCTCCTGACCACGCGCCCGCAGCGGCTTTTGCCGACCATCCTTTCCCGCTGCGTGCAGGTGAAACTCACCGGCGGTCGCCCGCTCGGGGCGGACGGCGGGGACGAACTCGTCGCAGCGCTCAACAAGGCCGCCGCAAGAGGGTTCGGCAACCCCATCTCCGCGCTCCATATGAAATCCGTGTTCACCGATTTCCTCGCCGAGAAACGGGAAGAGGTCGAGGCCGCCGCTAAGGCTGCCACCAAGGAGGAGATCGCCGCCTACCGCGACGGCACCGATGGCACATGGCTGAAGGAGCGTGAGGATTTCCACAAGGCAGCCGCCGAGGCCGATTACCTCGATGCCCGCAACCGCTACCTTGATGTGATCCTCGCCTGGCTCGCCGACCTCATCCGCACCAAGACCGGCTCCGGAGGCCTCGATTTCCCCGAATCCGCCCCCCTGCTGGAAAAGATCGCCGAATCCGAAAGCGTCTTCCGCATCGGAACCCGCCTCGACGCCCTTGAGCGCCTCCGCCAAACCCTGGAAACCAACGCCTCCGAACCGCTCGCGCTCGAGGTCGGCTTCCTCAGGGCCTTCGCCTGAACCATCCAAACTCATGAACTTTTTCATCACAGGCACCGATACCGGTGTCGGCAAGACCCACCTCACCCGGCTCATGGTCTCTTGCCTCCGCGCGGAAGGGCGCGACGCGGTCGGCTTCAAGCCCGTGTCCTGCGGCGACCGCAATGACGGCCAAATCCTCGCCGCGGTTTCCGGAAACCTGCCTCTCGAAGAGGTGAACCCGCTTCACTTCGCCTCGCCCGTAGCGCCTTACGTCGCCGCCCTGCTGGAAAACAAATCGATCGAACCCGCCGCGCTCGTGGAGTCCTGCCGGAAATTTTCCGAAGGCCGCGAAATCGTTCTCGTCGAGGGCGCGGGCGGCTGGGAGGTGCCGATCACGGAAAGCTATTTCATCTCCGATCTCGCGAAGGATCTCGGCCTGCCCGTCATCCTCGTCGCCGCGAACCGCCTCGGCGCGCTCAACCACATCCTGCTCACCGTCGCCGCCATCAAGGCGAAAGGCCTCACCTGCGCCGGGATCATCCTCAACCAGCTTGAGGACGAAATGGACACCCCGATGATCACCAACAAGGGCATCCTTGCGGCACTTACCGACGTCCCCGTCCTCGACCACATCATCCACAACCAGGACTTCCTCTCCCCCGAACTCATGGACGTTTTGATGGCCTGATTTCCTTCTTCATTAGGATTTAGAATTCCGAGCTTCTCCACATGCCCTCCAAAAATTTCCACGTCCGCCAAGCCGCCGTCTCCGCCCTCCGCGCCTGGGCGAAGGGGCACGATTACGCGGAAAGCCTCGTCGAGCGCCACGCCCAGCGCCGCATGCTTTCCTCCGCGGATCGCGCCCTCCTGCAAGCCATCCTTTTCGGCGTCCTCCGCCACCGCCGCGTCCTGGATCATTGGATCGGAAAACTCCGCAAGGGCAAGCTCGACGCCGACACCCGCGACATCCTCCGCGTCGGACTTTGCCAGATCCTCATCCTCAACATCCCCGACCACGCCGCCGTCAACGAGACCGTCGAGGCCGGCAAAACCTCCGTCCGCCCTCTCATCAACGCCGTCCTCCGCAAGGCGATCACCTCCCGCAAGCGACTCATGGAGGAACTCGACGAAATGCCGCCCGCTGTCCTCCACTCCCACCCGGATTGGCTCTACAACCGCTTTCGGAAATCCTTCGGCAAGGAAACCGCCATCGCCATCATGGAGTGGGACAACCAGCCCGCCGAAACCTTCTTCCGCCTCAACCCGCTGACCGAAGCTCCGGGGGAAATCCCCGGCGAGCCGCTCGACCACGCGCCCGGTTATTTTGAGCTCACCGGCAAGCTCCCCACCGCACTCCTCGCCGAGGGCAAGCTCTACATCCAGGATCCAGCTACCAGACATTCCGTAGAACTACTCGACCCGCAGCCCGGCGAGAAAATCCTCGATGCCTGCGCCGCACCCGGCGGCAAGGCCTTCCTCATCGCCGCCGCGCTCGGTGGTGGCGCGGGACTCACCTGCACCGACTCAAACGAGAAGCGCCTCCCCCGCCTTGAGGAAAACCTATCCCGCCTCCACATCCAGGCCGATGAAATTTCCGTCCACGACTGGCGCAAGCCCGCCCCCGATCGTTTCCACGGAGCCTTCGACGCGATCCTGCTCGACGTCCCCTGCTCGAACACCGGCGTGATCCGCCGCCGCGTCGATGTCCGCTGGCGCCTCCAGCCCTCCGACATCGATGACCTCGCCGTCATCCAATCGGAGATCCTCGCCAACGCCCTCCCCTGCCTCAAGCCCGGCGGCCGCATCGTCTATTCCACCTGCTCCATCGAGGACGCGGAAAACATCGGCCTCGTGAAAGCCTTCGCCGAAACCCACGGCCTCAAGCTCGGAAAAACCGTCCGCATCCTCCCCACCGAGCACGGCACCGACGGGGCCTTCGCCGCCGTTCTGCGCGGGGCCCGGACTTGAGGTGATACCCGACGGACGCATGCCCGGGAATTCCTCTCGCCATCCGGTGGGCTTTTCCTCCACGCTCTTCCCATGAAGAACTTCCTGTTCCTGCTCATCACTCTCATCATCCTGATCGCGGTCGTGGGAGGCGGCGGGGCGCTGTTCTATCTCGCGAAGACTTCGGAGATCACCCGTGTCGGCGACACCCCACCGCCTTCCTCGCCGGGAAACTGAGTCACGCTCACATGAGCCGCCCGTAGAGCGATCTCATCGCGCCGCGCCATTTCTCAAGGAACACGAGATCCCGCATCGCAGTCGCGGCATCGGATTCGCCTTTTTCGATGGCAGGGAATCGCTCTTCGCGCGCTGCGATACCCGCCTCGATTTCCGAGAGCAGGTTTTTCACCTTTTCCCTCGCGCCCATCAGCCGCACCTCGGCCATGCCCTTTGCGAGCGCCGACTGTGCCTCGGCAGCCGTCTTGATCGCCGCCTCCGCCCCGGCTCCCGTTTCCGCCACTTTCTGGAAAAAATCCACCAACTCCCCGGCGATCGTCCCGCGCGCGTCCGCCTCCGCTTCGTTCACCCGCAACCACTCACGTAGCCGTTTCGCCGGGCTTTCCAAAATTTCCCGCGCCTCCCGCAGCGCGGTGAACTCCGCCTCATCGCCCCCGCCATCCGGATGCGAATCCACCGCCCGCAACCGGAACGCCTCGCGGATCTCCTCACCGGAAATCACCAGAGACACCGACAACCCCAATTTTGCGAACGCATTCATTTCACGCCGCGAAACTCTCCCCGCACGAGCAGGTCACCACCGCGTTCGGGTTGCTCACCTTGAAGCCGCCTTGCTGGAGGTCATCGGAAAAATCCAGCTCGCTGCCGCTCACGAAAAGCGCGCTCTTGGGATCGATCACCACGTTCACGCCGTTGCTCGGCACCAGGATATCCCGGTCGCGCGGCCCGTCCACCAGATCCATCTTGTATTGCAGCCCGGAGCACCCCCCGCCGATCACCGCGATCCGCAACGCCCCGTCCGCCCGGCCCTGCTTTTCCAGCAAACCGCCCAGATGCCGCGCCGCGCTGTCCAGCACCTTAACCAGCTTCTCATTCCCGATCTTGTAATTTACCGCTGTCAAGGCCCACAACCTGCCGCCATCCTCCTCAAGCGTCAACCTCCGCAATGCGCTTGATTCGGCCCGTCTCTCCACGAAACTCCCTCCCATGCCCGACGAGCCGGATCTTTTCTCCAACCTCCCCACGCCCGAATCGCGCGTCGCGGAGCTGCGGCGGCTCATCGATCACCACAACCGGCTCTACTACACCGATGCCGAGCCGGAAATCTCCGACGCGGAATACGACAAGCTCTTCCGCGAACTCGAAAACCTCGAAAAACGCCATCCCGCCCTCGCCGATCCCAACTCGCCCACCCAACGCGTCGGCTCCAAACCCCTCGAAGGTTTCTCCCAGGTCAGCCACCCCGTCCCCATGCTCAGCATCGATGATGTGTTCGAGCTGAAAGACTCGGACACTCCGGAAGCCGAACTCATCGCCTTTTACAAACGTCTCCAGAAAAACCTCGGCCGCGAGGAAATCACCGTCACCTTGGAGCCGAAGATTGACGGCGTGGCCGTGTCCCTTTTCTACGAAAACGGCTCCCTGAAATACGCCGCCACCCGCGGCGACGGCACCACCGGCGACGACGTCACGCAAAACGTCCGCACGATCCGCAACCTCCCGCTCACCCTCAAGGCCAAGGAGGGGCTGCCTCTGGCTGCCCAGCAGCCCGAGCCGGAAATCCACTTCTCCCCCCCACCTTCCCCAAACTCCTTGGCGGAAGACGAAACCCCATACCGAACCTCCGCCCCCGCCACCGGCGTTGACTTCGAATCCATCCTCCCCTATGAAACAACACATGAGTACGCAGCAGAAAATGCCCCTGTCCCCGGAACACATCCGCAAGGCTCGCCACAAAGCCTGGCTCGAAGGCTTCAAGAAGACTCCGCAGGAAATCATGGAGACAATGTGGCGCAACGGATCCGACGTGAAACCGAATCCATTCTTGAATGGGGAACTCACACTCGTCGACTCCTCAACCTTCAGGAAATTACTCGCCTCACAGAAGGTTGGATAAAGCTAGCCGGTCAATCCGAGCACACCGTCTTCCTGGCGGAAAAATATCTCCGCGTCGTCAAGTTCACCCTCCCCCCGAATTTCGGAGCACAGGGCAGCGTCCGTTATCTCCGCAACATCGTCGCCTGCAACCGCATCTTCGGCGACGACATCTGGTTCCACGGCATCCTCCTCACCGAGCAAGGCCCCGCCTTCGTCATTTCCCAGCCCTACGTCGATGGCACCCAGCCTTCTTCCGGGGAAATCACCGATTGGTTCACCAACCAAGGCTACGAATCAAAAGGCCACAACCGCTGGTTCCACCCTGTCACCGGCGTTGACGTGGCCGACGCCCACACCGGCAACCTCATCAAATCCTCCGACGGCGAACTCATCCCCATCGACCTCCAAGTCCTCAAGGAGGGGGAAAGTTTCCAAATTCAAAATTCAAAATTCAAAATTCCAGCTACGCTGGAAATCCGCGGCGAGATCTTCATGCCGAACTCCGCGTTCGCCGCTATGAACGAGGAGCGCGACGAAGCCGGCCTCCCTACCTTCGCCAACCCCCGCAACGCTACCGCCGGAACCCTCAAACAGCTCGATCCGAAAATCGTCGCCACTCGCCCGCTCGCTTTCCTCGCCCACGGCCTCGGCGCTTTTGAGGGGGAACTTTTGGAAACGGAAACCGATTTCCACGACCTCCTCGATTCCCTCTCCATTCCCCGCAACGAACCCGTCCGCATCGCCCGCAACCTCGATGAACTCCTCACCGGGGTGAAATTTTTCAGCCAGCACCGGCACGAGATCGACCACGCCACCGACGGAGTTGTGGTGAAAGTCCTCGACCGCGCCGAGCGCGAAACCCTCGGTGCCACCTCCCGCGCCCCGCGCTGGGCCGCCGCCTACAAGTTCCTCCCCGAGCAGAAGGAAACCACGCTCCGCAGCATCTCGATCCAGGTCGGCCGCACCGGCGTTCTCACCCCCGTCGCCGAGCTCGATCCCGTTCTCATTTCAGGTTCCACCGTTTCCCGAGCCACCCTCCACAACCAGGACGAGATCACCAAAAAAGGCATCTACATCGGCGCAAGAGTCCTCGTCGAGAAAGCGGGCGAGATCATCCCCGCCATCGTCATGGTCATCGATCCGGATCCCGCGATGCCGTCCTTCTCGCTCTACGATTTCGTCGCCGGGAAATGCCCGTCCTGCCAGGCACCCATCACCCAGGAAGAGGGCTTCGTCGCATGGCGCTGCACCAACTTCGAGTGCCCCGCCCAAGCCGTCACCGCCATCTCCCACTTCGCCGCCCGCAAAGCCCTCGATATCGATGGGCTCGGCGAAACCGTCGCCGAAGCTCTCGTCCGCCACGGCCATGCGAAAAGCCCGCTCGACCTTTTTTCCCTCACCGAGGAAACCCTCGCGAACCTCAACCTAGGCACCGAGGAATCACCGCGCCGCTTCGGCGAGAAGAACGCCGCGAAGGTCATCGCCGCCCTCGAAGCCGCCCGCTCAAAGCCCCTCAACAAATGGCTCTTCGCCATGGGCATCCGCCAGCTCGGCGAATCCGCCGCCAAGGAGCTTTCCCGCCTCCACGAGCGCCTTAGCGACATCCCCGCTTCGGAAATCCTCGCCGAGTTGCTCACCGACACGCGCCCCGACGCGAAGAAGAAAAACCCCAAGCTCGAACCCTACGCGATCACCGGCGATGTCGGCCCCGCCGTCGCCGAATCCACGCTCACATTCTTCCGCTCCGAAGCCGGCCAGCGCACGCTCACCCGCTTCGCCGAACTCGGCATCAATCCCATTTCCGACAACCACGCCCCGAAACCCGCAGAGGCACCCAAGCTCGCCTTCACCGGCAAAACCTTCGTCATCACCGGCACCCTTTCCCAGGACCGCGACCACTTCAAAACCCTCATCGAAAAAAACGGCGGCAAGGTCTCAGGCTCCGTCTCGAAAAACACCGACTACCTCCTCGCCGGAGAAGCGGCGGGATCGAAGTTGGAGAAGGCGCGGCAGCTCGGCGTGACCGTGCTCGACGAGCCGGCATTCGGCGCCCTTCTCTGAACGTGGCGGCGCAGTTTTCAACCTACGGGTATCCGCCAAGGTCGTCGCGGCAGAATTCCATCATCCCCTTGAGCGAGATGAGGAGGGCGCGATGCTTCGGCATGAGCGCAAAGATTCCGCGCGCGGAAAAATTCACCTCCTGAGAAATTTCTCCTCCGGCGGCACATCGGCGGCGGTGGCTCTTGTGACTTCGAGCACGGCCTTGAGCGTTCCGTTTTCCTCGGGGAAAGTCATCGTTCCCGCCACTTTCACCCAGCCGTTGTCCGGGAGGAGGGGTGGTTCCTTGCCGAACTCCAGGATGATCGGGATCGCGCGGGAGTCGGCGACGCAGCAGGTCATGAACATCCGGTAAAGCCGCATGCGCGTGCCGTTCGGGTTGTCGTTCTTTTCCTCCACGATGCGGCCCTCCGTCTCGATCTGGAGGCCGCCCATTACATCCTGCAGCTCCCTGTCGCCGGTGGCGAAGAACAGCTCCATGAGGCTGAACTGGAGGTATCCGTCGGCGGTTTTGCTATGGGTGTTCTCGATCTCCTCACGGGTCGGTGCAGGGAAGGAGGAGGCGAGGAAGGGCGTGTCAGCAGGCTGGACGTCTTCGTAAAGACCTTTGCGGGCGAGGGTGGCTTGGGAAAAAGCATCCTGCGTCCATGCGGCGGAGAATCCGACCGGCAGGGTCATCAGGATCAGCGAGGCGAGCGGACTCATGTCGCCGCCCTCGTGGTCGTGCTCTTCGCCCTCGCCGTGGTCGTGTCCGCAATCGGCCTCGCGAAAGGCGGTGAGGAGATTGAAAAGGCCGAGTACGGCGAGCCCGAGCCCGCCCGCCAGCGCGATGGGGCGGAAGTCCGGCGCGAGGTATTTCACGATGCGACCCGACTGGTAAAAGTAGAGGATCACCGCCGCCCAGAGCAGGACGGCGAGGGAAAACAGGACGCGGCGCATCACGGGACTCATGGCAGCACCACCTTTCCGAACCATGTCTCCCAAGCGACCGCAACCACCCAGATGAAGGCGAAGACGGAGAGAGCCATCACCAGGATGAACTTCCGCCGCAGCACGCTCTGATAGAGGAAAATGAGCTTCACATCGAGCATGGGGCCGAAGACGAGGAAGGCGAGCTTCGCGCTCCAGGTGAACTTGGCGAGCGTGGCGGCGATGAACGCGTCCGAGGTGCTGCAAAGGCTGAGGATGAATGCGAGCGCCATCAGTGCGGCGGGCGCGGCGGCGGGATTACCCGCCAGGCTGTCCAGCCAGATCGCGCCGGGTGCGATGCCAGTGTTGAAAAGCGCGGTGATGGCCACGCCGATCGTGAAATACACGCCCACATCCACGAAATCTTTCTGCGCGGAACGCATCGCCGCGATGAGCCGGGAGTCATCGGCTTTTTTAGGGGAGTGGTCGTGATCGTGATCATGGGAATGGTCGTGGCCGCAGCAGGAGTGGTCGTGAGTCCCATCGGACTTATGGGTCGTATGGGACTTATGCTCGATGGAATCCGCGAGGCTTTTCCGTAGGACGCGGCGCAAAGAGATCCGCGAGACGATCAGCCCCACGCCGACGGCGATGAGGTAACCGAGCAGCATCCGCCCGCCCGTCATCGCCCACGGTGCCTGGCCCTGGAAGGCTTTCCATGTGCTCAGCGCGGTGATGGGATTCACGATGGGCGCGGCGAGCATGTAGCTCAGCGCGCAACCCAGCGGCAGCCCTTTTCCAACCAGCCGACGGATCACAGGCACGACGGCGCACTCGCAGACCGGGAAAACCGCGCCCAGCAAACCGGAGACGAGGACGGCGAGGTTGCGGTTCTTCGGGAGGAAACGATCCATCGTCCCGGCGGGAAGATAGATGTCGATGAAACCGCTGATCAGCGTGCCGAGAAGGATGAACGGAGCACCTTCGAAAAGGATACTGAGGAACGCCAAAGCGAAATCCTGTCGGGCGTCTGCGTTCATCTGCGGACAAGCAAGACCGGTTCGGGGCCGCTGGCAAGTTTCAAGCAGGAGTGATTGAAAATCATCGGCGGAGCCGACGGGGAGCACACGCGCCCTCGCGTGTAGCGGAGCGCGCCCTCGCGGTCCGCCGGCCGGGTTTATCATACGCGCCGCAAACCCAAATCCACACCCGCTCCATCTCCGGCCGGGTTCCCGGCGAGGGCACCGAAAACAACACGCGAGGGCACATGCGCTCCCCGCCAATTCAAACCATAATCGTTCGCGAAACTTCCGCTGCCGCTTCTTCGCCAGCCAGCAGTGCCACAAACGCCAGGCCGAACTCGATGGCTGTGCCCGCACCGCGGGAGGTCAG
>JAIXQS010000044.1 GCA_027485615.1 Verrucomicrobiaceae bacterium
AGCAGGAAGAGCAGGAACGCGCCCGCCAGCAGGAGGAACGAATGCGTCAACAGCAGGAAGAGCAGGAGCGTGCCCGCCAGCAGGAGGAACGAATGCGTCAACAGCAGGAAGAGCAGGAGCGTGCCCGCCAACAGGAGGAACGAATGCGCCAACAGCAGGAAGAGCAGGAGCGCGCCCGCCAACAGCAGGAGCAGCAACGCCAACAGCAGGAGCAGCAACGCCAACAGCAGGAGCAGCAGCAATAATCCGTAGGGTTAGCCCCTTTCGGCTAGGCGGACTATCATCCGATCTAACAATTTCTCTAAGGCAGGGACCGCCACCCCCGCTTCGCGCGCGCGTAGCAGCGGCTCCTCCCAGATCGGGACGATCTCCAGCTCACGGCCTTCCATGAAATCGATCATCGTGGAAGGCCGGTAAGGCCCCATCGGACGGGTGCGTTCGATGTTGGCTTCCACCAGAGCCTCTTCGAGCGGGATGCCCTGCGCCCGGGCCGCCATCACCACTTCCCGCATCAGTTCGCGGATCGTATTTTCGGTTTTCGGATCGGAAAGCAGCACATCGGTCGTCACCCCGCCCTCGGCCACGGAGAGGCCGTTGAACGGGATGTTCCAGAGCAGTTTCTCCCACTGCGCCATCAACAGGTTGTCCGTCGGTGAGGCGGGGATCTTCGCTTCCCGGAAACGCGCGGCCATCGCCTCGGCGCGTCCCGGCAAGCCTTTTGAAAACCCGCCGATGGTGAGCCGCCCGCCCGCCGTGTGGCTGATCCTGCCCGGTGCGGTGCGGTTCACGCACACGAAGCATAGCCCGCCGCAAACCCTTTCCGCGCCGACGATCTCCGCAATGGCTTCGCAGTTTCCCAGCCCGTTCTGCAGGGTGAGCACCTGCGTCCCTTCGTGAAACAGCGGCGGCAATGTCGAGGCGAGTGCACCGTTCGCCGTCGCTTTCCAGGCAACGATCACCAGATCCACCGGGCCGATCTCTTCCGGCCTTCGGAAAACCTCCACACGCGGCAGGTGAAAATCGCCGGCGACGCTTTCCGCGCGGATGCCACTATGGGAAAGCGCATCGAAATCGCCTCTCGCGAGGAAACGAACATCCCCTCCAGCCTCCGCGATCCGCCCGCCATAATACATGCCCAGCGCACCCGACCCGACAATCGCCACATTTTTAAAATCCCATATCACGTCCCATCCTGAAACATGGGCGCCCATGCGTCAATGAGGGGCGGGATGTCATTTCCAAAGTGAAAGAGGATCAGGCTCGCGAGTTCATCGAACTTATTTCCGAAAGAATCTGGGGGAATACCTTCTTTCACAGGCGAGAGAGTCGGTCAATCCACCAAATCCGGATACTTGCCTCGCAGGCGCGTCCAGAAGGGAGTCCAATACTCATCGTAGTAGTCTTGGGCGGCGTTGTCGATGAAGTCGGAATCCGCCACGACCGGTGCCTTATCGGGGTCGTATTCCGCGAGGTGGTCCTTACCCGCCCGCAGCCGCGGGGAAACGAAGCGCCATTCCGAATCGCCGAGGATCTCCGCGCAGAGTTCTGCAAGGCCAGGGTCGTATTCCTTGAGTTGGGCGCGGGTGTGGATGTGGTTGTGGTCGTGATCCATCGTCCGGTTCGTGTCGAACCACGCCTGCACGCCCTCGGCGAAATACTCAGCCTTGTTCTTGATCGCATAGCACTCCTTCGGGCCGCCGAACATGATCAGGACCTCGTCTTTTCCCGTTACCTCCGCGTCGGCTTTCACGGCCTTGCCGTTCACGAGGATGTCGCCGCCTTCCAGGCAGCTCCGCAGCAGGGCGGGGGACTGTTTCGGGAAAGCTTTTACGAGCGCGTCGAGCAGGCTCACCGGTTCGTCACCTTTCACGCGACGGAAGCGCTGGGCGGCGCGGCCGTCGTTCCAGATTCCTTTGGCTTTCGCTGCCTCGTAGGTATCCGTGAGGCGTTTTTCCAGTGCCTCATCGAATCCCGCGAACTGGATCACATGCCCGAACTCGTGGATCAGGATGCTTTCGATCTGCATGCCCCCTTCGTATTCCATGACGTCCTCCTCGGCGAAAAAAACCACGCGCCGTTCATCGATCTTGGTGAGAAATCCGCGCTGGCGCCAGTTGTAGAAGGCCAGTTCCTGTTCGGTCTTGTCGCTCTTGAACTGGGGGATGTCGGAGGTCAGTTCGTCATGGGCGACGAGGATGCAGAGCACCTTGTCCTTGCGGATGCGTTGCGCGATCCCGGGCTTCAGCGTGCCAATGACCTTATCGAAAAGGTAAGCGGCCTCCTGATGCGCCACATCCGCGACGCGCTCCGAAGTGGCGATCAGGATGCCCTGCGTCACGGTTCCTTTCTTGAAAAAGGCGGGCTCGAGCTTGTATTCGGCGGCCTGTTCCCGGGTGATGGCTTTCACCTCATAGGCGGTAGCGGAAGCAGTGAGGGCGGCGCAGAGGGCGAATCGGAGAATGGATTTCAGCATGTCGGTCGGGGATACGTCAGGAATCTCGGCATGCTATCGGATTATCCCGCGATCACTCCATCCATACGGATGTCGTGGTTTTCCATGGCCACCTCGTTCACCAGTTGATATCCGAAGCAAATCCCGAGACGAATGGCGTCCCTCCGGGCTTCCGCGAGCGCCTTATCATAAAATCCTTTCCCGCGCCCTATCCTGCCTCCGCGCGTATCAAAGCCGAGACCCGGGCACAGAAACAGGTCGATCTCGTCGATAAAAACGAGAGGCAGGCGTTTGGTCGGTTCGAGGATTCCGTAGGCTCCCCGTAGCAGATCCTTTTTCAAATTCCTGACATGATGGAAAATGAGGCTGTCGCCCGCTACTTTGGGAAATACCCAGACCCTCTTCGTATCGCCCACCAGCGCGAGCAGATCCACCTCGCCAGGCATGGGTGCGAACAGTGCCACCACCCGGATATGCGGATGATTATCCAGGTATTCCACCACTTGCCTGACCACGGCGGACGAATCCCCTGATTTCCCCGCGATCCTTTGCCTCAGCTTCTCGCGCATCGCCTCTTTCCGGAACGGCATGGTCATGTCGCCCGCAAGGTGGGTTGCGAGAAAATCATCGGGATTTGTCCCTTGCCAGTCGGTCATCTTTTCTCATCTTCTATGGGTGTGCGGAAAATTTTACAATTCCCGATGTTCGCGGTGATCGCGCTCGCCCCGCTATGCACAGCGGAAGAACCGAAATTCGCGTGGGAGCCGCTGGAGGTCAAGGTCAGTGCTTTCACCCGTGATCTGGTAATGCTCGACGCCGAGCGGGACGAGTATGCCACGAACCTCGCCGCCTATGCCGCCAACACGATCGCCACGGACGGTGCGTCGATGGCTTCGGTGAAACAGGGTCGGCGCATCCTCGCACTCGCCCTACACCTTTCGCCCCGCAACAAGCAGGCGGTCGTCACCCAGTTTCAGTTGGCGAAGGGTATCGTTCCGGAAAAAGCGGTCGCCGATTACAGTCCGCAGGTTCTCGCCCGCCTGCTGCTCACGCGCGGACAGCTCCTGCTCCAGCAGCAGGAGGGGGAAAACCGCACGCTTGCCCGTTACCTCATCCATCTCGCCGCCGAGATCGACGCGCGCAACGAGGACGCCGTTTACGCCAGCGAAATGATTCGTATCGACGCCGGCTCGCCCGACTGGACGCCGCTCACCGATCCGGGCAAGGAGAAGGACGACGAGCTTCCCTAGTTCCGCGGCTCGCCCCAGATCTCGACGAGAAGGTCGTGCAGCGTGGGATCGTGCAACTTCAGTTCCGCCCGGACGAATGGATAGAAGTCGTTGCGGTTGAAAAACGCCTCCGTGCCCTCGGCGAAGTATTCCTTGTGGTTTGTCAGCGCGTAGTGACGGACGGTCTCGCCGTTGAAGAGCATCACCTTCTCGTAGGTGCCCGCCGCCTTGGCTTTTTCGTAGGCGGCGATGATGCGGGGATCCTCGAAGGTGAGCACCTGGTCGTGGTAGGCGTGTGCCAGTTCGTGAAGCACCACCATCGGGTGCTTGGCGAGCTGGGCGGAGGAAATCAGGTTCCGCGCCACCGGCACGTGGTATTTTTTCGCCAGCCTTGGATCGTGGCCGTTGTCGCGCAGCCATTCTTCACTCGGATGATACTGCATGGACTTGAGCGTCGGGTGATCCCGCTCCACCCAGATTTGCAGTTTCTTGAGTTTCTCCAAGCGGTCGGCGGGAACCATCGCGGTAAGGATGCGGAGGTGCGCCTCCAACATCGCCAGCGAGCGGGCGTCCTCGGAGCCGGGCGCGGACTCCAGCATGGAGGGCTCCACGAACACCGTCCAGCCCTCGATCTTTTTCTCCACGGGATCGAAGCGCGGCTTCGCGGTCTCCGCAGCGAAGGCGACAACGACGAGGGCTGAGATGACTGCGACAGTCTTGGGAATGTTCATGGGCGGGATGTTAGGTGAAAGCAGCACCGACGCCATCGTTCTTTGCGAAATTTCATCGCCATGGGGCGGGGAGCGCGGGATAGCATCCGGGCATGGAAAGCAAGGGCGGAAGAGACGGAAGGGGAGGGTTTTTTCCGAAAAAGCGGACGGCGCGCGGCCCGGCGGGGAAGGTGCAGGAAAAAGGCTGGGACGGCGTCGCGGGCTGGTACGACAAGCTCGTTGGTGCGGACGGCTCGGATTACCACCAACACGTGATCCTACCCGCCGCCATGGATCTGCTCGCTGTGCGGGAGGGCGAGGCCTTGCTCGATCTTTGCTGCGGGCAAGGCGTGCTGGTCCGCCACCTTCTCGCCGCCGGTGCGGGGCGCGTGCTTGGCGTCGATGCCAGCGGGAAGCTTATCGGCGCGGCGCGGCAGCGCTACGGTGGCGAAAAGAAGGCCGTTTTCCTCCGCGCTGATGCATGCGCACCGGGCGATTGGGCGGATGGCACCTTCGACGCCGCCGCGTGCGTGATGGCGGTTCACGATGTGCCGGACGCGGACGCGCTGATGCGCAACATCGCCGCCACGCTCAAACCCGGCGGGCGGGCGGTGATCGTGATGATGCACCCCTGTTTCCGCATCCCCAAGGAAAGCCACTGGGGCTGGGACGCGGATCAGAAAGTCCAATACCGTCGCCTCGACCGCTATGGCAAAGCCCTTGAGATCGGCATCCAGACCAGGCCGGGGCTTGGCACCGATGAGGGCACCGTTTTCTATCACAGGCCGCTCGCGGAAATCATCACAGCCATGGGCAAGGCCGGCCTCGGCGTTACGAAATGCACGGAACTTTTCTCCCACCGTCGCTCACAGGTCGGCCCCTTCAGCAAAGCAGAGCACCGCGCGGCTGAGGAGTTTCCCCTCTTCTTGGGTCTCGCCGCAGTGAAAATGTGAGTGCTTCAAAAACCGCTTTCGGATTGCAGGAGAGAGTTTGGATGGCAAAACTTCCCCGGCACGCGTTTCAGATGTGCGCGAGGAAACAGGATAGATTTTATAAATTCACATATGAACAGGAAACTCAAGATGGGCATGGTAGGCGGCGGGCGCGGGGCATTCATCGGCTCCGTGCACCGCATGGCGGCGAACCTCGATGGCAAGATCGAACTGGTGGCCGGCTGTTTCTCCTCGGATTCGGAAAAGTCCCGGCTCTCCGGTGAGGACTTTTTCCTCTCCCCGGATCGCGTTTACGGCAGCTTCGAGGAAATGGCGGAAAAGGAAGCCGCCCTGCCGCTCGGCGAGCGCATCGATTTCGTCAGCATCGTCGCCCGCAACGATCTCCACTACAAGGTGGCGAAAAAATTCCTCGAAAGCGGTATCCACGTGATTT
Organism: Verrucomicrobiaceae bacterium; assembly: GCA_027485615.1. GTDB lineage: Bacteria > Verrucomicrobiota > Verrucomicrobiia > Verrucomicrobiales > Akkermansiaceae > Luteolibacter. The sequence goes on from JAIXQS010000044.1 coordinate 5,778, forward strand.
GCGAGAAGCCGCTGGCTTTCTCGAAGGCGCAGGGGGAGGAACTCCGCGCCATCGTGGAAAAAAGCGGCCTCGTCTTCGCGCTCACCCACAACTACACCGGCTACCCGATGGTGAAGGAAGCGAAGGCCATGGTCGCCGAAGGCAAGCTCGGCAAGATCCTCAAAATCGTCGCCGAATACCCCCAGGGATACGCGATCGGGGCTTACGACGAAGCGGCCTCCGCCGGGGGAGCGATCTCCAACTGGCGCATGGATCCCTCCATTTCCGGCGTCTCCAACTGCATAGGCGATATCGGCTCCCATGCGGAAAACCTCGCCCAATACATCACCGGACTGAAGCTGGAGGAAATCGCCGCCGACCTGAACACCTTCATCCCCGGCCGTAAGCTCGACGACGACGGCTCCATGCTCTGCCGCTACGAGGGCGGTGCACGCGGCGTGCTCTACGCCTCCCAGATCTCCACCGGCGATGAGAACAACCTCAACATCCGCATCTACGGCACCAAAGCTTCGCTGGAGTGGCACCAGGAGCACCCGAACGAGCTCACCGTGAAATTCGCCGACAAGCCCCGCGAGGTCTGGCGCCGCGGCAACAGCTACAACGGCTCCGCCGCCTCGAAAAACACGCGCCTGCCCTTCGGCCATCCCGAGGCGTTCATCGAGGCTTTCGCGAACATCTATCTCGCGGCGGCAGAGGCGATCTCCGACTCCATCGAAGGGAATTTCAAGGGCAACGAAGCCTACGATTATCCCAACGTGAAGGACGGCGTGGACGGCATGGCGTTCATCGAAGCCGCCGTGAAATCCTCCGCGAACAACGCGGCCTGGACGAAAGTGTAGGTCTCAATAAGGAGAAGGTGTCGCCCTGCAGATCGGCGCGTGAGACCGCGGCGATGAGCTTTTCACCCTTCGGTTCGCCGGGTGGAACCTACTTTTTCCAGATTCCGGCGAGGCGGATTTTTCCGTCCCGATAACCGGTGGGGACATTGATGGTGGTTTCCAGGCCTCCGAGCGTGCGCTTGAAGGTGAGGATGAAATCGATGGGGAGGCTGGATTCGATCTCATAGTCGAGCAGGGTGTTCGCGACCTTGAAATCCGGGGGGGCAGCAGTTACGGCAAGACCGGAGATGGTTTCGTTGCATACTCTCGCTTCTGTGCTAGGAAAGCACGGCGATCAGAATCCGCCAAAACCATCATGATGATCCACACCCTCGAACAGACGCAGCTTCTCCCCATCACCCTCGCGGAGGCGTGGGATTTCTTTTCCAGCCCGGCGAACCTCGACGAGATCACGCCGGACGACCTCGGTTTCAAGATCATCTACCAACCGGGGGATAGGATGTATGAGGGTCAGATCATCGAATACCGGGTGATGGTGTTGCCCGGTGTGTGGCTGCCGTGGGTGACAGAGATCAAGGCGGTGAGGGAGGGGGAGTCGTTCATCGATGAGCAGCGCTTCGGCCCTTACAAGTTCTGGCACCACCTTCACAGCTTTGAGGAAACGGAAGGCGGGGTGCTGATGAAAGACCTCGTCCACTACGCGCTGCCGCTGTGGCCTTTCGGGGAGATCGGGGATGGGATTTTCGTAAGGCCGAAGCTGGAAAGGATTTTCGGACACCGGAAGGCGGTGCTGGAGAAGAGGTTTGCGCGCTAGGTTTCGACCCCGCTTTTTTGACAAACCCTTTGACCCGGTTTCGTAGCAAAGGCAGTTTTCCCTGGAATACAGATTTATGCCGCGACAAATCCCATCCCTGCTGCCTCTCCTCGCGTTCGTTTCACCCATGCACGCGGCGGTGGATTTCGCCCACGAGGTGGTGCCGATCCTTGAGAAAAACTGCGTGGAATGCCACGGCGGCAACGAGTCGAAGGGCGGGCTTTCCATCAACACCCGCGCTCTTCTGCTCGACGCGGATGTGCTCGAGCTTGGCAAGCCGGAGGAGTCCCTTTTCATCGAGGTGCTCACCGAGGAGGATCCGGAATACAAGATGCCGCCTCCGGGAAAGAAAAAGGAGTCGCTGAAGCCCGCCGAGATCGCGGTGCTGGAAAAGTGGATCGCCGAGGGCTTGGCGTGGGAGGAGGGTTTCACCTTCGCGGAGGATCGCTATGAGCCGCCGTTGAAACCCAGAGCAGTGAAACTGCCAGCCGGTGCGCCGGGGACGAATCCCATCGATCTGATCGTCGCCGCGCATCTCAAGAAAACGGGCACGGAGGCACCGAAACCCGTCGATGACCGCACCTTTCTCCGCCGCGTGACCCTGGATCTCACCGGCCTGCCGCCCACGCCGGAAGCCCTTTCGCAACTGCCTGCCGAGGGCAAGCTCGACCGCGCCGCCGCCGTGGACAAGCTGCTCGCCAACAACCAGGCCTACGCGGAGCATTGGATGACGTTCTGGAACGACCTCCTCCGCAACGAATACATCGGAACCGGCTACATCGAGGGCGGACGCCAGCAGGTGACCACATGGCTCTACCGCTCGCTGTTGGAAAACAAGCCCTTCGATGCGTTCATCCGGGAGATCATCGCGCCGGAGAAGGACTCGGGAGGTTTCATCAAAGGCATCAAATGGCGCGGTGTGGTCAATGCCAGCCAGACCACGGAAATCCAGTTCTCGCAGAACGTCTCGCAGGTTTTCCTCGGCATCAACATGAAGTGCGCCTCCTGCCACGACAGCTTCACCGACCGCTGGACGTTGAAGGAGGCTTACGGCCTCGCGCAGATCTACTCGGAGGCTCCACTTGAGCTCGTCCGTTGCGACAAGCCCACAGGCGAGAAGGCGGTGGCCTCATGGATTTTCCCCGAACTGGGAAATGTCGATCCCGCGAAGCCGCGCGACGAGCGCCTCAAGCAGCTCGCCGAACTCGTAACCCACCCGGAAAACGGACGCACCCAGCGCACCATCGTGAACCGCCTCTGGAACCAGATGATGGGCCGCGGCATCGTGCATCCCGTGGACGCGATGAACACCGAGCCCTGGAACGAGGATCTGCTCGATCATCTCGCCAACCATCTCGTCGCGTCGAAGTATGATCTGAAAGCGGTGATGCGCCTGATCGCCACCTCGCGCACCTACCAATCCCGCACCGAGGTTCGAGGCGAGGACGAGGGGACTTATGTTTTCAAAGGCCCTGTCAGGAAACGGATGACCGCCGAGCAGTTCATCGACTCGATCCGCGGCGTGATCGGCGTCTGGCCGGCTCCCGACAAGAACGCCTTCGGGAAAGGTCTCACGGGCGGACAGCTCACGGCCGTGATGGAAGCGCACGCACTGAAAGAATGGGACAACCGTCCGGTGCGAGCGGTCTTCGCGAAACGCGACGAACTACAAGCCGCGCTGGGTCGCCCGAACCGCGAGCAGGTCGTTTCCGCCCGTCCCGACATCGTGACCACTCTGGAGGCGATCAACCTCGCCAACGGCCCGGAACTCGCGGCGCTTCTCAAGGCCGGCGCGGCGAACCTGCAGGGCAAAGCCGCACCCCGCGAACTCATCGAGAACACCTACCTCGCAGCCCTTTCCCGCCAGCCCACCGAATCCGAAGTCCGCGTGGCCACGGAAATCCTCGGCGAAACTCCCTCCCCCGAAGCGTCGGAGGATTTCCTCTGGTCCGTCTTCATGCTCCCCGAATTCATCTATATCAACTGAAGCCATGACACAGGAAAACTGGTACGACGAAGCACACCCGGAACTCACCCGCCGCCGATTCCTCAGCGCGCTGGGAGCGACCACCGCCGCCACCTTCCTCGGCGGTGCGCCGCGCGCGATGGCAGACGGGAAACGCATCAAGCAACCGACCGCCACCGCCGATTCCTGCATCCTGATCTGGATGGCGGGAGGCATGGCCGCGCCGGAAACCTTCGATCCGAAACGCTACAAGCCCTACGAGGTCGGCACGCCGGTCGATCAGATCATCAGCACCTTCCCCGCCATCGACACGGCGGTGGACAATATCAAGATCTGCCAGGGATTGGAGAACATCGCGGGCATCATGGATCGCGCCACGCTGATCCGCTCCCATTTCCAGCCGGATCTCGGCAGCATCCTGCACTCCCGCCACCAATACCACTGGCACACTGGTTACGTCCCGCCGCAAACGGTCGCCGCGCCGCACATCGGCGCGTGGATGGCGAAGGTGCTCGGCGGGCGCAACGACGTCATGCCGCCTTTCATCAACATCGGCCAGCAGCTCGAAGGCCACGGCGAGAGCGAGGAGCTGAAAGCATTCACCACCGGCGGCTTCTTCGGCAGCGAATACGGCCCGATGAACCTGCCTTTCCCCGACCTCGCCTCGCAGGCGGTGAAACCTCCCGGCGGCATGTCGCCCGACCGTTTCGCGAAGCGCTACAAGGCCCTTGAAAACCTCCTGAAGAATTCCCCGAAATCCGAGCAGCTCAGCGATTATCACCAGGAGTCCATGCTGCGTTCCATCGACAACGCCCACCGCCTCCTCGGCTCCAAGGAGCGCGAGGCCTTCGATCTCTCGCTGGAGAAAAAGGAAGTCTTCGACGAATACAACACCGGCCGTTTCGGTCAGGGTTGTCTCTTGGCGCGCAGGCTGGTGGAAAACGGCGCACGCTTCGTCGAGGTCACCACGGAATACATCCCCTTCGTCCACTGGGACACCCACGAGAACGGCCACACCACCGCCGAGCGGATGAAAAAGGAAATCGACCGCCCCATCGCCCGCCTGATCAAGGATCTGGAGGAGCGTGGCCTGTTGGACCGCACCCTCGTCGTCATCGCCACCGAGTTCAGCCGCGACATGATGATCGAGTGCGTGCCCGGCTCCACCGCGAAAGACCAGTCCCGCGCGGCGACGGATGTGATCAAGGAGATGAAACACTACGGCCTGCACCGCCATTTCACCGGAGGCTCCTCCGTGGTCATGTTCGGCGGCGGCATGAAAAAAGGCTTCCTCTACGGCGCAACCGCCGACGAGCGCCCGTGCCTCGTCAGGGAAAACCCCGTCAGCATCGAGGATCTCCACGCCACCATCTTCACCGCCATGGGCATCAGCCCGAAGACGGAATACTCCATCGAAGGCCGCCCCTTCTACGCCACGAAGGACGGCGTCGGGAAAGCGGTGCGCGATGTGTTCGCGTGACATGGGCTTCCCGCCCCGCAAACCCCGCAGATAAGCAACCGGGAAAAATGCGCGATTCAGGGTTGACCTTTCATCGCAGCATCTTGTTCGGCATTATGTTTTGGTATGCTTATCTTTCGCTAAGTGCGCTCCTTAATCCCAGCCATATCGAATGTCTTCATGCTTGAGGCTGAGACCACAAAGCTCATTCATTAAGTCGGCGGCAAAAGACTCCTCTGCGTTGAGTGGAATATGGGAAATCCAGTCAATCCCTTCTCTATCAAGTATGAACGCATCAGGATCCAATCTCTTGCGAAGATTGGAGGGACTGACTTGTAGGCTACGGAATCGCTGACTTAGATATTTGGGCGAACGCAAGGGAAGTTCTGTATCAATAACCAGATAAAGTTGGTGATCACGATCCATGCAAATCGCACCGATAGAACCTTGCTTGCTGGACAGCCAGCAATTCTGTCTGAATCCGTCTGATGTGCGCAAGCTGTTACAGTTACCCACAAATGTCTGGTCACGGCACTCCTCAACACAGGCTAACGATGTGCTGTCAGGTGTTGAAACGGCACGATATCCGTTGCTGCATCCAATGAATAGGAAGCAACTTGCTATGAGTATTGAGCTATGAAAAATCATTATTTATTGCCGAACGTCATGTGTGTCGAAAACGTGCTACCATTCGCGAGGAAAGCAGGGCGGTTGACCGGGAACGTCAGGAACCTCCGTTGTCGCGGTGAGTTCGTAGCTTAGCCGGGTCGCCGTCCTGCCTTCCCCGCCCTTATCGAATAGTTGCAGGGACACCGTGGCACTACGGGAGTCCGAACACAAGACCGATCCTCCGGGCGGGGACTTTCCACCCCAAAAACAACCGACCCGGAACCATGAACGAAACCACCACCACCCACATCGGCGTCGATGTCTCCAAGGAGCACCTCGATTGCGACCTCAACGGCAAGCCCCTGCGCCTGCCCAACACCCCCGCCGGAGCCTCCACGCTCCTCCGCAAGCTCGCGGATCACGCAGCCCCGGTCCAGGTCAACCTGGAGGCCACCGGCTGCTACACCCGCCCGCTCGTGCGCGCCTGCCTCGCCGCGGGCGTTCCCGTTGCCCTCATCAACCCCCGCCACATCCGCAGCTACGCCCGCGCAGCCGGGCAGCTTGCCAAGACGGACGAGATCGACGCCCGCATCATCACCGCCTACGCCCGCCACTTCAACCCGCCGTGCCTTGGCGGGGAATGGCTGGAGCGCGACCGCCTCGCCCAATACCACCGCCGTCTCGAGGTGCTCATCAAGACCCGCGCCTCGCGCAAGACCTCGATGGACCATTACGAGGACGCCTGGCTCCGCGGCGAAATCCGCAGGGAGATCGCGGCGCTCGACAAGCGCATCGAAACGATCGCCAAGGCCATCGACTCGATCATCGACAACGACCCCGTGCTGGTCGAAAAGCGCCGCCTGATGGAGCGCACCACGGGCGTCGGCCCGGCCACCTCGCGCACGCTGGCCGTCACCTTCCCCGAGCTCGGCACGCTCAACCGCGGGCAGGCCGCCGCCCTCGCCGGGCTCGCCCCCATGAACCGCGACAGCGGTGCGGGCAGGGGCAAGCGATGCATCCAGGCGGGCAGGGCGAAACCGCGCAAGGCGCTCTACATGGCGGCACTCACCGCCGCCTACCGCAACCCCATGTTCAGCGCATACTTCAAGAGGCTAAGGGAGGGCGGGAAACCCGTGAAAGTAGCCCTCACGGCCGTCGCCCGCAAGCTCCTCATCCACCTCAACACCGAGCTGAAATCATGCCATCAAATTACATAGTTGCTAAGCTCAGCGATATACGTGCTTGGCGCGGTTCGTGCGGCTCGGAGCACGAACCGTGCCAAGCACGTATATTCGCTGTAGCGCCTTGTTAGGCTCCGTTTTCCTATTGAATGACAGCCTCTGGTTTATTCATGTATAGAAACTGCCAATTCCTTCCCTTGAGATTATCGTTAACATCTTGCTCGAATCGCCGTTTCAATTCCGGGTAATTTTTTATTGTTATTGAGCTATTAATGTTCCAGCCATCCTTCGGATTTAGTGGCTCTGGCTGAAATGCTTTCCAACAATAATCGAAAGCAAACTGCACCTCCCATATCTTGGGCATGCTTCCTGTGTGTATGCTGTAGTTCGTCCACTTGTAAATCCGGTAAAGCTCACACATTGAGCCAATTTTAATGGAGATCAAATCGAGATAATGGGCCAAATAAACCAATATAAAATTATGTCTTAATTTCGCATCATTCCCGTTCTCGTCAATAATCTTAAAAATACCAAGCGCCCTCATAAAGTGTAGCTCAATCAACTGCCGAAGTGCAAATTCCAAAAGAATTATGGTGCCTCTGAGTGAAATCGGATTTTTGTCGGCTACCATTCCCGAACAAAAAAGAGCTCGCGCCTCAATGAACTTCACGAAGGAGAGCTCCTTGTAGGACTTCCATCCTTCGATAAAGATGTATTCAGGTTTAGTTTTTCTCGCAACCTGCTCGACGTAAGGTTTGAGATCAAAAATGTAATCAAATATATGCACTTTTAGCTCGGCTTCTTTAATTTTCCCACATTCCACTTCGGTAATTAAATCACGGAGGCACCGCGATGCCAGTGCGATCTGGCACTTGCATAATTGAGTATACTCTTCTTCAGTGGTGAAAAAGACATTCTCTTTGTAAATGGCGCCTATGAGGTAATCGTCACTATATTTTTTAGTAATACTTTCATTGGTCCATTTAGTGAATTCCTCGATGAATTCTCTCACCGCATCAGGCGGCAACGCATCGTTGCTATTCAGTATTTTTTGGGCCGATTTCATTTTGTATTTTGCCTAACGTCAAAGTGCATACACCGCTACCAGCGACGGCCAGCGATAAAACGGGGGTGAAGCAATGAAATCACAAAATGACTCCGCCGACAGAGGGGCTGGTAGCGGTTGTATGGCACGCCTTGTTCGCCTCTGCTTGTTCTGTGTGTGAGTTGATCTCATGATGTCCTTCCGATGTAAACTAGTTCGCCGCTGCGGATGTCACGATAGACCTGAATACCGTCCTCGGAACGGACAAAATCCAAATACTCCGGAACGCGTCCATTCTCTACGAAGGTAAACTTCTGGGATAGCGATCCCTCAAATATCCAGCCATCAGGTGTAATAAAAAGATCCTCAGATGATCCGACAAATCGACACGCCAACACGGACCCACCAACCGATCCACTCTCAATTCGGCCCGTCTCCGCCCACTCGCACGGCGCTGCAAAACCTCGCTGTTGATCTATGACGGCGATGTCAAACGAACTTCCATCGCGAAGATAGGTAAGCCCTTGTGCCTCCAGCTCAGTGATAAAATGCTTCACGTCCGCTGGAGCCATGAACCCTATTCTCGCCAGATCAGCGTCTGCACAGAGTGTCTTGTTGGCAACCCATCCCATGAAGGCCTCCCATCCTCCGGGGAACTTGGCATCGACAGCATCACGCCTGACTACAACGGAAATGGCTTCAATGAGAACGGGCATAATTTTATTTTGGCGAACGTTAGAGTGGTGGCACGCCGAGGGGAAGCTCCGATTTCAGTGGGCGGCTTGCTCGGCGTTGCCACTCACGTCTTGTTCGACTTTTTCGATTCGGTATCGGCCTCGGTCTCGAAAGAAGAACGTCGGCTCGGTAAGTCGTGACAACACAATCTTCTGATCCGAGAGCGGGGGTAAGGTAAGATCGTCCTCCCAGAGTCCGTAGAACTCAACCGGATCACCTGGTGAGAGTTCCTTGCGGATGAAAGTCGTAAGCTGTTCATGCATCGCCTGCCTATCGCCTTCCGCATCATAATCATCAGGCTGCCATTCCTCTTCTGGCCATGAGCCGTTCTGATAACTAGCATTGCGGTATCCGCATCCGCAAAAAGTATCGGAACCCGCGTGATAGCAGTAGGGCAGAGTGAACTTAGCTGTCACTTTTAGCTCTCCCTCACCAAGCTCCTCAATATGCAGCGAAGGATTCTTCTCATCCCACTTGATGAGGGTAACCGGACGTGGGGTTGCCATGTAGAGCACGAAACACATATTTTCTTGTCGAACG
>JAIXQS010000141.1 GCA_027485615.1 Verrucomicrobiaceae bacterium
CCTCCACGCTGATTAGCGTTTCAAGAGGTTTTCCGCCGTTTGCAGCGTATCGATGTCCGCGAGGGTCTTGTCGCGGCGGATCGCCTTGATGCGTGGGAAGCGCAGCGCGAGGCCGGAGTCGTGACGCGGCGAGCGGCGGATTGAGTCGAACGCGATTTCCAGCACTACATTCGGCTCCACGCGATGCTTGCGCCGTGCCTTTTCGAGCGTGTGTTTCCGGAAATGATCGGTGAGTTCCTCGATCTCCGCGTCCGTGAGGCCGGAGTAGGCTTTGCCCAAAACCCTTAGCTCGCCGCTGGGCTCATCCCGCACGGAAAAGGTGTAGTCGGAAAGCACATCCGCCCGCCGCCCGTGGCCTTGCTCGGCGAAGGTCACCACGCAGTCCAGCGTCGGCATCACGCCCTTGAGCTTGATCCATGATTTCCCCCGCTTGCCCGGCGAATAGGCACCCGCGAGATCCTTAACGATGAGACCTTCGTGGCCTTGCTGCAGGGCGGTCTTGAAAAACGACTCCACCTCCCCGGTATCCTCCGCGCGGAACACCTCGATGCATCCGAACATGCCTTCCAGCGGTATTTTCTCCAGCCGCTCCCGCCGCTCCCGCAAATTCGCCTCCAGCAGGCTCTGCCCATCGACCCACAGTAGATCGAACGCGACGAATTTCAGCGGCACGGTGGCGGCTCCCTCCGCCGCATCCATGAACAGGTCGCCCTCCACACTCCGCCGACCGAGGCGCTTCTGGAGATCGGAAAAGCCCAGCTTCCGCCCCTCCGCGTAGGCGATCAGTTCCCCATCCATAACAAAATCGCCCGTCATGGCCGCCGCCGCCTGGATCAGCTCCGGGAATTCCTTTTCGAGCGGACGAAGATCCCGCGAAAACAAGCCTACCTCGCTGCCCACCTTGTGGAGCTGGGCGCGGATTCCATCGTATTTCGGCTCCAGCCAGAAAGGTGGGAAAAAAGGCAGATCCGCGAACTTCGGCTTGTCATCCGACTCGTTCCTTTCCAGCGGCGAAGCCAGCATGCAGCGGATCGGCACCAGTGGAGTGAGGGTCGCCTCGGAAAGCCGGCCTTCCTTCGCCAAAACCGCCGTCCGCCCGAGATCTCCGGTAAGCATGTTCGCCTGCCTCAAATCTAAATCGTTCGCTTGAAACGATTGAGAAATAGCTTCCTCGACCAAGCCTTCCTTTAATCCGATCCGGAGGTCACCTGTTAACAACTTGATCACAAGCTCACCCTCCGAGGGATGAAGATCAAACAATCGCTTCGCGAGAACCTCAACCTTATCGAGCGATCCATCCATTTCATCGATTTCCATGAAGAAAGATCGTAAATCATTTATCTCCATTGGTTTAGGAGATAGTGAAACCTCCTGCAAAAGAATTCTGCCCGTGCGGGCGATGTCATTCTGGACGGCGGAGATTTCCTGGTAGCGCTCGGGCTTCACGCCCGGCACCGAAACCAACGCCCGTTTGATCGTAGCACTTCCGACGTTTAGGGAGCGCCTCCCCGCCCGCCTCGGGAGGGCTTCGCCTGTGAGCCAGCGCGTCGCCGTTTCGAGGTCTTCCCCGTTGAGTCCGCGCAGGTAAGCCACGAGGTAGTCGATCTTCGCGAGGCGGCTGCTGGTTTCCCCGATCAGGCGGCAGACATCGGAAAAGTCCGCGAGCTGGCAGATGGGGCGGCTGTGGCGGGGAGTCGCCGCGCCGACCGCGGAGGAATGCGATTTACCCAGCGAAAGCTCAAGCTGGTCTCCGCCCATCGCACACCAGGCGTCGATCCCTTTGGCGCGCAGCTCGGCGGCGAATTCCTTGGCGTAACCATGCACGGTGAGCACCCGCTTCGGGCGCACCCGTGTGATACACTCATGCAGCCCGGCATGATCCGCGTGGTCGGACATAGGGATCACCTCATCGACGCGATACCTGTAGAGCGAACCCGGCTGCAATGCCCAGCCGGTGAGCATGGCGGTGCGCTTGCTTTTAAGCCCGCGCAGGAGCTTCGAGGAAACCGCGTTGGGCGGAGCGACCACAACATGCCCTTCCACCGTGAAACCCTCGAATATCCGCGGCTCCGGCAGCCAAATGCCCGCCGCGCGGCAGACCTCCGTCATTTCAGCGACCTTGGGATGGGAAAGCGCGGGGATACCGTGCTCCGCCAGCAGCGCCAGAGCCTCCTGCGCCTTTCCCAGCGAATATCCGAAAAGCACGGGCGTTTCCCCATCCGCCAAAGCATCCTGCACGAATCGCAAGACGCTCGCATCTACCTCCATTGCGCTTGGGAAGACGAGATGAGGCAGCCCGAAGGTGGTCTCCATGATCAGGGTGTCCGCCTGGAGGAAGTTCACCTGTTCGGTGGTACGCCCGCGCCGCGCCTTGAAATCCCCCGTATAAAGCAGGGTGGCTCCGTCCTTTTTCCGGGTCACATGCAGCATCGCGGAACCGGCGATGTGGCCCGCCGGAAGCATGCGCAGCCGGAAGCCCTCACGGTCGACCATCTGCCCGAAGTCCTCGCCCTCCAGCCTCGCCTCCGCCATGTTGAAGCGCGCCCGCAGCAGTTTGGCCGTCAACGTCGAGCAAAGCGCATTGCCATGCCGCGCAAAATGATCGGCATGCGCGTGGGAAACGAAGGCTGATTCCTTCGCGTCCCAGGGATCCAGCCAGAAATCCACCTCTGGCAGATGGATTCCCCGGTTGAAAACGACTTCGATCACGCGCCCAAGCTAACAGCCCGGAACCATCCGGCAAATCCTTCCGACAGGGCGGGATGAAAGAGTTATCACCAAGCCCGCGTAGACGCAGGCATCGTCCCGATGAAAATCCACGCTATTGTAATCCTCATTACCAGCCTCATCACAGCCACGGTGCTGCTGGGAAATCCCTTTTTCGCCTTCGACAACGGACTCGGCGGTAAAAATCCCTCCGAACAGGCAGCTCTCCTGAAACAGCTCGGATACGACGGCATCTGCTACACCGGGACGGGAAATTTCGCCGCG
>JAIXQS010000057.1 GCA_027485615.1 Verrucomicrobiaceae bacterium
CACTCCACGGCGATCTCGGCCTACTCTCCGACGGTGATGTTGTGCTCGCGCTTTCCTACTCCGGCGAGACCGAGGAACTGCTGGGGCTGGTCCCGTTCCTCCGCAGCTTCGATGTGAAAGTGATCGCGCTATGCGGCAAAACCGGCTCCTCACTTTCCCGCGCCGCCGATGTCACGCTCGACACCTCCGTCATCCGCGAAGCTTGCCCGCTGAACCTCGCGCCGACCTCATCCTCCACCGCGATGATGGTCATGGGCGACGCGCTCGCGATGGTGCTCTTAGAGGCACGCGGTTTCACGGAAAGGGACTTCGCCCGTTACCATCCCGGCGGATCGCTGGGGCGGGTGTTGCTTTTGAAAGTCAGCGACGTGATGCGCCGCGAGAACGCCATGCCCATCGTTTCCGTTTCCGCACGTGTGATCGACGCTGTCGCGGAAATGAACCGCAGCCGCGCCGGAGCCTGCCTGATCCTCGATGAAAACGGCAAGCTTGCCGGGATTTTCACCCACGGTGATTTCGCGCGCGGCTACGAGAAAGATCCTTCGCTCGGGTCGCTTCCTGTGGCCGATCTGATGACGCGCAATCCCATCGCGCTCACCGAGGATTCGCTGGCCGTGGAGGCCGTGAAACAGGTCGGGGAAAAACGCATCGACGACATCGTTGTGATCGATTCCGAAGGCAGGCCGGTGGGTCTCATCGATGCGCAGGATCTCGCGCGGCTCAAGCTCGTCTGAATGGAAACGGTCGATATCGCGGTGATCGGGGGCGGGCCGGCGGGACTCCACGCCGCCGAGGTCGCGGCGGGCATGGGGAGCAAGGTGGTGGTGTTTGATGGCAAGCCATCGGTGGGGAGGAAATTTCTCGTGGCGGGAAAGGGCGGACTGAACCTGACGCACGGCGGGCCGCTGGAAGGGTTCGTTCCAAACTACCAAGGCGAGGGGAATTGGGAGCGTTTGCTGCGGGATTTTTCCAACCACGACCTGCGCGAATGGTGCCATGGACTTGGGCAGGAGACATTCGAAGCAAGTTCGGGACGGGTGTATCCGAAGGCTCTCAAGGGCGCGCCGGTGCTGCGTGCTTGGCTGGCGAGGCTGCGGGAAATGGGGGTGGAGATCCGGCCGAAACACCTGTGGCAGGATCTGGTGCCGGGTAACATTTTGCGTTTCACAAACGGCGTGGAAGTCCGCGCCAAATCCATCGTGTTTGCTCTCGGCGGTGGCTCATGGCCGAAGACCGGCTCGGACGGCGGTTGGGTGGGAAAATTCCGCGAGCTAGGCATCGATTGCCAGCCGCTCGTCGCCTCGAACTGCGGCTGGGAGTGCGATTGGTCTCCCGTGGTTCTCGCCGCCGCCGAAGGCCTGCCGATCAAGAACATCCATGTCCGTGCGGGTGCCAAAACCGTGGCGGGCGAGCTGCTGGTGACGCGCTACGGCCTAGAAGGTGGCGCGATCTACGCCCTCGGCGGCGAGCTGCGGAAAATGTCCGAGCCGGCCATCGAGATTGATTTCAAGCCGACTTTTTCCGCCGCGCAACTCGCCGCCAAACCGATCCGGGAATGGAAACTCAGCAAGCCCGCCGCCGCAATCCTTGCCACATCACGATTTCAAGATCCGGCGCAACTTGCCAAAGCGGCGAAGAGTTTCCGAATCCCACTGCTCCGTCCGCGCCCTCTCTCGGAAGCAATTTCCTCAGCGGGCGGAATCCGCTGGGACGAGCTCGACGGGAACCTGATGCTCTACAAACTCCCCGGCGTCTTCGTGTGCGGCGAGATGATCGATTGGGATGCGCCCACCGGTGGCTACCTCCTGCAAGCCGCCTTCGCAACAGGTGCATGCGCCGGCAAAGCTGCCGCAGGCTTTTGATTCGTGCCGCCGGCGATTTGGGTTTGGTGGCTGTATGAAGTTTCCGGGGAAAATCCTGTATTTCCGCGTAGGAAATTGCAAAGTCTTGCCATGGACTTGGTGACGACTTCGGAAGGGTTTCTGCATGAGGACGGGCAAACCGTCGCCGACAAACCGAGGGTTGAGATGGCGACGCTGGACGATCTGCCCGCGCTGACCGAGCTGGTCATGGATCTTTTCTCGACGTCCGGGGATTTCATGCCGGACCGAGAGGTGCAGGAACGCGGGCTGCGCTTGATCCTTGAGCAACCGAACCGCGGGCGCATCGTGGTGGTGCGCAACGAAGACAGGATTTTCGGCATGGTGAACATGCTGTTCACGATCTCCACGGCGCGCGGCGGTTTCGTGATCCTGATGGAGGATGTGGTGATCCATCCCCGCCATCGCGGCCAGGGTTACGGCACGATGCTGGTGGATCACGTGATCGAGTTCGCGAAGCAGAAGCGCTTCCTCCGCATCACCTTGCTGACCGACAAGATCAGTGCGGAGAGCCAGGAGTTCTTCCGCAAGCAGGGATTCGAGTATTCGAACATGATCCCGATGCGGCGGCTGATCGAGTGAGCGTCAGGCTTGCAGGCTTTTCGCCAGCACCGGTTCAAGCGCTTCGCCGATGGCGGTTCCTTCGGTCACGAAGCGCAGGGATTTCGCCGCGACGGGTATGTGCTGGCGATACCACTCGTCGCCGCGGTTTTCCAGGATGTTGCCGAAGGCGCCGAGCGCCTGCATGAGGCGTTGGGCGGCGCATTGGTGGAACAGGGTTTTCTCGGGGCGCTCGTCGGAAATTTCCTCCCAGAGATCCAGCAGGGCTTCCCGTTCGTCCTCGGAGTGATCCATGTAGGGATCGAAAATTAGCGACGCGAGGTCGTATTCCTGCCGTCCGCGGCGCAGGCCCTGGAAGTCGATCATATACAGTTTTCCGTCCTTGATCAGGAGGTTCTGGGATTGGAAATCACGGTGAACAAGGTGCTTGTAAGTCGCTCCCAGCCCCTCCGCCATTTCCTCGAAGGTCTCGTTTTTTTCCAGCGCCACCGGACTCATTTTCAGGAAATCCTCGACGAAGTGATCGAAAAAATACCGCTGCTCCCAGCGGTAGAGCGCGGTATCGAAGGGCGGCATGAGTTCGAAATCCTTAGGCACCTTCGCGTAGAACAGGCGGTCGATCTGCTCCAGGGCGGAGCGGTAAAACGGCAGGCGTTGCTTGAAGGGCTTGTCCTTGAGAGATAGCAGATCCGTGTCGCCGAGATCCTCGACGAGGGCGACGTTGTGCTGCGAGCGGTCGTAAAGGATTTCCGGGACGTTGAAGCGGGCTTTTTTCAGGAACTCCGCCACCGGCACGAACTGGGCGTTGTCTTCGCGCTCGTCCGTCCAGTGGATGCCGATGAAATCGTCGTGCACCGGGGTTTTCACCCGCGCGATGGTGCGACCGGAAGCTCCGCGTTTGATCGGAACCATGGTGATCGGCGTGGTGGGATCGACCTCAAGATATTGCCGGGCGGTGGAGAGGATGGCTTCTGTGGACATGGGCGGCGCTGTCATAACATGGTTTTCTTTCCGCGCCAGAGAGATCGGGGGAAATTTCGCGGTCGTTTCCTGCTCCGTGTTTGGGTTGACGCGCCGCGTCGGCTCGGCTTGGGTTGCGACCCGCTGCTGGCGGAAATCCATGGACTACTCATCGAAAATCGCAAGGAATGTGGCATCGATCCCAAGATCGGGTATCCGGGATTTCTTCGACCTCGTCGTCGGACGGGACGATGTGATTTCGCTGGGCGTGGGCGAACCGGATTTCGTCACCCCATGGCACATCCGCGAGGCCGCTATCTACTCGCTGGAAAAAGGCCAGACCACCTACACCGCGAACCTCGGCTTGCTGAGCCTGCGGAAATCGATTTCCAAATACGTGAGCGGATTTTTCGAAGTGGATTACGATCCCGCGAAGGAAATCCTCGTCACCGTCGGCGTCTCCGAGGCGATCGACATCGCCCTGCGCGCCCTGCTGAACCCCGGCGACGAGGTGATCTACCACGAGCCGTGTTACGTTTCCTACTCGCCCAGCATCGTGATGGCGCATGGGGTCGCGGTCGGGGTCGAGACCACGAAGGCCGATGGCTTTTCCCTGAAACCCGAAGCGCTCGAAAAGGCGATCACCCCGAAGAGCCGGGTGCTGATGCTGAATTTCCCCACAAACCCGACGGGTGCCGTGGCCTCGTATGAGGATCTGGAGGGGATCGCTAAACTCGCGGTGAAACACGATCTCATCGTGCTCGCCGACGGGATCTACTGCGAACTCCGCTACGATGGCATCAGGCACGTCTCCATCGCCTCGCTGCCGGGGATGAAGGAGCGCACGATCCTGATGCACGGTTTTTCCAAGGCTTTCGCGATGACCGGATTCCGCCTCGGATACGCCTGCGCTCCGCAGCCCATCATCGAGGCGATGATGAAGATCCACCAGTACTCTATGCTCTGCGCTCCGATCATGAGCCAGAACGCCGCCATCGAGGCGCTGGAAAACGGCGCTCCGCAGGTGGTGATGATGCGTGACGAATACCACCAGCGCCGGGATTTCCTGGTGAAACGACTCAACGAGATCGGACTCGACTGCCACACCCCCGGCGGAGCGTTCTATGTCTTCCCCGATG
>JAIXQS010000048.1 GCA_027485615.1 Verrucomicrobiaceae bacterium
AGACTCCGCCACACCATCCTCTCCCGACGCAGCCCGCCAAGGGCATGGTAGGTTTCCGGCTTCGTCGGCGCGCGTGAGGAGCGGACTTTACCGCTCGCCGCATTTCTCCAACGACCAGAATCCCCCGCATTCCGCTGCGCTGCATACGGGGCTACGATCTGGACACACCTCCGGTGTTCAAGACGTCAATCTTTTCCCTAGCTGGATGACCCTGTAGCTTGATCGCTGCAAGTGGCATGATGGATCACTGGTTGATTTATTAGGGAGGTGGAGATACCCTAGTCTCATACATGCGACTTCCGGAAAACACGATTGCCCGTTTCCAGACCCACATGCCCGACGCGTTCTCGCTTCCGGATCTCTGGCGCGTCCTGCGCAAACTCGCGAACCGGGGCGGGCGTAAGCTGATGATCCTGGCGATGACCCTGTTCCACTGTCTCAACGATCCCGCAACGCCGGCTTGGGCGAAAAGCGTGATCGTAGGTGCGCTAGGCTACCTGATCTTTCCCTTGGACTTCATACCCGATGCCATCCTCGGCGCGGGTTTTACGGATGACTGGAGCGTGATCCTCGGCGCGGTCGCGACAGTGGCCACGCATATCAAGGACGAGCACAAGGCCAAGGCCACCGCCGCCGCGGACCGCTTCCTTGGCGGCGGGAAAAATACCGATGCCGACCCATCCTCAGGGCGGGAAACCTGAATAAATCCCCACACTTTTCCGTAACAGGACGCAACCGAGCATTCCCGCCATGAACCGCCAGCATTTATTCCTATCCGTCCTTTTTGCCCTGACGGTGCCCCTGGGCGCGGGTGTTTCCGTGGATGAGGGGAAACTGGGCGAAAGCCTCGGCGGTTGGAAAGCGCGGGCAGGCAAGGTTGCCGAGTATCCGCTCTCGGGCGCGAATTACCGCACCTACCGCCCGGAAATCACGCCGACTCCCGACGGCGGGCTTTTCATCTCCCTCCGCATCGATCATATCCGCGGCTGGCTTTCCTCCGACGACCACGCCATGCTCGAGATCACGGTGAACAAGCAGGGGAAAGTGGTTTCCGCGCAATCGAGCATCGCCATCCAAGGGCGATCCGTCACCAGCGATGTGATACGCGGCGGAACCGAAGCGGGACAGAAACTCGCGGGCACGGATCGCGCGGTGCAGATCGGGACGGATCTGATCGCGGATGTCTCCGCAAAAATGCTCCGGGAGAAAATCGTCGAGGCCGGGCGGGTGTCGTTCCCCTCGGCCCTGCGTCACAACTACAACCTGCTCTACCAGGCGATCAAAACCGAAGAGGAGCCACCACCTCCCGCTGCCGGGGAGCCCGCGAAAGTCGAAGAGAAGCCCGTCGCCCCGAAGGCAAAAGTTCTTGAGATCAAGCCCTATGGCACCGAAGGGAAACCGGAGCTGCCTGTGCAAGGCACGGAGTGATCCCGGAGTGAGCCTCACCCGCGCGGGTGGAATTTCCGGTGCGCATCCTTCAGCCCCTTGGAGCTGACGTGGGTGTAGATCTGGGTGGTGGCGATGTCGGCATGGCCGAGCAGTTCCTGGATCACGCGCAGATCCGCGCCGCCTTCCAGAAGATGCGTGGCGAAAGAATGCCGCAGCATGTGGGGATGGACGGAAACCGGAACGCCGGCCATCTCCGCGCGGCGCCTCACGATCTGACGCACCCTCTCCGGCGTAAGCGGCACGCCCCGCACCCCGATGAAGATGTGCGACGATGTTTTCCTCCCCACGAGTTTCGGCCGTTCGTTCATGAGGTAGTCTGCGATCGCTTCGAGCGCTTTCGTGCCGACCCTTACGAGGCGCGTTTTCCTGCCTTTTCCGATCACCCGGAGAAATCCCTCTTCGGTGTCCATCCATTCCAGCCGCGCGGCGCAAAGCTCGGCGAGCCTCAACCCCGCCGAGTAGAAGAGCTCGATGATCGCCTTGTCGCGCCGTCCCAGCTTTTCGTCGGTATGAATGCTTCCCAATAGCACCTCCATGTGGCGGGCGCTGAGGGTATCGGGCAGCTTTTTCTCCTCTTTCGATGTCGCCAGCGGCTCGGCGGGATCCATCGCGGCTTGTCCGGTCGCAGCGAGCCAGCGGTAAAAAATCCGAAGGTGAACCGTCGCCAGCCTGATGGATGAGGCGCATAGGCCTTCTTCTTTCCGAGTGGAAAGGAAGGCGGCGAGTTCTTCGGTGCCCGTCTCTGCGGGTGCGATCCCGCGCTCCGCCAGCCAGCCGATCAGGCTCACCAGCGTTTGTGAAACCGAGATCTGGTAGGCGTCCGAGAGCCCCCGCTCCGTCGCGAGGTGCCGCAGGAAGGCGTCGATCATCCCGCCTAATCCTTCCGCTTTAGTTCCTGATTCCACCGACACCGGATAGTTTTTTCCAAGGGAGCAGCCAACCCCAAAAAAACGCCTAAGTTTCATCACTATGGAGACAAGCAGAAAAAACCTGGCAGAAAAGAGCTTTTGAACCGCGAAGTCGCAAAGACGCGAAGGAAATTCATTTCATTAAGCCATAACAATCCAAGAAACTTTGCGTCTTAGCGCCTTCGCGGTTCCCTATTTCTTCATCCCCGATTTTGCCACGACTTCTCCCTAGCGTAGGAACCCTGCAGATTCACCGCTCATGCGGATCCCGCCTTTCATTTGACTGCCCCCCCCTGTTCACCCATCGTATCGCTTCCATGTCAGCCACCAAACGGGTTCTTTTCGTCTGCACCGGCAACACCTGCCGTAGCCCGATGGCGGAGGCGATCTTCAGAAAGGCGTTGGAGGGCAGGGGAGATTACTCGGTGAAATCGGCCGGCGTCGCCGCATCGAAAGGCACGCCTGCCAGCCGGGAGACAAAAGCTGTCTGCGACCGGATGAAGGCGCCGTTGGACGGCTTCGCGAGCCAACCGGTTTCCGACGAGCTGCTTAAGGACGCCACCCATGTTTTCGCGATGACCGCCAGCCATCTCGCGGTGCTCGAAGACCTTTTCCCCGAATACTCGGAAAAGTTTTACCTCGCCTGCGAACTCGTCGATTTGCCCGGCAAGGGTATCGGTGCGGATGTGCCGGATCCTATCGGCATGGGCAAACGCGCCTACGAGGATGTGGCCAAGGTGCTTTGCCAAGCCATCCCTGCCATCATCGCCTACATCGACGGCACCCAAGACAAGCGTTAAGAAGAGACCAGAGACCAGAGACCAGAGACCAGAGACCAGAGACCAGAGACCAGAGACCAGAGACCAGAGACCAGAGACCAGAGACCAG
>JAIXQS010000028.1 GCA_027485615.1 Verrucomicrobiaceae bacterium
AGCGGGTTGTCACTGCGCAGTGGGCGAAACTGTTCCAGCACCAGCACGCAGAGAATCGAAAACAGGGTCATGGCGTTGATCCGGGATAAATTCGGCGACGGCCGATAGCTTAGCAGGTGGCGAGGAACGCACCGAGGGCGTCGGTGCCTGCCGGCATGCTGCGCCGCCGGACACTCGTCGTCGGTGGCCTCATCCGGCGCGCAGGAAGTGGTAGAGATTGCGCAGCATCCCGGCCGTCGCTCCCCAGATGAAGTAGCTGCCGTAGGGCATTGCGTAGAAGCGGCGCGAGCCGGTCCGGCCCGGGAGTTCGGCGCTGCGTCGCTGATGGTTTGCGCCATCCATCAGGAATCCCAAAGGCACCTCGAAGATTTCTGCGACCTCAAACTCATCGGCGGCAAGCTCGAACGGAGGATGCACCAGCGATATGACCGGTGTGACGAGGAAACCGGTACCGGTCTGGTAGTCGGGCAGGCAGCCGAGCACTTCAATATGGCGCCGCGACAGGCCGATCTCTTCCTCGGTTTCGCGCAGCGCAGTGGCCACGGCATCGATATCGACCGCATCGGATCGCCCGCCGGGGAAGCTGACCTGGCCCGCGTGATCATGCAGATGGGCCGTGCGCAGTGTCAGCAGGACGTTGAGGCCCTGCGGGCGAACGACGATGGGCACCAGCACCGAGGCCTGCACCAGCGGACGGTCGCCACGGCCCGGCACGGGATCGGCGGAAAACTCCGGCGACCAGGGCGCCGGTTCGGCAAAACGCCGGCGCAGTCCATCGGCAGACAACAGGCGTTCCGCCAGCGCGGGTTCCGGCTGGCGCTCCTCGATCGGCGCCTGGCTGGGGTCAAACGGCAAGCTGGTCATCAGGTGCTCGTCTTCATGCAGGGTGGGCAGCCGGCGCAAAAAGAAAAGGGCACACGCGGTGCCCTTTTCGATGCGTCACAGCCGCAATTACTTCGCAGCAGCGTCGGCCTTGCGAGTCGGCAGCTTCTCGCGGATGCGAGCCGACTTGCCCGAACGCTCGCGCAGGTAGTACAGCTTTGCACGGCGCACGTCACCACGACGCTTCACCTCGATCGAGGCGATCAGCGGGGAATACAGCTGGAAAGTACGCTCGACGCCTTCGCCCGAGGAAATCTTGCGGACGATGAAGTTCGAGTTCAGGCCACGGTTGCGGCGCGAAATCACGACGCCTTCGTAGGCCTGCACGCGCTTGCGGTTGCCTTCGACGACGTTCACGTTCACGACCACGGTGTCACCCGGTGCGAACTCAGGAATGTTCTTGCCGAGACGGGCAATTTCTTCCTGCTCGAGTTGCTGGATCAGATCCATTTTTTTCTCCTAGACCATCTTGCCGGCGCCTGCGTGCCTGGTCGGCATGCGTTTCAATTGCCCGGTAGAGGATGGGGTTAACAAAACCGGGCTTGGCCCGGACACTGCAACATGCTACGACTGCTGCAATTTCTTCAGCAGGGCCTCATCGGCCCTGTTCAACAATTCCTGCTCGCGCGCCCTTGCTATCAATTCGGGACGCTTGTTCAGCGTTGCCTCGAGCGCCCGCTCGCGTCGCCACTTCGCTATTTCTGCGTGGTGACCGCCAAGCAGTACCTCGGGCACTGCGACGCCTTCATACACTTCGGGCCGCGTGTAATGCGGACAATCGAGCAGCCCGTTGACGAAGCTGTCCTCGACTGCCGATGCATCATCATTCAGCACCCCCGGCAGCAGCCGGATTACTGCGTCCATCAGCGCCATCGCCGGCAACTCACCGCCCGACAGCACGAAATCGCCGAGGCTGATCTCCTCGTCGACGCAGCGGTCCAGCAAACGCTGGTCCACTGCCTCATAGCGACCGCACAGCAGAACCAGCCCGGACTCCGCCGCCAGCCGGACCACCCTGCGATGATCCAGCGGCGCCCCCTGCGGCGACAGGTAAACCGTGCGCGGCCGCGGCAGTCCGTTCTGCTGCTGCCGCTCGCGGGCGGCAACGATCGCCGCCTCAAGCGGCGCGGCCATCATCACCATGCCGGGACCACCACCATAGGGCCGGTCATCTACCGTGCGATGCCTGTCGGAGGTGAAATCCCGCGGATTCCACAGGGTCAGGCCACATCGCTCCTGCTCGAACGCGCGCCGGGTGATACCCGACGCCGTCAGTGCACTGAACATCTCGGGGAAGAGCGTCACGACATCAAACTGCATCACACTCCCCTGCGGCGACCGGGATCAGTAATCCTTTTCCCAATCGACGGTAATCACTTTTGCCTGCTGGTCGACCTTGGGCACGAAGCGCTCGACAAACGGTATCAGCAGTTCCTGCGGCTTGTCCGTGCCCTGCGCCGGAACCTCGACACGCAAGATCGGGTGCGCACCGTTATCGATCAGGCTGGTCACCGTGCCGAGCGATTCGCCGGCCAGGTTGACCACCGCATGGCCGATCAGGTCAATCCAGTAAAACTCGTTTTCTTCCAGCGGCGGAAAATGCGATCGCCGGATCTGCACGGTCGCACCGCGCAGGGCTTCGGCTGCATTGCGGCTCGCGATGCCCATCAGGTGCGCAACGATGTCCTCGCCTTGCGGCCGCACCTGCATCACATCGACATCATGCAAGTCCGGCTTGTCGAGCCACCACGTCTTGGCATGCAGCAGGGCACTGGCCTCGGGCGAATAGGCTTTCAGCCTTACCCATCCGTTGATGCCGTAGGCGCCGGACACATACGCCACCAGCACCAGGTCATCGGGAACCGGGAGTCCCGGGGTACTGCCAGAAGTCAAATTACGCTGCTTTCTTGGCCGAGGCCTTCACCAGGCGCTCGACGGTCGGCGACAGTTGTGCGCCAACGCTCTGCCAGTGAGCCAGACGGTCCTGCTGGATGCTGAAGCCGACAGCAGCGCCCGATGCGACCGGATTGTAGAAGCCGATGCGCTCGATGAAACGGCCATCGCGGCGGTTACGCGAGTCGGTAGCGACGATGTTGTAGAACGGGCGCTTCTTGGCGCCACCGCGGGACAGACGAATTACGACCATAATCTTCTCGAAAAAGTGGGTACGGACACGGAAAAAGACCGTGATGATAGCAGTTTTCCCTCATCGGCAACAAGCTTCGCTGGTTTGGATTGCCGACTGGCCGGGGTCGAGGCACACTGCCGCCTGAAAAAATTGCCAATCGGGTACAGAATTGGCACCTTCCCGCAACTTCCCTTACCTGGCATGACTCCGACCCACAAGAACAAAACCCTCGCCGCGCTGCTGTCCTTCCTGTTGGGCGCTGCCGGACTGCACCGCTTCTACCTGCGCGGGCTCGGAGACCTGTGGGGGTGGCTGCATTTTTCCAGCCTGCCGGCCACCGCCGCCCTGATCGCCGCACTTCCCGACCAGCCGCTGCTGGTCACCGCCGCCCCGCTGCTCCTGTCGATGCTGGCGGCCAGCATAGAAACCTTTGTCATCGGACTGATGCCGGATGAACAATGGGATACCCGCTGGAACCCGGATTCCGGTCGCCAGACCAGTTCACGCTGGCCGGTCGCTGTACTGATGGTTGCCAATCTGTTCTACGGTGCGACCCTGCTGCTGACCATACTCGCGCGCGCGCTCGACCTGATGCTCACGGGCGGCGCCTACGGCTGAGGCCGCAGGCGTCCGCCCTGACCGAACCCGCCATTCAGAACTGTTCTTCGGACAGCGCGAGGACGCCGGCGCTGCCGTCCACGATCGCATCGCGCGATGCCGGGGCGGTGGACAGGTAGTAATCGGCAAAGAAGCGCGCCGTACCCAGCTTGGCGCGCAGGAAGTCCGCGTCGCCATGGCCGTCCGCCAGTTGCTGCCGCGCCACCAGCGCCGCGCGCGCCATCTGCCAGCCGCCGAACACCACGCCGGCCATTTTCAGGTAAGGCACGCTGCCGGCGAATACGGCCTTGATGTCGGCCTTCATGGTCGACGCAATGAAATCCACCACCTGCTCGAGCGCGTCGGCCGCCGTTGTCAGCCGGCGAGCGATGGCCTGCAGGTCGGCAGAATCCGCAGCAGCCAGCTCGACGGCAGTCGCCTTCACTTGCGCAATGATGCCTTTCGCAATGGCGCCGCCGTCGCGCGCCGTCTTGCGTCCGACCAGGTCATTCGCCTGGATCGCGGTCGTGCCCTCGTAGATGGTCAGGATGCGTGCATCGCGGTAGTGCTGGGCAGCGCCGGTTTCTTCGATGAAACCCATGCCACCATGCACCTGCACACCGGTCGACGTCACATCGAGCGACAGCTCGGTCGACCAGCCCTTGACGATCGGCACCATGAATTCATAAAACGCCGCATTGGATTGGCGAACAGCCGCGTCCGGATGGTGATGCGCGGCGTCGAAGGCGGCCGCAGTCACGTAGGCCAGCGCCCGCGCCGCTTCGGTCTGCGCCCGCATGCTCATCAGCATGCGCTTGACGTCGGGGTGATGAATGATCGCCACCGGCCCGGCCGAGCCGGCGAGGTCGCGCGACTGCACCCGGTCCCGCGCGTACTGCACGGCCTTCTGGTAGGCCCGCTCGGCGACGGCCACACCCTGCATGCCTACGGCAAAACGGGCGGCGTTCATCATGATGAACATGTACTCGAGGCCGCGGTTCTCTTCGCCGACCAGATAGCCGATGGCCCCTCCGTGGTCGCCGAACTGCAGCACGGCGGTCGGGCTGGCCTTGATGCCGAGCTTGTGCTCGATCGACACGCAATGCACGTCGTTGCGCGCACCCGGCGAGCCGTCGGCGTTGACCAGGAATTTCGGCACGATGAACAGCGAAATGCCTTTCACGCCCTCGGGCGCGTTCGGCGTGCGGGCGAGCACCAGGTGCACGATGTTGTCCGCCATGTCGTGCTCGCCGTAAGTGATGTAGATCTTGGTGCCGTAGACCTTGAAACTGCCGTCGTCCTGCGGCACGGCACGCGTGCGCACCAGCGCCAGGTCGGAGCCGGCCTGCGGCTCGGTCAGGTTCATGGTGCCGGTCCACTCGCCGGACACCATCTTCGGGATGTACAGCTGCTTCTGCGCATCGGTACCGGCCGTCATCAGCGCCTCGATCGCGCCATCGGTCAGCAGCGGGCACAAGGCAAAAGACAGGTTGGCCGAGTTCAGCATTTCGATGCAGGGGGTGGCCAGCAGCTTGGGCAGGCCCTGCCCGCCATATTCCTGCGGATGCTGCAGCCCCTGCCAGCCGGCTTCGCCAAAGGCCTTGAACGCGTCCCGGAAGCCCGGCGTGGTGGTGACCTGGCCGTCATGCCAGTGGCTCGGCTGCTGGTCGCCCGCCCAGTTCAGTGGCGCAACGACTTCACCGCAGAATTTCGCATTTTCCTCGAGCACCGCTTCGGCCGTTTCCGGCGTTGCATCTTCGCAGCCCGGCAGGCGGCTGACTGCCTCCAGTCCGGCGAGTTCGTTCATCACGAAGGCCATGTCCTTCAATGGCGCGGTGTAGCTCATCATCGTCTCCAGGTTTTTTGTTCAGGATTGTGTCACCAACAAAAACGGCCGTCTGTCACATGCATGACAGTACGGCCGCAGGCTGTCTCATCAGGGTCGCTGCCGAGCTCAGCCGATTTCCTTGACCATCTCTGGCACGGCCTCGAACAGGTCGCCGACCAGGCCGTAGTCGGCCACGCTGAAAATCGGCGCTTCGGGATCCTTGTTGATTGCCACGATGGTCTTCGAGTCCTTCATGCCGGCCAGGTGCTGGATCGCCCCCGAGATGCCGACCGCGATGTACAGCTGCGGGGCGACGATCTTGCCGGTCTGGCCAACCTGCCAGTCGTTCGGCACATAGCCGGCGTCGACAGCAGCACGCGATGCGCCCATCGCAGCACCCAGCTTGTCGGCCAGCGGCTCGAGCAGCTTGAAGTTGTCTGCCGAGCCCAGGCCGCGACCACCGGACACGATGATCTTGGCTGCCGTGAGTTCCGGACGGTCGGATTTGGCCAGTTCGCGCGACACGAATGCCGACTTGCCGGAATCGGCGACCGCATCAAGCTTTTCGATCGCGGCCGAGCCGCCGGTCGCCGCGGCATCGAAACCGGTCGCACGTACGGTGATCACCTTGATCGGGTCGATCGACTGCACCGTCGCGATGGCGTTGCCTGCGTAGATCGGGCGCTCGAAAGTATCCGGCGCATCGACCCTGGTGATTTCCGAAATCTGGCCGACATCGAGGCAGGCGGCGACCCGCGGCAGGATGTTCTTGCCGTAGGCGGTCGCCGGCGCAAGCACGTGCGAATAGTTTTTCGCGATCGCGAGCGCCTGTGCGGCGACGTTTTCGGCGAGGCCATTCGCGAATGGCTCGGCGTCGACCACGATCACTTTGGCCACGCCGGCGACCTGCGCGGCAGCGGCGGCCGCCGCTTCGCACTGGTGCCCGGCGACCAGGACATGGACTTCATTGCTGCACTTCGCGGCAGCGGTGACGGTGTGGAGGGTGCTGGCCTTCAGCGACGCATTGTCGTGTTCGGCGATGACGAGTGCGGTCATGGCGGTTCCTGTCAGATCACTTTGGCTTCGTTTTTCAGTTTCGCGACCAGGGTCGCGACGTCGGGCACCATGGTGCCGGCCGAGCGCTTCGGCGGTTCGGCGACTTTCAGCGTCTTCAGGCGCGGCGCCACGTCGACGCCCAGGTCTTCGGGCTTGACGACGTCGAGCGGCTTCTTCTTCGCCTTCATGATGTTCGGCAGCGTCACATAGCGCGGCTCGTTCAGGCGCAGGTCGGTAGTGACGATCGCCGGCAGCGCCAGCGAGACCGTCTCCAGTCCGCCGTCGACTTCACGGGTCACGACGGCCTTGCCGTCCTCGACCACGACTTTCGACGCGAAGGTAGCCTGCGGCCAGCCGAGCAGCGCGGCCAGCATCTGGCCGGTCTGGTTGCAGTCGTCATCGATCGCCTGCTTGCCGAGGATGACCAGCTGCGGCTGCTCCTTGTCCACCAGGGCTTTCAGCAGTTTGGCGACCGCCAGCGGCTGCAGCTCGACCTCGGTCTCGGCGAGGATGGCGCGGTCAGCGCCGATCGCCATCGCGGTGCGCAGGGTTTCCTGGCACTGCGTAACGCCGCAGGACACGGCGACCACCTCGGCCACCTTGCCTGCCTCTTTCAGGCGCATCGCCTCTTCCACCGCAATTTCATCGAACGGATTCATCGACATCTTCACGTTCGCGATGTCGACACCGCTGCCATCGGACTTCACGCGGACCTTGACGTTGTAGTCGACCACGCGTTTGACGGGAACCAGTACCTTCATGGAAATCCTCATTGCGCCCTGCCGGGCTGATTGACGTTTACGTAAACTGCAAAATTATAGGGGCGAATGACCGGGCCCGCAAAATTCCGGCACGGTCGTGCACTTTAACGGCACAACGCACCGGAAAAACTTGCTCCCCGGGCCGCGGGACACCCGGGGAACCGGGCACGGCCTGGTTATTTGCGACGCAGGTAAAAGGTGAATTCCTTCACTGCCACTTCTGAATTTTCCTCATGCCCGAGCAAAGCATTGCCGGTCTGGCGGGCAAAGGCATTGAAATCGCGCACGGAACCGGGATCGGTTGCCAGCACCCGCAGCACGTCGCCGGACACCATGTCAGCCAGTGCCTTCTTGGCTTTCAGGATCGGCAGCGGGCAATTCAGGCCGCGCGCATCGAGGTCTTTCTGGAATTCCATCTTTTCGTACCCGCTCAGGAAACGACCCGCTGGCTGACCCAGCCACTGACCGATGCCAGGGCGGCCGACAGGCCGCTCGGGTCGGTACCGCCAGCCTGCGCCATGTCGGGCCGGCCGCCGCCCTTGCCGCCGACCTGCTGCGCGACATGGTTGACCAGTTCGCCGGCTTTCACTTTGGACGTGGCATCGGCGGTCACACCGGCGATCAGGCTGACCTTCCCGTCATTGACGGCCGCCAGCACGATGGCCGCTGTCTTGAGCTTGTCCTTCATCTTGTCCATGACGCTGCGCAGGGTCGCGACATCGGCGCCCTCGAGCGTGGCGGCCAGCACCTTGATGCCCTGGATATCCACCGCCTGCGCCAGCAGTTCGTCGCCCTGGCCGGAAGCCATCTTCGCCTTCAGCGACGCCAGCTCCTTCTCGAGCGAACGCACCTGCTCCTGCACCTGCAGGATGCGGCCGGTGATCTCTTCCGGCTGCGACTTCAGTGCGGCCGCGGCCTCGTGGATGCGCGCCGCCATGGACTGCACCAGAGAGAGCGCGTTCTCGCCGGTCACGGCTTCGACGCGCCGGATGCCGGCCGCGACGCCGCCTTCGGAAACGATCTTGAACAGGCCGATATCGCCGGTGCGGGTCACGTGCGTGCCGCCGCACAGCTCGGTTGACGAGCCGATACCGAGCACGCGCACCGTGTCGCCATATTTTTCGCCGAACAGCGCCATTGCACCGGCCTTGATCGCGTCGTCATACGGCATGTGCTGCGCGTCGGTGGCAGCGTTGCTCAGGATTTCGTGATTCACCAGCGCCTCGACGCGGCGGATCTCGTCGGCTGTCAGCGGCGCGTTGTGGCTGAAGTCGAAGCGGGTCTTGTCGCGGTCGACCAGCGAGCCTTTCTGCACGACGTGGCCGCCGAGCACCATGCGCAGGGCCTTGTGCATCAGGTGGGTCGCCGAATGGTTGCGCATGGTGGCTGCGCGAACTGCCGCGTCCACCTTGCAGGCAACCGCATCGCCGACCGCCAGCGCGCCACCGGCGAGCGTGCCGTGATGACCAAACACGTCCGGCTGCACCTTGCGGGTGTCGGCCACTTCGAAGCGCGCACTGCCCGCCTCGATCACGCCGACATCCCCGGCCTGTCCGCCCGACTCGGCATAGAACGGCGTCGTATCGAGAATTACCGTCGCTTCCTGTCCGGCATCGATACGCTGCACCGACTCGCCGCCCACGAACAGCGCAAGCACGCGGGCCTCGCCAGTCAGTGCGTCATAGCCGGTGAACAGGGTCTTCGGGCCCGCATAATCGATGCCGGCCGCCATTTCGAACTTGCCGGCCGCGCGTGCTGCCGACTTCTGCTTTTCCATCGCGTCATGGAAGCCGGCCTCGTCCAGCGAGACATCGCGCTCGCGGCAGATGTCGGCCGTCAGGTCGAGCGGGAAACCATAGGTGTCGTACAGCGTGAAAGCGGTCCGGCCGTCGAGCCGGCCCGGATCTTTCGCCAGTGCCGCCTCGAGGATCTTCATGCCATTGTCCAGCGTCTCGCCAAAGCGCTCTTCTTCCTGCTTCAGCACCATCGTCACGCGGTCGGCGGCCTCGGCCAGCTCCGGATAGGCCTCGCCCATTTCCTTCACCAGGTCGGGCACCAGCTTGTGGAAGAAGGGCTTCTTCTGGCCGAGCTTGTTGCCGTGGCGCAGTGCGCGACGGATGATCCGGCGCAGCACATAGGCACGCCCTTCGCTGCCCGGCACCACCCCGTCGGTGACAAGGAAAGCACAGGCGCGAATGTGGTCGGCAATCACGCGCAGCGATGCATTGCCAAGGTCGGTCGCCCCGGTTTCGCGTGCCGCGGCCCTGACCAGCCGGTCGAACAGGTCGATCTCGTAATTGCTGTGCACATGCTGCAGCACGGCTGCCAGGCGCTCGAGGCCCATGCCGGTATCGACGCAAGGCGCCGGCAACGGGGTCAGCGTGTATTCGCCGGTGGCCGGGTCGATCTGGCGGTCGAACTGCATGAACACGTTGTTCCAGATCTCGATGTAACGGTCGCCATCCTGCTCGGCGCTGCCGGGCGGGCCGCCCCAGACATCCGGGCCGTGGTCGTAGAAGATTTCAGAGCACGGGCCGCAGGGACCGGTATCAGCCATCTGCCAGAAATTGTCGGAAGCATAGGGAGCGCCCTTGTTGTCGCCGATGCGCACCACGCGCTCCGGCGGCAGGCCAATCACCTTGGTCCAGATGTCATAGGCCTCGTCGTCGGTGTGGTAGACGGTCGCCCAAAGCTTTTCGGCGGGCAGCCCGTACACCTGGGTCAGCAGCTCATACGCCCAGACCAGCGAGTCCTTCTTGAAGTAATCGCCGAACGACCAGTTACCGAGCATTTCGAAAAAAGTATGGTGGCGCGCGGTGTAGCCGACGTTCTCGAGGTCGTTGTGCTTGCCGCCGGCGCGCAGGCAGCGCTGCACCGAGGCAGCGCGCACATAGCCGCGCTTTTCGGTGCCGAGGAACACGTCCTTGAACTGCACCATGCCGGAATTGGTGAACAGCAGGGTCGGGTCATTGCCCGGCACCAGGCTGGAGGAGCGCACTACGGTGTGGCCCTTGGAGGCGAAGAAGCTGAGGAATTTTTCGCGGATCTCGGAAGATTTCATGGCTGGCGTGTCGTTCGGTTCGGCCGCGGGACGGTCGGCAAGCCGGGGATTATACCCGCTGAAAATCAGGCGTTTGGCAGGCGGTCTGCAATCAGGTCGAGCCGGTCGGTGCAGACGGCATCGACGCCGGATGCGAACAGCTCACGGGCCCGCGCCGGATCGTTGACGGTATAGGCCATCAGCCCGAAACCGGCGGCTTTCACTGCGGCCACCTGCGCCGCGCCCAGGCCCGATTCGCGTGCATGCAGCGCGACGGCCGCCAGGGCATCCAGTTGCGCCCGCCAGTCGTCGGGCACCGCGCCGACCAGCAGCGCGCGCGGTACGTCCGGCGCCGCTGCCCTGGCGGCCTGCAGGGCCTCGACCGAGAACGAGGACAGCAGGACACTGCCCGCAGGCAGCGCCTGGCACGCCTGCGCGATACGGTGCCCGGTGTCGGCCTCGAGCCCGGGCGCAGGCTTGATCTCGGCATTCATCAGCAACCCATGGGCCACGCAGAACGCTGCCGCCTGCCCGAACCCGGGCACCGGCTCGCCGCGCCAGTGCTCGCCGAGCCAGCTGCCGGCATCCATGGCCGCCAGCTCGGCAGCGGTCAGGCGGGCCACCGGGCCGCTGCCGGGCACCGTGCGCCCCAGCTCGGTGTCATGCATCAGTACCAGCTCCCCGCCGGCCACGCCCATGACATCGAACTCGACTGCGCGAAAGCCGTGCGCGACAGCGCAGCGCAAAGCGGCCAGCGTGTTTTCCGGGGCGAGCGTGCCGCCGCCGCGGTGGGCGATCAGGTCGGGGTAAATCCACATGAGGGTCCGGGATTGCAGGCGCTGCGTCGCAGCAGCCGGGTTGCGTGTCTACGGTAAAATGCGGGTCATCCTTCACCGCATTATCTTCCTTATCCATGGGCAATGACAGCAGCAACGGCGTGTCAGCCGCGCCGTCGAATTTTTTGCGCGGCATTATCGACACCGACCTCCAGAACGACAAATACGCAAGCCGGACCGACCGGCAAGGCAAGCCGCTGCCCTCTGTCATCACCCGCTTCCCGCCGGAGCCGAACGGCTACCTGCACATTGGGCACGCGAAATCGATCTGCCTGAATTTCGGGCTGGCGCGCGACTATGACGGCCGCTGCCACTTGCGCTTCGACGACACCAACCCGACCAAGGAAGAACAGGAATACGTCGACACCATCATCGACAGCGTCGAATGGCTGGGCTTCTCCTGGCAGCATGCGGGTGACGAGCACAAATACTTCGCCAGCGACTACTTCGAGCAACTGTATGCAATGGCCGAGTGGCTGGTGACGGCCGGCCATGCCTATGTCGACAGCCAGAGTGCGGAAGACATGGCCGCCAACCGCGGCAGCTTTTCCGAGCCGGGCAAGAACTCGCCCTTCCGCGACAGGCCCGCGCCCGAATCGCTCGATCTGCTGCGCAGGATGAAGGCCGGCGAGTTCCCCGACGGCACCCATATCCTGCGCGCCAAAATCGACATGGCTTCGCCGAACATGAACATGCGCGATCCGGCGATCTACCGCATCCGGCATGCGCATCACCACCGTACCGGCGACCAGTGGTGCATTTACCCGATGTATGACTACGCGCATCCGATTTCGGATGCGATCGAGAACATCACGCATTCGCTGTGCACGCTGGAGTTCCAGGATCACCGGCCGTTTTACGACTGGATACTCGAACGCCTGGCCGAGGGTGGCTTTTTCAAAAAGCCGGTGCCGCAGCAGTACGAGTTCGCACGCCTCAACCTGACCTACGCAATCACCAGCAAGCGCAAGCTGCTGCAACTGGTCGAGGAAAAGATTGTCGACGGCTGGGATGACCCGCGCATGCCGACCATTGTCGGCATCCGTCGCCGCGGCTTTACACCGGAGTCGATACAGCTGTTTGCCGAGCGCATCGGCGTGGCCAAGGCCGACAGCTGGATCGACATGAGCATCCTCGAAGGCGCGCTGCGCGACGACCTGGATGCCAAGGCACCGCGCATCGTCGGCGTACTGAAACCATTGAAGCTGGTCATCGACAACTATCCGGAAGGTGAGAGCGAAGGGTGCAGCGCCCCGGTCCATCCGCACCATCCGGAACGTGGCAACCGCAGCTTCCCGCTCAGCCGCGAGTTGTGGATTGAAGAGGAAGATTTCATGGAAGTGCCGAGCAAGGGCTACTTCCGCCTGTTCCCCGGCAACAAAGTCCGCCTGCGCTATGGCTATGTCGTTGAATGCACTGGCTGCGACAAAGACGACAACGGCAACGTGATTGCGGTGCACTGCACCTATTTCCCCGACAGCAAGAGCGGCACCGAGGGCGCGAACAACTACAAGGTGAAGGGCAACATCCACTGGGTGTCCGCGCCCCATGCAGTGAAAGCCGAAGTCCGGATGTATGACCGCCTGTTCAAGGATCCGCATCCGGATGCCGGCGGCAAGGACTTCCGCCAGGAACTGAATCCGGACTCGAAGACGGTGATTACCGCCTATCTCGAAGCCGGTGCAAATCAGGCGCGCCCGGACGACAAATTCCAGTTCGAACGGCACGGCTATTTCGTGGCGGACCGGGTGGACTCGACACCGGGCCTGCCGGTATTCAATCGCATCGTCACCCTGAAGGACAGCTGGGGCAAGTGACAACGCGCGCCGCCTGGCGTGCATGGGAAGTGAATGAAACTCGACAGACTGGTCTTCCTCGACCTGGAGACCACCGGCACCAATCCGGTGTCCGACCGCATTACCGAGATCGGCCTTGTCGAGGTCGACGCGAATGGCACGGCCACCCACTGGTCCAGCCTGGTGAACCCGGAGGTGCCGATCCCCGCGTTCATCCAGGGCCTGACCGGCATCAGCAATGCAATGGTGAAGGATGCGCCCACCTTTGCGGAACTCGCCCCCGCACTGCATGAGCGGCTGCAGGGTGCGCTGTTCATTGCACACAATGCACGCTTCGACTACGGATTCCTGCGCAATGCGTTCAGTGAAGCCGGCCTGCCCTACAAATCCGATGTGCTGTGTACGGTCAAGCTGTCACGAGCGCTGTTTCCGACCGAGCGCAAGCACAACCTCGACTCGCTGATCGAGCGCCACGGCCTGAAGGCGAATGCGCGCCATCGCGCGCTGGCCGATGCCGACCTGCTCTGGCAGCTCTGGCAAAAGCTGAACGCCGGACTGCCTGCCGACACCTTCAACGGCGCGCTGCAGTCACTGCTGCAACGTCCGAGCCTTCCGTCGCACTTGCCGACCGATGCGCTGGACCATATACCGGACACACCCGGCGTCTACCTGTTCTTCGGCGAGAACGACATGCCGCTGTACGTCGGCAAAAGCGTGCGGCTGCGCCAGCGCGTGCTCTCGCATTTCAATTCGGATCACAAGCTGTACAAGGACATGCGGCTGTCTCAGCAGCTGTACCGCATCGAAGTGCGCGAGACTGCCGGCGAGATCGGTGCGCTATTGCTCGAGGCCCAGCTGGTGAAGGACCTGCAACCGGTGCACAACCGGCTCCTGCGCCGCCAGGGTGACCTGTGCGCGTGGCGGCTGAAAGACGATGCGCGAGGGCATACGCTGCCGGTGCTGGCCCATGCGAGCGAAGACGACTTTGGCCGTGCCGAACGCCTGTACGGATTGTTCAGCACGAAGCGCAAGGCGGAGACTGCCTTGCGCGAGCTGGCCGAGTCGCACCAGCTGTGCCTGGTCCAGCTGGGCCTCGAGGGCCGGGTCGGCTCGAACAAGCCCTGCTTCAACTGGCAGCTGAAGCGCTGCAAGGGGGTCTGCATCGGCAAGGAAGACGAATCCTTCCATCGTGCCCGGCTGGAAGCAGCGCTCGCCAACCTGCACGTCAAGGTCTGGCCCTGGCCGGGCGCGGTCGGCCTGGTCGAGGGCGAAGGCGATCGCACCGATATCCACGTAGTCAACAACTGGTGCTATCTCGGTACGGCACGCTCCGAAGATGCGCTGTGGTCACTCCTTGAACAATCCCCCTCCCGGCCTGCCTTCGATCTCGACACCTACAAAATCCTGAGCCGCGCACTCAGCCGCAAGGACCTGAAAATACGCCCGCTGAGTCCGCAGTAGAACTCGGCCACCCGGCCACATGCAATCAAAGTTGACACTCTGAGGCGTCAGTTTTTGTAAGAAAATTGTTTACCTCTACACAATTTATCGCGCTAATATTCAGAGCAGTTTTGCCGGTCTGAACAATAACTTTTACGGAGACTTTGGAACCGGATAGCGATACTGTCGGGCAGCGCCCACCCGGCCGCTGCCGACCCCTTTCGCGCACGCCTGTATCGGCTGTGCCGATTGTCCGTCCTCCGAGATACCGCTCTCGACATGCCGGAGCTGTCCCGAACACGCTGGCCGATGCCCATGCATCGACATCTTGTTCAATCTGCGACCTCACATTTATCCCTCCGAACCGACCAGCGCGAAGCTGATCGAATTGTCATTCGCGCTTGACCGCTATCAAAAGTGGCGGAACGGCGATTGCTAGCATTGAGCGCTTTACAACGATGCCCTGTCGACAGGACATCGGCAGTACCTGCAGTTCAGCAGTCTGGTATCTATCGAAGCAACGATCGGAGAACAACAATGGAAGAGGTTGTAATTGTCGCGGCCGCACGCACTGCGGTCGGCAAGTTCGGGGGAACGATTGCCAGGATTCCTGCAGCGGAACTTGGCGCACATGTGATCAAGGGACTGGTCGCGCAGACCGGCATCGATCCGCAGCAAATCAGCGAAGTCATCATGGGGCAGGTGCTGACCGCAGGCGTCGGCCAGAACCCTGCCCGCCAGGCGGTGATCAAGGCCGGCCTGCCCGACATGGTGCCCGGCATGACGATCAACAAGGTCTGCGGCAGCGGCCTGAAGGCCACCCACCTTGCAGCACAGGCCATCCTGTGCGGCGATGCCGACATCGTGATCGCAGGCGGCCAGGAGAACATGAGCGCGTCGCCGCATGTACTGAATAATTCACGCGACGGCTTCCGCATGGGCGACGCGAAACTGGTCGACACCATGATCGTCGACGGCCTGTGGGACGTGTACAACCAGTACCACATGGGCATCACTGCCGAAAACGTCGCGAAGAAGTACAACGTGTCGCGCACCGAGCAGGACGAGTTTGCCGCCGCCTCCCAGAACAAGGCCGAGGCTGCACAAAAGGCAGGCAAGTTCCGGGACGAGATCCTCGCGCTGGAGATCCCGTCGAAGAAAGGCAATATCGTGTTCGACAGCGACGAATACATCAAGCCGGGCACGACGGCTGAAGCGCTGTCGGGACTGCGCCCGGCATTCAACAAGGAAGGCACGGTCACTGCCGGCAATGCGTCGGGCATCAATGATGGCGCCGCTGCGGTGATGATGATGTCAGCCAAGAAGGCGCAGCAACTGGGCCTGAAGCCGCTGGCAAGAATCAAATCCTACGCGTCGTCCGGCCTTGATCCCAGCATCATGGGCATGGGTCCGGTGTCGGCCAGCCAGCGCTGCCTGCAGAAAGCCGGCTGGAGTCATCGCGACCTCGACCTCATGG
The DNA here is from genome assembly GCA_027485615.1 of Verrucomicrobiaceae bacterium. Classification (GTDB taxonomy): domain Bacteria; phylum Verrucomicrobiota; class Verrucomicrobiia; order Verrucomicrobiales; family Akkermansiaceae; genus Luteolibacter. The sequence continues at coordinate 15,842 of JAIXQS010000028.1, forward strand.
AAATCAACGAAGCCTTTGCCGCCCAGGCACTCGCCGTCAACAAGGAGATGGGCTGGGACACCAGCAAGATCAATGTCAACGGCGGTGCGATCGCCATCGGACACCCGATTGGCGCGTCCGGCTGCCGCATTCTGGTGACCCTGATCCACGAAATGATTCGTCGCGACGCAAAGCGCGGCCTGGCCAGCCTGTGCATCGGCGGTGGCATGGGCGTTGCACTGGCGATCGAGCGCTGATCCGGCGACACGGTTTTTGCTGCACTAACTCAAATAAATCTGGAGCAGACAACTATGAGCAGAGTGACTTTGGTGACCGGTGGCATGGGCGGCCTGGGCGAAGCCATTTGCATGAAGATGGCCGACATGGGTTACGACGTGGCCACCACCTATTCCCCGGGCAATACGAAGGTCGAGGGGTGGCTGGCCGAGATGAAGGAAAAGGGCTACACCTTCCGCGCCTATCCTTGTGATGTGTCCGACTATGCGTCGGCGCAGGAATGCATCTCGAAGATCGTCAAGGACATGGGACCCGTGGACGTGCTGGTCAACAACGCCGGCATCACGCGCGACATGACGTTCAAGAAGATGGACAAGGTCAACTGGGACACGGTGCTCAAGACCAACCTTGATTCGGTGTTCAACATGACCAAGCCGGTCTGCGACGGCATGGTCGAGCGCGGCTGGGGACGGATCATCAACATCTCGTCCGTCAACGGCCAGAAAGGCGCATTTGGCCAGACCAACTACTCCGCTGCCAAGGCCGGCATGCATGGCTTCACCAAGGCACTGGCCTACGAGGTAGCGCGCAAGGGCGTGACCGTGAACACCATCTCGCCCGGCTACATCGGCACCAAGATGGTCACGGCGATTGCACCCGAAGTCCTGGAAACCAAGATCCTGCCGCAGATCCCGATGGGCCGCCTCGGCAAGCCGGAGGAAGTCGCAGGCCTGGTCGCTTATCTCGCCTCGGAGGAGGCAGCATTCGTGACCGGGGCAAACATCGCGATCAATGGCGGGCAACACATGCAGTAAGCGGGCTTGGGCCGTCGCCGCCGGAACCCGGTCGCAACGGCCATTTGCCCTGTGTTTCCAAATCAGCGATAATCCGGCGCGCACTGCCGGCCTGCCGGTAGGCTCCTGCCTCGGTGGTGGAACTGGTAGACGCGCCGGACTCAAAATCCGGTTCCGAAAGGAGTGTCGGTTCGACCCCGACCGCCCGCACCAACTCTTTCTTCCTCTGAAACAAAGCGCCGGTTTCGGCTTGAAAAAGCCCTGGCGCAGCCGCAGCATCGACGCTGATACCGGTGTCAGTAAGCGCATCGGGGAGGAGACGTCATGACCGCGTTCAAGGCCTTCGGCGAGCTTTCGCGACCGATCGGACGACGAGTCGTGCTCGGCGGTCTTGGCGCGCTTTCAGCCGGTCTTGACGCCTCCGCCATGGGGCGGCGGCCGCCGCGCGACGCGCCCGACCAGACGCGCTGGACCTTCGATCGCCTGACCAACATCGGCGGCGTCGCGACCACGGTCGAGGGCGATCCGCGCCTGATCGACACCCCCTATGGCAAGGCCGTGCAATTCGACGGCGTCGACGACCGGCTGGTCATCGACCGTCACCCGCTGGCGGGCATGTCCCAGTTCACCTTCGAGGCGCTGTTCCGCCCGGACGGTGGCGTCTTCGCCCAGCGCTGGTTCCACCTCAACGAAGAAGATCCGACGCCCGGCGCCCCGCCTTCGGTCACGCGCATGCTGTTCGAGATCCGCGTCACCGGCGAGGCCTGGAGCCTGGACGCCTTCGCCACCGGCCCCGGCTACAAGCAGACCCTGTTGTTCCAGGACAAAACCTTCCCGGTCGGGCGTTGGTACTGGGTGGCGCAGAGCTA
>JAIXQS010000055.1 GCA_027485615.1 Verrucomicrobiaceae bacterium
AGCGAAGGCTATTTCACCCAGGATGTCATCCCGCGTGAGCTCGAACTCGACGGCCCAACCACCCGGCGCAACGGAAAAACCCTGCACTACTGCCTCCCGGTCGGCATCCATTCCTCAATGACCGGCCTCATCCTGAAACGCGCCAAGGAGGTCGCGCCCGACGCGGATCCCGCCGACACGACGTTGATCATCACGGGTCACGGCACGGGGCTGAACCAAAACTCCACGAAGGCGATCAAGGATCAGGCGGATCTCATCGCCGCCTCGGGCGCAGGCTATGCGCTGGTGACCGATGCCTACATGGAGGAGCAGCCGTTCATCGCGGATTGGGACAAGATGGCGGACACGAGCAACGTGGTGGTCGTCCCCTTCTTCATCTCGGACGGTCTGCACTCCTATCAGGACATCCCGGTGATGTTAGGGCTTGAAAGCGAGGTCGGCCCGGCGGCGAGCCAGACGGATGTGTTCCGGCACAACCCGAATTTGCTGCGCGGGAAAAACCTCTACTACTCTTCCGCCATCGGCACCGAACCGCTCATGGCGGATGTGATCCTCGATCAGGTCGCCGATTTCGATACGAAGCACAACCCCGCCCCGCCCACTCCGGTGGATTCGGAAACACTGGCCGCACATCTGAAAAAGCTGATCCGCAGCGGTATCCGCCAGATCGGGCAGATCGAGATCCAGCGTGATCTCTGCGAGTTTTCCTACGCGCTCCATCACATCGATGACGAGGATCTCGCCACCCAACCGGCCTACGGCGGCCTCGACCATTACCACGGCCCGGACATGGCGCGGGATATTTCCACCTATGCGGAGGACGGCGAATACCGTTTCACGAAAGGTAAGATCAACCTCAAGCGCGGCTGGATCATGACCCTCGACGACGAGACCGAACTGCTCCGCGCCCTCGACCATTTCTACCCGGCTTGCACCGCCCTTTTCATCCGGCATCAGGACGGCTCGCTGCCTGTCGAGGATCTGCGGGATAAACTGGGGCGCCAGACCGGCATGTACCGCTTCGCCCGTTCGATCAGCGACGCGGGGGCGCAGGAACTCATCCAAAAGGTCTGCGGCCCGGCACATAACTGCGCGAAGAGGATCCTGTGGAAACTCGACGACAACACGCCGCTGGAAGACAGCGAGGCTTCCCGTTTCAACGGTATCGCCGGCAACGCCCCGGAAAACGAGGCGATCCCGCTGGTTTGCCGCGAGGCGTGCAACCACTTCGTCGCGGAGTGCCGGAAAGCGGCGAAGGCGGAGTTCGATGCGAAGGCGGCCGCGACCGCGTGATTTAGCTCTGGATGCGCGGTGCCTCATCGGGGAGGATCGCCGCACATGGAAAGCATCCAGACCCTCATCGAAAACAACGCCATCTGGGCGGATCGCATGCGCCGAAGCGATCCGGAATTTTTCACCCACCTCGCCCAACAGCAAAGTCCGAGGTTTTTCTGGATCGGCTGCTCGGACTCCCGGGTTCCCGCGAACCAAATCACCGGCCTGCCACCAGGCGAGGTGTTCGTTCACCGCAATGTAGCAAACGTGGTGCAGGAGACGGACTTCAACGTCCTCGCCGTCCTCCAATACGCCGTGGATGTCCTGAAAGTAAGACACGTGATTGTATGCGGCCACTACGGCTGCGGCGGGGTGAAGGCCGCTTTCGACAATGTCCGCCATGGTATCATCGACAACTGGCTCGCCCCGATCCGTTCCCTAAAACGAATCCACAAGGATGAACTCGCTGCGCTCGATGAAGGATCAAAGCTCGACCGCCTTTGCGAACTCAACGTGCTTTCGCAGGCCAGGCACGTCGCCCGAACCACCATCGTGGAGGACGCGTGGGAACGCGGTCAGTTACTCGCGATTCACTCATGGGTTTACCGCCTCGACCAAGGCATCCTGACCCCGCTGCGCGAACCGATCAGCCGTTCGCAGGATATCGAATATTAAGTTTCGGGCAATTTTTCTTTACGGCAGGAGTTATGTGCCATATTAGGTATGGCATGAAAATGACAATGCACATAGACGAGGCCCTGTTGAAAAGGGTGGTCGAGGCCTACGGCTGCGAAAGCAAGACCGAGGCCGTGGAAATGGCTTTGCGCGAAATGGATCGTAGGGTAAGCATGCGCGAATTTATCAAGTAGGGCATGGGCATGACCAGCGAGGAATTGGCGGACGCCGTGATCCCCGGATACGATCCCAACAACCTGAACATCACCCCCTACACCCACGAGGATTTCCCATCCAGCAAAGTCGCCGAAGATCCCAAATAATATGGCCATTGAGATACTTGTGGACACGAATGTCTATATCGACCTGATGAAGTATGGGCGTGATCCCGTCAGCATCCTGGGCGAGTGGATGGGCAGTTCGGAACTTGTGACATGCGGCATGGTGAGGCTGGAGGTGCTTCGCGGACTGAAAAACCCGAGGGTGCGCCAACGGATCAGCTCTTTCATGGACATCATGATCAACGTCCGCACCGATGCCGCTTTCTGGCCGGAGGCGACCGATCTGGCCTGGCAGCTCGACCGGCAGGGCAAGGTGATTCCCGGAACCGACATCATCATCGCCGCCTGCGCATTGCGGAATTCGGCGGCGGTTCTGACATCCGACGCGCATTTCCGCTTTATCGAGGGGCTTCAGGTCATCGCTCCTCCGGAAGAGTGGTTTTCCTGACGTTTCTGATTTGCATGGCCGCAAGACCGGGGGCAACACTGCGGCGTGTCCAATCAGGAAAACCAAGCAAAAGTTCGTATCGCCGTCGATCTCGGGGCGAGCAGCGGCCGTGTGATGGCCGCCATCCCGTCCGGCGGAAAGCTCACTCTGACCGAGATTCACCGTTTCGATAACCCCGCCATCGAGCTGCCGACCGGCCTCTATTGGAACATTCTCGGCCTATACCATGAGATCCTCGCCGGTCTGAAAAAGGCCATCGAAACCCATGGCGAAAACATCGCATCCATCGGTATCGACACATGGGGCTGCGATTTCGGTCTCTTCGACCACTCCGGCGAGCTAATCGGCCCGCCTCACCAATACCGCGATCCCCGCTTCGAGGGCATGGCGGAAAAAATGCACGACCTCATGTCCGAGGACGACATTTTCAGCCGCACCGGCATCAAGACGAACTTCTACAACAGCGCCCTCCACCTCCTCTCGCTCAAGCTGCGCGAAAGCAAATCCCTCTCCCATGCGGGCAACATCCTTTTCATCCCGGACATCCTCGCCTACTGGCTCACCGGCGTGAAAGCGGTCGAGCGCACGAACGCCTCCACCTCCCAACTCCTCGATGCCGAAACCGGGCACTGGTCGCATGAGGTCATCTCCGCGCTCGGTCTGCCGGATCGGATTTTCGGAAACATCGTCTCCCCCGGCACCGTGCTCGGCCCGCTGCGCCCGGCGCTCAAGGACACGCTCGGGCGCTGCGACATCCCGTTCGTCGTCGCCCCTTGCCACGACACCGCCTCCGCCGTGGCCGGCATCCCGCTCACCGAGGAGGAGCCGCTTTGGCTCTCCTCCGGCACCTGGTCGATCATGGGTGTGGAGCGGAAACATCCCATCCGCAGCTACGAGGCGCTGTCGTTCGGTTTCTGCAACGAGCTCGGCGTAAACCACACCGTCCGTTTCCTCAAAAACATCGCAGGCCTGTGGCTGATCCAGGAATGCAAGCGCCAGTGGGACAAGGAAGGCCAGAACCACTCCTTCGCGGCTCTCGCCGAAATGGCCGAGGCGGCGGAGCCTTTCACCGCGTTCATCGACCCCGACGACGCGGTCTTCGCCAGCCCCGGCAACATGCCCGGAAAGATCCGCGAAGCCTGCGAAAAAACCGGCCAGCCCGTCCCGGAGTCCATCGGCCAAGTCCTCCGCGTCGCCACCGAATCCCTCGCCCTGAAATACCGCTACGTTTACGGAAACATCTGCCACCTCACCGGCCGCACCTACTCCCGCCTCCACGCGGGCGGCGGCGGCATCCAGAACCAGATGCTCTGCCAGGCCACGGCCAACGCGCTCGGCATCGAGGTTCTCGCCGGGCCGGTCGAGGCCACCTCCTGCGGAAACCTCATCACCCAGATGATCGCCACCGGCGAAGTCCCGGATTTCCCGGCGGGCCGCCAGCTCATCCGCGAGTCCTTCGATTTCGTCACCTACATGCCGCAAGATCAGGAAAAATGGAACAAGGCCTACGCCGGTTTCCTGAAAATCATCGGCTGACCCTCATGCGCCTCGCCGTCCTCAATGTCGTTGGTCTCTCCGAATCCCTGCTTGGTTCGGACGCGCCGGGCATCACCACCTTCGCGGAAAAGCACGGTCTCCAGACCTACGTCCCTGCCTTCCCCGCGCTGACCACCACCGCCCAGTCCTCCATCCTCACCGGCACGCCGCCGGAAAAGCACGGCATCGTCGCCAACGGCTGGTATGACCGCGAGACCGCCGAAGTCCGTTTCTGGAAGCAGTCGAACCACATCGTCCACGGCGAGAAAATCTGGGACACCCTGCGGAAAAGCGTGCCGGGCTTCACCTGTGCGAAGCTGTTCTGGTGGTACAACATGCACTCCACCGCGGACTTCACCATCACCCCGCGCCCGCTTTATCCCGCGGATGGCTCGAAGCATTTCGACGTCCACACCCAGCCCATGGAAATGCGCGATGAGCTGAAAGCGGATCTCGGCCCCTTCCCCTTCCCGGCCTTCTGGGGACCGGCGGCGGGCATCGCCTCTTCGGAATGGATCGCCGCCTCCGCGAAATGGGTTGAGGAAAAGCACTCCCCCACCCTCTCGCTCGTCTATCTCCCGCACCTCGATTACTGCCTCCAGAAAGATGGGCCGGGCGCCCCCAACATCCCCGCCGAAGTCCGCGCCATCGACCGCGTGGTGACGGATCTGATTTCCTTTTACGAGTCCCGCAACATCCGCGTGATGCTCCTTTCCGAATACGGCATATCCCCCGTGGATCAACCCATCCACCTTAACCGCCTCTTCCGTGAAAAGGGCTGGCTCTCCATCAAGAACGAGCTCGGCCGCGAAACCCTCGACTACGGCGGCTGCAAGGCTTTTACCGTTGCCGATCACCAGATCGCCCATGTCTATGTGAACGATCCCGCCATCCTCCCTGAAGTCCGCGCCCTCCTGCAAAGCACCCCAGGCATCGATGAGATCCGCTCGCAGAACCACCCCCGCTCCGGCGACCTCATCGCCATCGCCAAGCCGAACGCGTGGTTCACCTACTACTACTG
>JAIXQS010000106.1 GCA_027485615.1 Verrucomicrobiaceae bacterium
ATCCTCACCAAGGCCACCGAGGTCGAGGGCGTCGGCAAAATCGATGTCCGCGTGGACGAGGCCTCCTTCAAGGAGGCGAAAATCGTCATGACCGATCCGCGCTGGGATGTGGCCCTGCTGAAAGTGGATGCCACCGATCTCACACCCGTCGTATGGGCGCCGGACAGCAAGCTCCCGCGAGGCACGTGGGTCGTCGTCAACGGCGTCACCAGCCGCACGAACCGCCGCGTCCTCGCCGGCATCATCAGCGCCGATGCCCGGGAAATCCCGCCCGAGGGCGGCGCGGTGCTCGGCGTGATTCTCAAGGAAACCAAGAAAGGCCTGGCCGTTGAGGACGTCAGCAAGGACAGCGGAGCCGAGAAAGCCGGGATGAAAAAGGGCGATATCCTCACCTACATCGCCGGAAAGCCGGTCAAGGAAATCGAAGCCCTTGGCAAGATCGTCGGCGAAATGAAGGCCGGAACCGAGGTGAAGGTCACCGTCCTGCGCGACGGGAAAAAGACCGAACTGGAGGTCAAGCTCTCCGCCCGCGGCGATCTTTTCCGCGAGGCCTCCCGCAACGACCAGATGAGCGGCGATTTCTCCAACCGCCGCAGCGGCTTCCCCCGCATCATCCAGCACGACATCCTCGGCTCCTCCATTACCATGGGCGGCCCCGTCCTCGACCTCGAAGGCCGCGCCGTCGGCATGAACATCGCCCGCGCGAACCGCGCCGAAACCTTCGCCATCCCCGTCGAGGAGCTCCGCGAACTCGCTGAGGGCATGGTCAAGCAGGTGGGGAAATAGGCTGAGGAAAAATCAGCCGATCTTTGCCCCGTTGGGCCATGTAGGGCTGGGAGCGCGAGTTTGAAACTCGCATGCCCATGAATGGAGAAAAAATAGACCTTCGAGGTTTGTCCTTTTCACTGGTTCATGGGCATGCGGGTAGAAAACCCGCGATCCCAGTGGCGTAATAGATCTTTGAGCTTTGTCTCTTTTGCTGGTTCATGGGCATGCGAGTTACAAACTCGCGCTCCCAGCCCTACATGGCGCAACGGGGCGCGGGAAGGGTGACGGGTGGTTGCGCTTTCCCCTCACCGTACCTCCGCCGTGCGGACGAAGTCCACGAATCTGGCGCGCTGGGCGGCGACCATCTTGGCTTCGCCGGTGAGTTTGAAAAACCAGGTGGTATCGGCGGTGCGAAGGATGGCGGCGCTGATGGCGGCGTGACGGTCGCCGCTGAAGAGGGGCTCGGCGCTGGTCATGTGGATAAGGGTGATGGGGCCGGCGGGGCTGGGGGTGGTCTCGCCGAGGGCGGGGTCGTCGGCCTTTTCCAAGGGGGGGAGGCGGAGCTGGGCGCGCCAGAGGTTGACGTTTTCGAGGTTGGTGCCACCCTCGCCGGGGAGGGGGACGACGGAGACATCGCCATCGATGCCATCGGGGCCGGTGGCGGGGATACGATAGGTGGCGAAGCGCGGGGGGGCGGGTTCCTGTTTCTCCCAGCTGGCGGGCGGGCGGAGATCGAGGGCGGGCATTTCCGCTTCGGCGGTGGAGCCGATCTCGACGCTTTTGAGAAAATCCATGAAGCCGGGGCGGGCGGTCTCGAGGGCGATGGTGAGGGAGTCGAGCTTGAAGAACCATGTCTCGCCATCCACGGGGATGATGGCGGCGAGGATGCTGCGCTCCGCGCCTTTCAGCTCGAACCAGCGGGCCTCGGTGTCACTCTCCGCAAGTGCGATGGCCTCGCCGCCGGTGTCAGGGGAGGGTTCGAGGCCGACCTGCTGGCGCCAGCGGTTGACGTTGGCGGCGGTGCCTCCGGCGTCGCCGGGGAAACGGGAAACGGCGGCGGTGATGCCGGGGGCGATGCGGTAGAGGGCGAGCTGGAGCTCGCCGGGTTTTTCCTCCTCCCACGTCTCGGGGGCGAGCCAACGAAGGGGGCGAGGTTCCTTGTTTTTTGCCGGGGCGGGGGTGGTCTCCGTCTCGGCGGCTGCCACGCGGAAGGTGGGGATTTCCTTTTCCTCTGTGCAGGAGAGCAGCGCGAGGGAGAGGGCTGCGAAAAATGGTTTCATCTGGGAACGGGCCGCAGGGTGGAAAGTTTCAACGCAGAGCCGCGAAGGTCGCGGAGGGGGCGCGGAGCTTGGGTTGGGGGGGAGTTTTTTGATTTTGGATCATTTCCAGAGGACTGTCTTTGCGATTCCTTTGCGACCTTCGCGGCTTTGCGTTGTCCTCTTGGCGGAGGAGAGCCAAGCGGCATCACTCATCCGCCTTGGCCGGCGCGGCGGGGGCTTCGCCGAGGGGGGTGAACGGCTTGCTGTTGTGGTAGGTGTGGCAGCTCGTGCAGCTGTGGTCGATGCCGCCCTGCGGGCTGTGGCAATCTGTACAGGATTTGATGGAGGGGAGGTTGAGGTCGCTGGTGAGCTCGCTCTTCATGACGTCGTGGCAATCGAGGCAGGTGAGGCCTTTCTCGTGGAGGGAGTGGTCGAATTTCCCGAGTGTCATCCAGCGGACGGGGACGGCGACCTTCTCGATCTTGGGCGTGGCGTTGATGCTTTCGGCCGGTTTCACCTCATGGCAGACGGCGCAGCCGGTGAAGGCGGCGCGCTGGCCGCCGGAGAATTTGGTTCCCTTGTCGGAGAAGAAGACCATGTGCTCGAGATCCTCGCCGGTTTCATACTGGCCCTCGATGCTTTCCCTTTTCCCCTTTATGTAAGCGATGAGATCCTCGCGGCCGGTGATGCCCTCGATGTCGCGGCCGAATTCCTCATACTGGATGTTGAGGCTGCGGAGAAAGGCGCGGACGTAGTAGGGATCGCCATGCGGGAGGGTGAGGCCGGGGGTGGTCTCGTCGAACTGGAGGGTGTGGCACTCGGTGCAGTGTTTCTCGTAGGTGATGGGCTGCTGGTATTCGCCGCGACCGTCCTGCTCGTGGCAATCGGCGCAATTGAGTTCGCGAGGCATGGCACCTTTTCCCATGTGGACGGCATGGTTGAACTTGAGGGTGTTGGTGTCCTGGATCTTGCCAGCCAAGCTGTCCTTGATCTGGCGGAACTCGGGGTGATCGGTGTGGAAGTCGTTGATGACCTCGGTGTAGCCGCCCTCGGGGCGAACGCGGGCGGGAACCGTGCCATCGCTGCCGCCTGTGAAATTCGGGAAGGAGTGGGGACTGATTTTCGCGCCGAGATCGCGGGATTTCGCCATGAGATCGGCGTCGCCGTGGCAGGCGGTGCAGTAGGCGCTGTCCGCCGGAGGCATGAAGCCGCTGGTGCCGTGCTCCTTATGGCACTCCTGGCAGGCGAAATTCGCGGGCATGTTCGGCTGGTGAAACTCCATGCCCTGGTGGCAGGCGAGGCAGCTCTTGTCCATGGCGGAGGATTCGACGGGGCCGCGCTTGATGAGATCGGCGGGGGCGAGGCCTTCCTTGAAGGCTCCGAGGGCTTTCGCGTGCCATGAGGCGGCGCCGTCCTTCGCGCCGTCGTGGCAGGCGGCGCAGGTGCTGGCATCGCCGGACATCTTCCTGTGGACGTTTGCGAAATGCTCGCTCGAGTGGACGCTGGAGATCGGGCCGGGGTTCACGAAACCATCGCGCATGCTGCGGCTGACACCGATGAGGAGCAGCAGCACGGTGGCGATGCAGGTGAAAACGACGGCGAGTTTCCGCATGGAGCGGAGGCTGCGGCGCGGGCGGCATTTCGGGATGGCGTTGCAGCAGGAGCCGTCTGGCATCGGGCCGTTCTCGCATTTACCGCCGCCTGATTTCGGGCGTGTGCATGACCAATGGCCCTTCGTCTCGCCGGGTTTTGTCACCAGTTTCGGCGAGCACTCGAAGGTGGCGCGGCATTCGCCCTTCGGCGAGGGGCCGATCCGGCAGGGGCAGCCCTCGCAGGCATGGCCGCATTCCCAGTTCAGGTTGGGGCGGACATATTCGTGGGAGGCGAACTCGGGGGATTTCCTGTCGTTTTTCATGGGGCGGAACCGGAGAACGAGTAAACGACGACGACGTGCGCCACGCTGAGGATGAGGAGGGAGTAGCTGAGCGGGATGTGGGCGAAAAGCCAGACACGCAAGGTGAGCTGGAGGGCGTATTGGTAATCGAGCATGTGCTTGCGCTCGACGAGATCCTCCAGTTTTCCGAGCATGTCGAGTTCCGTCCTTTTCGCGTAGCGGCGGATCTCACCGAACTGCGAGCGGTGCGATGCCAGCGGGCTTTGCGAGCGCAAGAGGTGCGCGGCAAGATTGCGGGGTTTTGCGAAAAACAGGCCGATCCTGTCCGTGAAAAACTCCGCGATCACCGGCGAGGTCTGGTTGTCCACGCCGGCGAGCAGCAGTGCCTCGGCTTCCTTGCGGAGGGAGGTCCGGACATGGGGCATGCGCTCGAAAGGTGTCTCGAAGCCCGCGACGGTGAGCCTTTTCGGAAACGAGCGGCTGATCCAAAGCCCGATCACGCCGCTCACAAACACGATGGCGAAGATGACTGCGATGATCTGGTTTAGCAGGCCATGTGGCCACGAGAAACCGATGTGAACGAAAAACAGCGCACCCGAGATGATGCCGACATAGATGTGCACCTGTAGCCAGAAGCCCACGCTGCCCATTCGGAGGAAGGGGACTTTTTTCCGGAAGTTGAAGAAGGTGAGGAAAAGCATCACCGCGAGGAAAATCCAACCGCTGAGGTAAGCATGGCGCGGATAGAGCGGCGCCAGAAACAGATATGCCGCGAAGAGCCCCCCCACCACGAAGATGGTGAGCAGCAATCCCGCGAAACGGCGGCGGACAAGATCTAGTTCTTTCTTAGCCAATGTGCGATCGGGGTGATACGGGTGAGGTTGGTGCGGGTGAGGGCGTCGTGCGGACAGGCGTTGACGCAGGCGGGGCCGCTTTTCTGCTCCACGCAGAAGTCGCACTTGGTGGCCTTGAGGATGGGCTGGAACTCATCATCCACGAGGAACTCGCCCTTTTCGGAGCGCACCTCGACCATGCGGATGGAGTCGTAGGGGCAGTTGTTCGCGCAGGCGGTGCAGCCGATGCAGGTGGCGGGGTTGATCACCACCTCGCCGCCGAAGCTGGTGCGGTGGATCGCTCCGGTGGGGCACCCGATCATGCAGACCGGATCGACGCAGTGCATGCACGCGTTGGCGATCATCAGGTTATCGATGATAGGCCCGTGGCGGAGAAAGCGCGGGTTGCCGTCGTGCGTGGAGGCGCAGGCGCGGACGCAGTCGTCGCAGCGGGTGCAGCGATCCATGTCGATGACCATGGATTTCGTGCCGTTGAGGAAACGGTGCTCCGCCAGGAACTCCATCAGGCCGGCGGGCGGGGCTTCCTCGCCCTCATCGAGACCTGCGTCGGCGACATCTGGTAAGAGCGCGGAGCCGAGCTCTGCGGCCGCCCATTCGCGGTTTGCGAATTTCTCCAGCGCGGCGGTGGGGATGAAAATCAGGTGGGCGTATCCGAGGGAGCGGAGTGAGTGGGTGGCTTGCAGGCCGTCATCGGGCTTTTTCCAATGGTTCGCGATCTCGCCGAAGCCGAACACGCTGCCCGCGCCGATGTAGTTGAGCGTCCGCTCGCCGCCGCCGTATTTGCGGCTGACGCGGCAGAAGCCGGCGCGGATCATGTGGATGCCGTTGAGATAATCGCCTTCCCGTACGATCACCGGTTCGTTGGCGCTGGCGGTTTCGCCATCCTTGGCCAGCCGCTTGTAAGCGCCGGACCAGTTGTAATCGCCGTAGGTTTCCAACTGCGCCGCGTCGCAAAGTTCCTTGTAGGAGGTATCGTCGAGGTGGTCGAAAAGCGGGTGGTTGCTGAGGAATGCCTTCAGCGAGTTTTCCCGGTAAATCTTGTCGATCCGCGCCTTGAGTGCGGGATCGTATTTCATGATGTCGCGCAGGCCTTCCCATGTGAACTCAAGCAGGCGGGTGACCGGCGAGGCGGCGACGACCGTGGCGGTGCGCGGCATCCGGCTGAGCGCGGAAATTTCCCCGAACATGCTGCCCTCACCAAGCTTCGCGGTCTGCGATCCTGAAACGATGCGAGGGTAATCCTGGAGATAAACGGAAGACTTACCTTTGTCCAGGGAAGCGCTTTTTTTGTCGCTGGCGCGCGGCGAGCGTTTCCGCCAGCCCTCGGGCTCCGGGTTGTTGTTCCAAAGCTGCGCAAGGCGGGCGACGAAGGTTTTCTTGGCCCTGACGGCGCGACCCAACAGGCGGGGATCGATCTCGGGGCGTATTACCACGTCCACCTCGCCGGTGAGGACCAGAAAGGCGGAGGTGCCGTAGTCGTCCTTGCGGAGGATGATTTCGCCGGAGCCGTATTCACGCACGGCGGAGTCATTTCTCAGGATTTCGCGCAGCGGGGTTCCCGCAGGGAAGCGCGATGCGTCCATCTGGGAAAACGGCTCCGATGCGAGAAGCATGTCGAGCGTGTCCTCGCCCATATTGGGGTCGAGTGGTTCGCCCCAACGCGGGGGGCGTTCCGCCTGGCGGACGAGGGAAGCGAGATTGGTATCGGATTGCGCCATGGAGTTTGTTTCAGGCGTCGATCACCATGTTCGTGCAGGGGCGGGAGATGCAGGACAGGCAGCTTCCCTCATCGACTTCGTGACCCGGTTCCAGATCGTATTCGACATTGCCCTTTTTCACCGCCACGAGGCATGAGCCGCAGCTGCCGGCTCCGCAACTGAAGTCGATAGCAACACCATGCTTTTCAGCGAACGCGTGGAGATTCGCGGAGTCCGGTTCCCATGCGACCTTTTTGCCGGTGCGGGAAAACTCGATCTCGAAGGCGGGCATGTCGGTAGCGGCTGCCTTGGGTGCGGCATCCTTCGCACCTGCTTTGACAGTTGCGGGGCCGAACGCCTCGAACTTCACGTCCTTTTTCGGAACGCCCCATTCATAAAGCCCCGATACCAGCGAATCCATGAACGGCCCGGGTCCGCAAAGATAATATTCGAAATTGCTGGAAGGCAGGACTTCTTTCATCAGATCGACACTGACGCGGCTGTGATGGTTGTAATCCTGGCCTTTTATATCTTTCTCATCCGGGCGGCTGTAACAAATATGCAGCCGCATGTTCGGGTTCTTCTTCTGGAGCTCGATCACCTCGTCGCGGAACATATGATCCACGCCGCTGCGGCATCCGAAGAAGAAATAAATCTCCCTCTTGTCGTTGATATGTGTGAGCACGCGGGCCATCGCGAGCATGGGGGTGATGCCAATGCCGCCGGAAATGAGGACGACGGGGCGATCCACCTCAACATCGAGATAGAATTTCCCGGAAGGAGCTTTCACGTTGAGAAGATCACCTTCGGAAACATGGTCAGCGAAGTAATTAGAGACCACGCCGGGCGTCCCGTCATCTTTCGTGTAACGCTTGATCGTGACGCGGTAGTGGGCGTCGCTGAGAGGACCATCGGAAAGGGAGTAGCAGCGGATCTGCGCCTTGGGGGCGCCGGGCGGCTGGACTTCGAAGGTGAGGTATTGGCCGGGCTTGAAGGTAGGCAACGGCCTGCCGTTGTGAGGTGAGAGGTAGTAGGAAAAGGTGTCGTTACATTCCTCGACCTTTTTTGTGACCGTGAACTTCCGATATCCGTTCCACGCCACCTCGGGGGCTGCCTGCGCCTTGAGGTTCAGAACGTCGATCTTTCTCCCCAGCGCGGCGAGTTCAAGGCGGCTGCGCTGCGCTTCGAAAGCGAAGCGACGCGCGGCCGCCCACCATTGCGTGGCGATGTAGCCGAGCATTAGCACGACGCCGGCCATGCCGATGACGAGGAATGGATCCGAGAAGGCAGAGGAACGGAGGAGTATCTCGGGGTTCACGGCTTGGCGATTTCTTGGTTAGAAATAATACGGATCTGTGCATACTTGTCGGATGTCCGGTGCCATCCCTAACAACTTGCTTTACTTCCGCTGACGCTAGGAAAACCAAATTAGCGACGCATAGTCAACCCCCTACTTCGAAGGCGGCGATCAATGCCCTAGCAGAAACATGTGGTGATATCTGTAATGCACCGGACTCTATGGTAGTTTGTTTAATTGGCTTGCCACGGTGGCGTCCGAAGAGTTAAGAAACTCGTCAGATGTGGGCAGGGTCACGAATTTTTGCGGTTATGTTATCAGCCTGCATTTTGCAGGCCGTATCGGGAGAGCCCGCGGGTGTGTCGAGGGTTCTGGGTTCCGACTCATGTGCGACGAGCGGTTGCCATGGCGGGGCGGGGCTTGACCGGGGAGCCTACCATATCTGGAAGCGCTCCGACCCGCACTCCAAAGCTTCCGCCACTTTGACGAACGGGCAATCCGCCGCGATAGCGAAGCAGATGGGTATCACCAGCGCCGTGGAATCGCCGAGCTGCACGGCATGCCATGCGCCGATGCGGAACCTGGAGCCGTCGCTTTTCACGCCGGACTCGAAAGCCAAGGCCGAGGATTTCTCCTGCGCGAACTGCCATGGCGGGGCGGAAAACTGGATTCTTTCCCACACCCGACCGGACTACCCGAAAGCGGCGCTTGAAAAACTCGGGATGCGCCCTCTGGGCAGCGCCTACCAGCGGGCGAACAACTGCGTGGCCTGCCACCAGAACCTCAGTGACGAGTTAGTCAAGGCGAAGCACCCGCCGCTGCTTTTCGAACTCGACGGGCTGCTGTTGGAGGAGCCGAAGCACTGGCGCGAGGATGCGGATTTCTCCCATGCGAAGACATGGCTCGTCGGCCAGGCGGTGGCGTTGCGCGAGGCGGCGGCGCAGGCTGCCCGCGAACCCGGCGGGGCGAGGACGGCGGAGATCGAGGCGATCAAGGAACTGCTCACCGCAAGCGGCACCGGCTGGGACGGCGCTGCGGGGAAAGATCTTGTCCGTGCGGCGGATGACTTCGCAAAAAAGATTTCCGGTGCGCCGATGACAACCGCACAAAGCCGCGCGGCGCTCGACAAGCTCATGCGCCACCGCAAGCCCTTCGAGGTCGGCGCATTCGACTCGGTAGCCGGGGAATACAGGATGTGGGCGGTCGGCTACTATGCCGAGCGGGTGACGCTTGCCATTGACCGGTTGAACCAATCCGCCATCGCCGCGGGCGAGAAACCGGTTTTCGTCGAGAGCGCACTCGACGAGCTTTTCAGGGCCGCGCAGCCGCCGAAGAGCTTCAACGCCGATGCCGTGGATCATTTTGTCAGGAATCTCGACCATTTGGCGGCCCCCAATGTCCAATAATCAGGCCCACCGATCCATAGAAGTTGCGAAGAAATGACCGGCGGAATTTTCAGAACAGGCAGGCGGCTCGCGGCTTCGTGTGCGGGCGTCCTGCTGACGACCTGCTACCACCCTCCGCACAAGCGGACGCCGGAATGGGATCTCGCGCCCGGCGAGGAGCGACCCGACCGCCTGACCGCGCAGCAGTACCGCGCGGAAACCGTGCCGGAAGCGCCTGGTGACTTTTCCCCGGATGCGGGAGTGGAGTTGTATCGCGATCCGCCGCTGCCCGTCCTTGAAATCAACTCGCGAACCACGGTGACGGAAGAACCTCCGCTGCCTCCCTCGGTTTTCAACCCGGACCCCGGCATGGGTACGACGGGCTCCGCAGGCGCGGGAGGCGGCACGATCCCCGCCGTCGGGGTCGAGGAACCAACGGGCTTCGGGCGCTTTTTCAAGGATGATCTCGGCCTCGGCGACGACCGCTTTTTCCGCCGCGACGCCGGTGTGCCGAAGACGTTCCCGAAATTCACTGTCGAGATCCCCGACGGCATGGGCTTGCCGCGCCAGGGCGTGTCACGGCGCGAGCTGGACATGCAACTGGTGCAGGGCGTGGAAGAGCTTTTCGAGCCCGACATCCCCGACGACATGGTGCTGCCCAGAAAGGATGTCCGATACGAGGGGCGCATCTACGAGCATTGGCATGCCGGGCACCACGACCATGCCGAGTATCCTGAGAACTTCACGGCCATCGAGAACCGCTACCTCATCCCGACCGGCGTGTGGGATCGCTACGAGGATCCGGCGCTCGCGGAGACGCCCTATGAGGAGAAGACGCCGTATTTCTGGCATCCCTACTACCAGAGCAAACTGAAGGGCGACATTCCCATATATGGGCAGGAGTATTTCGCGTCGTTGACGTTTCAGAACATCACTGACGTAGAGGTCCACGACATCCCGATCCCTTCCGGCGTCAGCACCGCGCGCCCGTTCGGTTCCGAGTTTTACGGCCGCGGGGATCAGGAGGTGATCGTCACGAACACCAGCCTGACGCTCGACATATTCAGGGGGGAGACCTCCTTCAAGCCGGTGGAGTGGCTGTTCCGCATCCAACCCGTTTTCAACACGAACTATGTTTCCGGTTATGAAAATGGCGTGATCGCGCCGGATCCTCGAGGACTCGGTGCTAGCACGAACCCGCCGCCGGCCAATCCCTTTCTGGGCAATCCCGGTATCGTGAACCCCGGCGACATCGACGGCTTTCTCGATCCTCTGCTTTTCCCCGCGAACGGGGATTTCCACCGCACGGACGCGACCGACCGCTTCGAGAACCACCTCGCGCTGCAGCAGTTTTTCTTCGAGGCGCATCTGCTGGATCTATCGGAAAACTACGACTTCGCGGCGCTGCGGGTCGGCACGCAGACCTTCAACGCGGACTTCCGCGGCCACGTGTTCTTCGATTCGAACTGGGGCTACCGGCTGTTCGGCAACTACTGGAAAAACCGCCTTCAGTTCAACGTCGCGCTGTTCGACCTTTTCGAAAAGGAATCCTTCTCCGAGCTGAACACCTGGGATGACCGCGACCAGAACGTTTTCGTCTCCAACCTCTATTGCCAGGACTTCCTTTTCGAGGGCTACACCGCCCAGGTCAGCTTCCTGGCCAACTGGGACAACGGCGGTGACGGCCTGACTTACGACAGCGCGGGAAACATCGTCCGCCCGGCTCCCATCGGAACCATCGCCCCGCATGAGCTGGAGGCCTACTACCTCGGCTGGAACGGCGAGGGCCACATCGGCCGGGCGAACATCAGCCACTCGCTCTATCATGTCTTCGGTGAGGACGACCTCAACGGCATCGCGGGACGCTCGGTGGACATCAGCGCGTGGATGGCGGCGATGGAAATCTCCGTGGATGTGGACTGGATGCGGCACAAGTTCACGCTGTTCTACGGATCGGGCGACGATGACGCCACCGATGACACGGCGACGGGCTGGGACGCGATCGTGGACAACCCGAACTTCATCGGCGGCCCGTTCAGCTATTGGCAAAGGCAGGGAATGAACCTAGGCGGCACGGCCGTCGCGCTCAAACAGCGCCTGAGCCTTATCCCCGACCTCAGCTCGAACAAGTTCCTCGGTCAGTCGAGCTTCGTGAACCCGGGTATTTTCATCGCGGGTCTCGGCGAGGAATGGGAGATCACCCCCAAGGTGCGCCTGTTCGCAAACCTGAACTACCTTCTGTTCATGGAAACCGATGCCATCTCCACCGCACTCGTCACCGATGAGATCGACCCGGAAATCGGCTGGGATCTCAGCTTCGGCGTGGAATACCGGCCTTTGCTCACCGATAACATTCGCCTCGCCGCCGGCATCGGGATGTTGTTTCCGGGGGCGGGCTTCAAGGACATTTACCGCACCTCCGCGCCCGGTGTCCCCGGCTTTACGGCGGCCAATTCCCAGGATGTCTCGGATGTCCTTTATAGCGGATTCCTCTCAGCAACCATGACCTTTTGACCATGAACCATTTTGGAAAATTTCTCGGGTGCGCCCTGCCATTCCTGTTCTCCCTGCCCGCATTCTCGCAGGAGCAGGCCGCGATGGGCGGACTCTTCGGCCCGCCCATCGCGGTGCGCGAGTCCCTGAAACCGGATGTTGCGATACCGAAGCCAAACACGATCGACCAGTCCCATGCGACGATGATGGCGAAAAGCAAAGGCTGCATCGAGTGCCACGAGGGAGCACACGATCCCCACGGCAGCGAGTTCGTTCGGCTCGGTTGCACGGACTGTCACGGCGGCAATCCCA
The DNA here is from genome assembly GCA_027485615.1 of Verrucomicrobiaceae bacterium. Classification (GTDB taxonomy): domain Bacteria; phylum Verrucomicrobiota; class Verrucomicrobiia; order Verrucomicrobiales; family Akkermansiaceae; genus Luteolibacter. The sequence continues at coordinate 11,960 of JAIXQS010000106.1, forward strand.
CCCCCGGCCTGACCATGCGCCAAGCGCACCCCACGCCGCGCAACCCGGTGTTTTTCGAAAGCTCGGCGAACCCCAGCGATAGCACGGTGCTTCTCAACCACGAGTCGCCCGAATTCATCAAGTTCGTGAACCCCGGCGACCTCCGCGTCGCCGAGGAAACCTGCGGCGGATGCCACGCGGATTCCGTAAAACATGTGAACCACAGCATGATGCGGCATGGCGCGATGCTCTGGGGCGCGGCCGCCTACAATAACGGCGCGTATCCTGCGAAGGACTCCATTTTCGGCCAGGCATACGGCGTGAACGGGGTGGCTCTCGCGTTGCAAAGCCCGATCAAGGTCACCCCGGAGATGCAAAAGAAAATGGGCATCGTGCAGAGCATTTTCCCGCTGCCGCGCTTCAACATCTCGCAGCCCGGCAACCTATACCGCATTTTCGAAAAAGGCGGCACGCGTCTCGCGGAACCCGGCAATCCAGATCCCTTCGATCCTCCGGGTAGGCCGTTCCGCCGCCTCGGTGAGCGCGGCCTGGGCACCCTCTCGCGGGTCGATCCCGTGATCATCGGTGCTCACAAGACCCGCCTCCATGATCCGCTTCTGGATTTCTTCGGATCAAACGACCGCGCCGGTGATTACCGCTCCAGCGGCTGCACCGCGTGCCACGTGGTTTACGCGAACGACCGCTCGCCCTCGAACTCCGGCTGGTACAGCGCTTACGGCAACCAAGGGCTTTCCTTCAGCACCGATCCTATGATCTCGAAGCAGGAAAAGGGGCATCCCATCGAGCATAAATTCACCCGCAGCATCCCCTCAAGCCAGTGCATGAACTGTCACATGCACCAGGGAAATCTCTTCGTGAATCCCTATCTCGGATACATCTGGTGGGATCAGGAGTCCGACGCGGAGCACATGTATCCGAAAAAGCAGAAGTATCCGACCGATGAGGAAATGGCGGAGTCCCTGCGCCGCAACCCCGAGGCCGCCGCCGCCCGCGGGCTGTGGGGCGATGTGAATTTCCTTGAGAAATCCGCCGAGCTGAACCCCAAGCTCAAGGACACCCAGTTCGCCGATTACCACGGCCACGGCTGGATGTTCCGCGCCGTTTTCAAGAAAGACCGCGAGGGCAACCTGCTCACGCTCAAGGGCGACAAGATCGACCATGCCGACAAGGACAAGTTCAAGAAGGCCGTCCACTTGAAGGACATCCACCTCGCCCTCGGTATGCAGTGTGTGGATTGCCATTTCCTCAACGACTCCCATGGCAACGGCCTGCTCTACGTCGAGCCCCGCGCGGCCACCGCGATCATGTGCATCGATTGCCACGGAACGGTCAGCGAGCGCACCACTCTCCTCACCTCCGGCAAGGGCGGCACGCTCTCGAAGGACGGCAAGGTCGAACGCATCGACCTCCGCGAAAGCAACACCCCGTTCGGCCCGCGTTTCTCATGGAGCGCGGACGGCAAGACCCTGATCCAGCAGTCGTCCATGGATGCGAACATGAAATGGACCGTGCCGCAGACCCTCGACACCGTCGACCCGAAGTCTGCCGACTACAACATCATGAGCGCCTACGCGAAAACGCTGAAGCGCGACGGCAAGACATGGGGTTCCGTGCCGGACAGCAAGGAAGGCTGCGCGAAAAACCTCGCCCACAGCGACGCGGCGATGGATTGCCAGACCTGCCACACCTCCTGGGCCACGAGCTGTTTCGGCTGCCACATCCCGATGGAGGCGAATTTCAAGATGGCCGCGAACAAGTTCGAGGGCACCACCTCACGGAACTACAGCTCCTACAACCCGCAGGTCGTCCGCGACGATGTGTTCATGCTCGGCATCGACAGCACCGCGAAGGATCACCGCCTCGCCGTGCTCCGCTCGTCGAGCGCGATGGTTGTCGGCTCGCAGGGCGCGAACCGCGAGTGGTTATACACGCAGCAGCAGACGGTTTCCGCCGAGGGCTACTCCGGCCAGGCTTTCAACCCCCACTTCGCCCACACCACCAGCGGCGTAGGGACGACGAAAAACTGCACGGATTGCCACCTTTCCGAGGACAACGACAACAATGCGATCATGACCCAGTTGCTCGGTTTCGGCACGGGTACGGTGAACTTTTTCGGAAGGTTCACCTATGTCGGCACGGATCACCACGGCCTCAACGCGGTGGCCTGGACGGAACGCACGGAACCCCAGGCGGCGATCGGCAGCCACTTGCACAAATACGCATACCCGGACTTTTACCAGCAGCATCTCTCCAACAACTCGAACCTGATGACCGCGCACCACCACCACGCCAAGGGTGGTGGCGCGCTCGACCTCCAACTCCGCGGCGAGTATCTCTACGCGGCCCTCGGGGAAGATGGATTCGGCGTCTTCGATGTGGCGAACGTGGACAACAAGAATTTCTCCGAACGCATCGTGACCACGCCCGTCTCCGCGCTGGGCCAGAAGACCTTCCTCAAATCCCCGCACGCCACCTCGATCACGCTGCCCAGCACGCTGATCAATGATCCGAAGCGCAAGCGTCTTCCCGAGAACGAGGAGCAGCCCATCGCGGAGTATTACGGCTACGCTTTCGTGACCGATCTGGAGGAAGGCCTCATCGTCGCGGACGTTGCGACCTTGCTCGACGGCAACCCGGCGAACAATTTCATCCGCAAGGCCGCGTCCTTCAACCCGAACGGCGTGCTGGACGGCGCGCGCCACTCGTGGATGGCGGGGCAATGGCTCTACATTACGACCGCGCAAGGTTTGGCGGTGGTGGACGTGAAAAATCCGGAAAATCCGGTGATGGCCGGCGGCTATTCCGGCTCCTTCCTGCGCGGTGCCCGCCAGGCCTCCACGCAATGGCATTACTGCTTCGTCACCGACGCGGAAGGTATGAAGGTTTTCGATATTTCCAACCCCGCGAAACCCCGGCCGATCAACGGTGCGTCCGTCAATTTGGGCGAGGCCAACGGCCTCTACGTCGCGCGCACCTATCTCTACGTCGCCAACGGCTCGCAGGGTTTGGCGATCATCGACATCAAGAATCCCGAAAAGCCGAGCAAACTGACTGATTTCACCGCAGGAGGAGTTATCAACGACGCCCGCGACGTTCAGATCGGATCGGTCAGCGCCTCGATGTATGCCCACATTGCGGACGGCCGCAACGGGTTGCGCATCGTGCAGATGATCTCGCCGGATAACGTTCCCGGCCACATGGGCTTCTCGCCGAAACCGGAGCCGAAACTCATCGCCACCTACCCGAGTGCTGCTGCCGCCGTCACCGTTTCCCGCGGTCTCGACCGCGACCGCGTGGTGGACGAGAGCGGCAACCAGACCGTGGTCTTCGGAAGGCGAGGTTCGCGCCCTTTCAACCTTGAGGAAATGGCCGCATTTTATAAAAAGCCGACCGGTGAATACTACCGTGTCGCCGATACAAGCCACGGCGACAACGGCACGCTTACCGACACCCGCAAGCGCGCGCTCACACCCACGGAGGACTTCGTCGTCCCCGCATCGGCAGGCGATGATGAGCCTGTTTCAAATACGGGTCGTCTGAAAAAACGCAGGGCAACCAAGGAAGCCGCAAGATGAAGCGTCACCTCATTCCATTGATTCTGCTGCTATCCGGTTCCACGTTGTTCGGGGCGGAGGCGATCGCACCCGTTTCGGGGGCTACCGACCAGGCCGGCCACAAGGACGGCACGGGCGGCGTGGCGCGTTTCAACGATCCGACGGGTCTCGCCCGCGATGCCCAGGGAAACCTCTACATCTGCGACGCGCGCAACCACGTGATCCGCAAGATCACGCCGGGTGGCGTCGTCACCACTGTAGCCGGTCAGCCAGGCGAGTCCGGCGCGGTGAACGGTGTAGGATCCGCGGCGCGTTTCAATTTTCCTGCGGACATCGCCGTCGCACCCGGCGGGGTTCTCTACGTGGCGGACAGCGGAAACCATTGCATCCGTGCCATCGCCGCGAACGGTGCGGTCACCACCCTCGCCGGTGATTTGGGCAGCGCGGACGATGTCAATCTCAGCTACGGAGCGATCACCTCCGTCCCCGCGCAGCTTGATGGCCGGGGCACCACGGCTCGTTTCAACGGCCCGAGCGGCATCGCATATGCGCCCGCCGGGCATCTCTATGTCAGCGACACCGGCAATCAGATCATCCGCAGGGTCAACCTCGATGGCGCCGTCACCACCGTCGCGGGAAAAGCCGGCTCGTGGGGTTCCGCTGATGGCGCTGGCGCGGAAGCGCGCTTTTCCTCACCCATGGGCCTGTGCGTCGGCACGGATGGCAATGTTTATATCGCCGATTCCATGAACCACGCGATCCGCGGCATGACCCCGCTGGGAGTTGTCAGCACCTTCGCAGGAAGCCCGCTCGAAGCCGGTTTCAAGACCGGCCTGCGGCTTCAGGCCCGTTTCCTGGAACCCACCGACGTAATCGTTCACCCCGAGGGCGGATTCATCATCTGCGAGTCATTCGGCAACGCCCTGTTCCGCTTATCCGCCGATGGATATGTCTCGCTTTTCGCAGGCGATCCACAGACTGGCCCGAAATCCCTTGCCAACCCCAACTCCGCCGCCTGCGATCCGGAAGGCAATGTCTTTGTGGTCGATACCTTCCATCAGGAGGTGCGGCTCATCATCGAGAAATTCTCGACCTCCATCGAGCGCAGCGGCGGCACGAACCTGCTCACCATCACTTGGGACAGCCTTCCCGGCCGCACCTATCAGCTTCAGATCCTCGGCGACACAGGCTGGGTGAACGCTCCTCCGGCTCCCGTCCTCGCGACCGCCGCAGAAACCTTCGTTACCTTCCCCATGCCGCTGCAAAAGGCGGGCATCTACCGGATTTTGATGCTGGGGTTCTGACGTTTCTAACGTGGCTGGCAATTGAAGATCAGGCTCGTCCGGGCATTCCGTCGCCACATTTTCGCAGGTTTTCCGCTCAGAAACTCGTGGAAGCCCGGGGAAATTTCGCGTAGGGCAGGCGGGCGCTATCGTAAACGAAGTTATCGGCGCGACCCTCGGGCGGAGATAGGAAATCACGCGCACCGCTGGCGCCGACGATATCATCCTGCTCGATGCCGTCACCCGATACACCGATCGCGCCAACGACGACGCCATTGCGGTAGAGCGGGAAGCCACCGGGGAAAATGGTGATACCGTTGGGCACGTTCAGATTGATCGGCGCGGAGGGTACCGTTCCGCCGACAAGGGAGAGCGCCGCCTGTAAACCGAAAAGCAGGCCTTCCCGATTGTTGCCGATGCCCGGCGGATATCTGTCTTGGGAGAGGAAACCGACTGACCGTGAGGAAAATGCCCGCGGCGTCCCCCTTTCCAATCCCCGGGAGTAGAACAGCGCTGTCCGCGCTTTCTGCACCGCCACGTCCCAACTGAAAATCGTCGCGTCGGGCGTGCGATAGGTTCCCAGCACGACCGGCTCCACACCGTTCGCGGCCGGATTGTTAATCACGGAAATCCAGACCTGCGTGATTTGGCCGCGCGGCAGGCGAATCCCCGCACGGGTGATCTGTGAGCGCTCCGCCGCCAGCCTCAGGATCGTTTCCACCTCCAAGGCGGTGAGCCGCGCCTCCCCTGCGATCGTTCCCGGCAAGGGATCGGCGCGGATCGCGGAGCGGAGCTGACCCGGAACCCCGTCGGGTCCGGTGAAGCCGAAGGGGTTCGGATAAACGACGGCGGGCGGCGAGGCTTTCGGTGAGTAATCCACCAGGCCGTCGTCCGCTGAGGCGGGGATACCATCGATGTCTGCGAAAGTCACGGCACTGCCGTTCGCGGCGAGGAACGCGGCTGGATCGGCTACCGTCGCGTCGGAACCTGCGCCGACCACATACGCCAACCGCACGCCGTCGATGGCTACGTTGTTTCCGCCGAAAACCGGATCCGGCCTGAAGCCCGCCTGTCCGCCCAGCGCGATGCGTTCGTTGATGTTCGCTTGGAAAAAAATATCGAAATCCGCGACCGGAGCGTCCGCGAAACCCATCACACCGATGCCGCCGACGAGCAAGCCGTTCTTGAAAAGCGGCACTCCTCCGGGGCTTGAAACGGCGGCAGGCAATGTGAGTAGCGAGGTGAACGGCACGCTGCGGAAGGCGTCGGCGGGCGTTGCGCTGCCGAGGTCGTTCACGCCGGGAAGCGGTGGCAAAGGGAAGGTGCCGACGGGGGATGGCGCCTTGAATTTGTTCGTGTCCGAGAACGCCATGCTTGAGAAATTCACGCCGACCAGCGGGCCGTTCGGGCGGTTTGCCACAGCGGGCGGGAAATGGTTCTGCACGATGAACGCCGCCGTCCGCGAGGTGAAGGCGTGCCTATCGCTACTGAGGAAGGCGGCTGCCCCCGCTTTCGAAACCACATCCGCGACGTTGGAGGGTGTCGGATTGGGTGCGACCGCGCCGTTTGCATCCCAAACCGCCAGCACATGTCCTTCGCGGTCGGTTACGGCGATCAACCGGTTATCCGCCGGCGAGATGGCCTTCGCCTCCTGCACCGCCTGCGCCAAAACCTGGCGCACATCCTCGATCTCCATCCGTTGCGCGAACAGCGGTGAAACCGGAACAAGAAGCAATAGTGTAAACCGCCAGTTCATAACTAAGTTCCTTATCCCCGAACCGGACCCATATATCAAGGGAATTGGTATACACGCCGCCACATCTGTTCTCGACGCACGCCCCTTTGCGGGCGAAGTTTTCGGCGGAATCAACCATGCCAAACTTCTCATTCCCCGCACTGTTGCTTTGCCTCGCGATCTGTTCCTGCAAGGACGAGGAAATCCGTACCTACCGGGTGGCCGTGGAACCCGAGGCCGAGGCCAAGCCGACGCAGGAAACGGGAGGTCATGACCACGCCGCGCATTCCGATTCAGTCACATGGCGCGCCTTGCCGGATTGGAAAATGGAGGAGGCCGGCAAGTTCCTTGCCGCCGCCTATGCGGTGCCGGAACTCGGGCGCCTGACGGTTTCAAAACTCGGCGGCGACGGCGGTGGACTCGCCGCAAACGTGAACCGCTGGCGGGGACAAGTGAACATGCAAGAGCTGCCCGAAGAAAAAGTGACCGGTCAGCCGATGCCAGTCACGGGAAGCTCCCGCGAGATGCTTCTTTTCAACCTCAACCCCGACAATGCTCCTGCCGAAGCCGAGGGCATCTTCGCCGCCGTGCTCCCGCTGGGTTCGGAGACATGGTATTTCAAGCTCACCGGACCCTCCGCCATGCTGCGCGAAAAGGGCGGAGAGGTGTTCATGGCTTTCCTCGCCGATGTCCGCATTGCGGGAGAGGAAGAAGCGGCGCCCGCCCCGCCCGACTCACCCGCTCCTCCCAAAGTCCCGAAAATTCAGGTCGTCGCGCCGGAGGGGTGGGAGGAAAGCCAGGGCAGCGCGATGCGCGTAGCGAGCTTCGCGGTAAAGGGCGAGGGCGGCGCGACCGCCGATGTCTCCGTGATCCCGCTGCCCGGCGAATCCGGCAGCGTGCTGGAAAACGTGAACCGCTGGCGCGGCCAGGTGCAGCTGCCACCGCTTGCATCCGCCGATGATCCCGCGATCGGCGCGGCAATGGACGGCGCGGCGGGCAAGCTTTTCGTGACCCACATGGTCAGCGCGGAGCCGGTGCTCGACGGAAAAAAGGCTGCGATCTCCACTGCCATCCTCAAGGCGGAAGGAGTCACCTGGTTTTTCAAGATCACCGGCGAGGCCTCCCTCGTGGAAGCGAACCGTGATCAATTCGAGACCTTCGCCCGAACCGCATCTTTCCCATGATCTTCCGCAAGGCCGGAAAATTCCTGAGCTCCCTGCGCCTCACGGTTACGCTACTGGGTTTTTCCATGGTGCTGATTTTCGTCGGCACCATCTCGCAGGTCACGCTCGGCATCCACGAGGTCGTGGAGCTGTTTTTCCGTTCGTGGATCGCTTGGTGGGATGTGATGCCGGGGGAAAGGGAATTCAAGATCCCGCTGCCAGGCGGTTCGCTGCTCGGCTGCCTGCTCATCGTGAACCTCCTCGCCGCCCACGGCGCGCGCTTCAAGCTTAGCTGGAACAAGGCGGGCATGTTGCTCATCCACTCCGGCATCCTGCTCATGCTCATCGGCGAACTCTTCACCGGCTTCCTCGGCAAGGAGGCGCAGATGACCGTCAACGAAGGCCAGACGATGAACTACTCCATCTTCCCCCGCGAGGTGGAACTGGCCGTGATCGAGGTTTCCGGCGACGGCATGGAAACCGTCCGCGCCATCCCGCAGAGCCGCATCAAGGACGGCGCGGCGTTCCCTTTCCCCGGCTTCACCCTGCGCATCGACCGCCATTTCGAAAACAGCGAGATCCTTGAGGAAAAGGTCGCGAGCGAAGGCTTCGATCCCATGCGCGCCACGGCAGGGGCCGGGATCGGCTACGCGGTTCGGATGAAGCCGAGCGAAACCGCGATGGATCGCCGGGACATCGCCGCCTCCTTCGTCAGCGTGGTGCCGGATGGCGGCGCAGCTCCGGGCCGCTGGCTGCTTTCCAACGCCCTCGTCGGTGCTCAGTCCTTCGAGGCGGGTGGTAAAAGCTGGAAATTCGCGATCCGCCAGGCCCGCCTTTATCACCCTTTTTCCATTAAGGTCCTCGACTTCAGCCACGACCGCTACCTCGGCACCAATGTCCCGAAAAATTTCTCCAGCAAGATCCGCCTGCTCAACCCCGCCACGGGCGAGGATCGCGAGGATCTCATCTATATGAACCATCCCCTCCGCTACAAGGGGCTCACCTTCTACCAGTCCGGCTTCGCGAACGATGACACCACCACCATCCTCCAGGTTGTGAAAAATCCCGTCTGGACTCTTCCCTATATTTCCTGCGCCATGGTTTCGCTGGGCTTGCTGTGGGTTTTCTCCATGCATCTCCGCAAAGCCGTCGCCCGCCGCAAAGCCGTCACCGCATGAGGGTCTCGATGGTAAAAAGGTCTGGGGCTTTGGGACGCCGTTGGTTGAAACTCACCTCTTGAAAACGGAGATAAGGCAGGCGATGGCGAACAGGAAAATGGTGCCGAAAACCCACAGCGGCGCTCCGGGAGAGGTTTTCATGTTCCGGTATTTCGAGCCTTTTGCGTCGGCGGATTTTGCGGAAACGGCAAGCGGCTCCGGCTGGATGAGCTCCGCAGCGGTGAGCTGCGGCTTGCCTACCTCGCTTCGCAAAGCGGCGACTTCGGCCGGGGTGACGGCGGGGGCGCTGTTGCCGAAACTGGAGCGGACATGCGTGAGCACGGCGGCGATCTGTTCGTCGGTCTGGTAAGCCATGGCCATCATGCCGGCCGGAAAATTGTATTCCATGCCCTTTACCTTGATCGGGCCGGTGAGGCCTCGGAGCTGGATGCGGATCAGGTTTTCGGCGGGGCCGGTCACCCACTCGGAACCGGCCAGCGGCGGCGCGGCGGCGGTGCCTTCGCCCTGCTGACCGTGGCAGGCTCCGCAGAGCAGGTATTGCTGCGAACCGACTTTCGCCAGGTCGGGCGCGGCAGGTGCCGGGGTGGCATCACCTCCGGTCGCGATGGGCATCAGGTTCTGCCCGAAAGCTTTCCGGCTCGACTGGGGCTTCGCGCCGGGCAGTTTCGATGGATCGACAATCTCCGGTTTCTTGGCGGCTGCTTTCTCCGGCTCTTTCTTGAGCGACGCCAGCCAAGCCACGAGATCACGGATCTCATCCGGCTTGATGAGGTCACCCATCGGCGGCATGGCCGAAACAGGAGGCGTGAAGGAACCGATGTCAGCCCGCTTTGCGCGGAGCAGCTTGTCGGGGGTGGCGATATCGAGGTAGTCCGGCGTTTCCGCCACAAGGGTTCCGCCGAGGGATGCGCCGTTTTTGAAAGTCACAGAGGTAATGCCGTAGCCGGGCGCGACCACGGCAGCGGGATTCACGATGGCTTGCAGGAGATAACGGGGATCATGGATTTCACCAATACCGGCGAGGTTCGGGCCGGCGTCACCGCCCGCAGAGTGCCCCTTGTCCTCCGCCTTGTGGCAACGCATGCATTGGCCGACAGGGTGGGAGCCGAACAGCGATGCGCCCCTGGCGGGATCTCCGCCTTCCAGGGCGATATTGTATTTCGCCAGAGGGTCGGAGCTTTCCGCCATCGCCTTGTCGAAGGCTGCAAGCGCAGCGACAACGGTGGCTTCCTTGCGGGATTTCGCGGCGGCAATGAGTTCGATGGCTCCCGGGGAAATGCCATTCGCCTGCTCCAGCTTGCCTAGGCGTGAGGTGATGAAAGCCGCCGCGTCATCGCCGGGAATGCCGCCGAGCACGCCCCATGCTTTTTGGGCGCGCGGGACGCTCGGGGAATCAACCGCCGCCTCCACCGCCAAGAGGGACGCCTTAGGATCACGCTTCGCGAGGGATTGGAGTGCGGCGATGGCGAGTTCGTCGCAGGCATCGGTGGCGGATTTCGCGAGGAAAGGGTTCAGATCCGCCGCGCCGCGTTCCTCGTAGATGGCGAGTGCCTTGGCTCGCGCATCGCCGGGAAGATCCGCGTTGGAAACGATGGTGCGCAGGGTGGCGTCATCGAGCGAGGCAACGTTGAGCTTGAATTTCTCAATCAGATCGAGAGCCCCGGTGAGAACGAAACCTTCCCCTTTCAGCAGCCCGGGAAGGGCTTTCTCCAATGGAGCTTTGAGCGTATCCAACTTGCGCGGTTCAAGCGGACGCCAGTGGCCGCTGAACTGGTCGACGGGAAAGGGCTTTTCCCATTCTCCCAAGAGGCGGAGCGCCTCCTGGCGCACTTCGTCAGGCATCGAGGGGTCGGCAAGGATTGCCAGCAGACGGTGGGCGTTCTCGGCGGAGCCGACGCGGAAAGCGTTATGCACCAAGCGACGGAGCATCATGGGCGTCCACTTGCGTTTTCCCGGCTCATCGAGGAGGGCGGCGGCAAGCGGGCGCATGGCCACCATATCCAAATCGGTGATCGCGCGGATCACCTCGTCCTGGACCTTGGGATCGGGGTCGTTGATGAAACGGGCAACCTCCTCGCTTTTGAGGCGGCGCAGGGCGACGACGGCGGCAAGGCGCAACGCCGGCGACTCATCAGAGGCAAGGGGACTGATCTGCCGGGGGTTGCCGGTGATGTGCTCCAGGGCGTAGATCCCGGCGTGGCGCAGGAACAGGTCGCGGTTGTTGTTTTTCTTTATGAAATCGAGAACCGCGGAATAATGGCCGATCGCCTTCATCCTGCCGATCGCGATTCCCGCAGCAAAGCGGACGCGGGGAGAATCATCGGAGAGCAAGGTTCCCAGCGGGAGCGAGTCGCCTGCCAGCGGCCCGCCCGCGATGGAACGCACTGCCTGGACACGAATCTCGGGATCGGGGTCCTTGAGGAAAAAGGCGATGGCATTGGCCGCCTCTTCGCGGAGACCTTTTTTCGGAAGCGTGGCAAATTCACCGTCAGATGTGGGGACGTAGCCCCGGCGTGCCACGATGCCCAGCCCCCAGATGCCATGGATGCGCTCGATCTGATTCTCGGATTGCGTGGCCTTCTTGAAAACGGCGATGGAGTCAGGCTTACGGGTCAGCGCGATCTGGGCGCGGAGGCGCACGCGCGAGTCGGCGTGTGCGAGGAGCTTGGCGAGATCGGCAGACCCTGGTTCGTCGAAGCCTGCGGCGATGAGTTTCGCGGCGTCCTTCGCCTCATCGGCCAGATACATCTTGTCGTCGGCATTCAGGGAGAGCAGCCGTCCGTTATCGTGGGATTGCCAACCGGTGACGAAGTCGGTGACGAACAGGCGGCCATCGAAAGAATACTCAACGTCGGTGGCACCGACTCCCCACGTGAACTGGCGGGCATCGGCCATTTTCATGCCCGCGCCGTCGGTTTCCATTTTAAAGGACCATATGCCCGAGGTCGCGGCACCGCCCTTGTAATCGCAGATGAGGAAACGGCCTTTCTCGCTTTCCAGGAAGCCGGCGCCCGGATGATAGGTGAGGCCGGAGGGGCCGGAGCTAAGATGGGCGGCGGGCGGCAGGATGTAGGCGGGCTGGGCATCATTGCGCATTTCCCACATTTTCTCGTCCATCCAGCGGCTAGGCGGGCGTTTCTCAAGACCGATCGAGCGGTGGAAGGTATGCATCGCCTGGTGCTCCATCTGCCAACCGCTATCACCGCCCTCGACGAGATAGACGATTCTAGCCTTGTCGCCCTGGTCCGAGTTGTTATCCACGCTGAAAGCGTCGCCGAACTCGTCGAAGGCGATCTCCTTCGGATTGCGGAGGCCGGTGTGGAAAATCTCGAAGCCGGTTCCATCCGGCTCGAACCGGAACGCCGCGCCCTCGTCCGGGTAGCGGTATTCCTTGCCTTCCTTGGTGATCAGGGAAAAGCCGCGGTCGCCGATCGTGCCGTAGATGCGCCCGTCCGGGCCGAGGGTGAAGCCGTTCATGTCGTGGCCGGAAAGCGAGATGCGGACACCGAAGCCCTCCTCAACGACTTTTTTCTCGTCGGCGACGCCGTCGTTGTCCGTATCGCGCAGTTTGTAGATTTTCGGGATGCAGGCGAAATAGAGCGCCCCATCGTGGTAAAAAACCCCTGCTCCCGTGCCATCAAGGACATCATTGTAGCCGTCTGAGAAGACGTTCGCCTTATCGAAAGTGCCATCCCCATTACTGTCGGAAAGACGGCGGATCACCTCGCTCTTGGAGGTCATGTGTTTCATGGAAACCTTCCCTTTCCATTTGTCATGGAGCTTGCGGCGGTCACTGGTTTCCTTCGCCGCGAGGTCGTCGAGATACCAGAAGAGGTTGTTGCGGTCGTCCTCGATGCCGTAGCGGAAACGGTGTGTCTCCGCGACGTAGATGTTGCCTTGTTCGTCAAAGGTAAGAGCCGTGGGAGACTTGATTCCCTGACCCTCGTAATCCGCCTCGACCTTCAACGAGCTGCCTTCCGGAATCGTCGCGCCGGGCAAGGCTGCGGCAGAGATGAGGCCTGAGACATCAGGTTTTCCGCCCTTCGTGGAGGAGGGGAATTTCTCGTTTGCGTAACCGGTGAAGAGGATGTGATCGACCGCGATGACGCCCCATTGCCCCTTTTCCTCGTCAACTGCGCGCAGGCGCGCCTTTTGTCCCTTGAGCTTTGTGACATCGAACAAGGCCGGCTCGAAGAGCAAACTGTTTTTTCCCGTGGCCTCCATGGCGACCTTGCCATCGACGACAAGCTGGAGGGCGGTTTTCCCCGCATGGTCGCCCCCGGCAATGAGGAACGCGATGTAGTCCTCCTTGATCGTGAACTCGGGTGAAACAAGGGTGCCAACCGCTTCGTCACCGCCATGGGTGGAAACCGCAAAGGCCTCGTTCGCATGGCCGCCGGGCTCGCTCTTCATCCCATCAAGCTTGCCATGCACGGGCGAGAGGCCGAAGGCGGAGCCGGTGGTTTGCCATTCGCCGAAGCCATCGCCCTCGAATGATTCAAATATGTCTGCGGGCGCGGCAAGGGTGCCCGCCAGCAAAAGGGCGGATGAGAGTATGGGGCGCGGGTGTTTCATTGGTTTGAGAAATGATGCCCCGTAGATCATACCGGGCTTGCTAAGCCATAAGCTCGCACACGTGTCTTGCCAAACGGAAATGGGGACGCGACCGGGAATCGCAACGCGCAAGCCTCACTTCGGAATCTTAAGCACCTGTCCGGGGCGGATGAGGTCACCGGAAATCCCGTTTGCGCGGCGCAAGGAACTGAGTCCGATGCCGTGCTTGGAGGCGATCCGGCCCAAGCTATCGCCCTTTTTCACGGTATATTTCACCAGCTTGGGCTTGGGTTTCACAACCACGGGCTTGGGCTTCGGCTTGGGTTTCGGTGCGGAGACGACCGGTGAGGGCCGCTGCTCGGCCGTGGCGATCTGGGGAGGTGCGGGCTCCCTTCGCTCGTAAGCCGGCTTTGGCCGGTTCGATGGAGCTGACGGACGATACCATTTCTCGGGGCTGTCCGCCCATTCCTCGACGTAGTTGCCGCGGCTGTCAAAGGGGCCGGTGACGGCGTTCGTGGAGGGAGCGGAGCCCGTGCCGCAATGCGAAAGGAACGGCAGAAAAAAAAGCGGGAGCGTTATCCGGGCGAGGAATGACATCGCGTTGATCATGGATGGATTTATTCGGGTATGCAAAGGAATGTTGGCATTACGGGAAAAATTTCATGACTCGCGGCCTATGGCAAGCTAGAGGTTGTCATGATTGGAATGGTGCTGGGGTCGGGATTGGGCGTTTTGGCGGATGAAGTGGCGGTCACCCGCGAGGTCGGCTTTGCGGAGGCGGGGCTCGCCGTTTCCACGGTGCCCGGACATGCGGGAAAGTTCCTTTTCGGAAAACTCGGCGGCTCAGATGTCGTCCTTATGAAAGGTCGCGTGCACCTCTACGAAGGGCATGGCGCGGAGTCGGTAACGGCCGGAGTGCGCTGGATGGCGGAGCAAGGCGCGAACTCGCTTGTCCTCACAAACGCCGCTGGCACATTGAACCGGGATTTTCCCCCCGGCGGGTGGATGATGCTTTCCGACCATCTCAACCTCACCGGCGCAAGCCCGCTTTCGGGAGCGAACTTCATCGACATGAGCGTGGTTTATGACGCGGCATGGCGCGCGGATTTCAGAAAAGTGGCGGCAGCACAAGGGATGAAACTCAATGAAGGGGTCTATGCCGGTTTGCGCGGCCCGCAGTATGAGACCCCGGCGGAAATTCGGATGCTGCGGACGATCGGCGCGGATGCCGTCGGCATGAGCACCGTTCTCGAGGCCATCCAAGCGCGGGCTCTCGGCATGCGCGTCGTCGGCTTTTCCTGCCTCACCAACTGGGCTGCCGGGATGCAGGAAAACCTAAACCATGAGGAAGTCCTCGAAACCGGCAAGAGCGCCGCACGCGTGATGGCCGGATTGCTCAAGGAAGTCATCTCAGTGAATCCTGACGGCACCTGAACTATACTCTGGCGCTGCGGGGATTTGTGTAGTAAGTTCAGACACTATGAAAACCCTCATTGTTCTCACAACACTTGCCATCTCCGTCCCATTGGCACCCGCGCAAACCGCCGCCCAGAAGGCCGATGACTATTATAGGAAAGGAGTAGCTGCAGAGAAAGCGGGAGATCCCACCACCGCGAGTGCCGCCTATCACGCAGCCCTCCAGTTAGTTCCCGGTCACGTCAACGCCCGCTATCGCGCCGGACAGGTGAAAATCGAGGCGGGTTCCATTCGATCCTCGGCAACCGAGGCGAAAATCGGTGGCGTGAAAATCCCGGTATACCGCATCGAGAAAGCGAGCGTCTCCGAGGCGATCGCTGCACTCGGCCTTGCCATTGAGAAAGCGAGCAATGAAGAGGTCACGCCCAATTTCATCATTCAGGATCCGAAGGGTAAGCTTGCGGATGCCGAGATCTCCATGCAGCTGAAGAACGTCCCGGCGAAGGCGATCCTTGATTACATCCACAGTCAGGCGAACACACAGGCTCGATTCGACGAACACGCGGTGGTGATCATTGCACGGTGACAGCTTCGTCAAAGAGGATCGCGAAGCTGTCCTGAGATTGCCGAAAAGCCGCAAAGGCCTGCGGATCGTCGGCTCCGGAATCCAAAGGCGGGGATCATTTTGCCTTCACCGTCATAACGCCCTGCATGATCGCGAAGTGACCAGGAAAACTGCAGATAAAGGGATAATCGCCAGCCGCCGGTGCGGTGAAGGTAATCTCGTCCGACTCGCCGCCTCCCAGCATTTTGGTGTGTGCGACCATTTCCTTTTTCGATTCCTCGTCCTGCGGAATGTATCCCGTATCCTTGGATGGTGCGCATTTCGTGGCAAAGGCGGGTACCGCCGTCCCGGATCTCAGGATCACAACGTTATGCCCCATCGCGACGGCCGGGAGTTGGCCAATGTGTTTGAAAGAGAGAATCACCTTCTGGCCTTCTGTCACCTCGAACGTCTTGATGTTGTACTGCATTTGGTCGTTCCCGGTAATCTCTACCTTCGCATCCTGGGCGGATGCCTGAAAGATGAGCGCGGAGGATAGTAGTGAGATGGCGAATTTCTTCATAAGCTATGGTTACGCCGCATGATGAACCACATTTCATCGAATCGCAACCCCATCGGATGAATTTTACGGACGCAAAGGGATTTCCGCTCGCAAACTGTCGCAATTGCCGATACCCTGATCCCAGCTGGGAGTTGGCTGCTCCATACTTGGCACGCCATTTGCTACCTAAACCACACCAACCGCCGCAACCATGAAAAAAATCGAAGCCATCATCAAACCATTCAAGCTTGAAGAAGTTAAGGAAGCCCTCGCAGAGGTCGGAGTCCAAGGCATGACCGTAACCGAAGTAAAAGGTTTCGGACGCCAGAAAGGGCACACCGAGATCTACCGCGGTTCCGAATACACCGTTGATTTCCTCCCGAAAGTGAAGATCGAGATTGTCGTCGACGACGCACAGGCCGAGGGCGTAGCCCAAGCCATCGTCAAAAGCGCGAACACCGGCAAGATCGGTGACGGTAAGGTCTTCATCTCAACGATTGAGGAAGCCATCCGTATTCGGACCGGCGAAACCGGATCATCCGCGGTGGCAGTCAACTGAGCCCAGACCCAATAATTCATAAAGCCGCCCTACCGGAAATGGAGGGCGGTTTTTTTTGTGTCGCCCGCAGAATATCGATGGAAAAAGAAGGGCTCTCACCTCCCGCCTTGATCAAACATTGAGATCCCGCCAAAGCACGTGTAAATTGCCCGCTTCGCTTTGCCGCGCCAGCTGGCTCAACCGCCCCTCCGGAAGCTCTGGACACCATCTGCAATGCCACGGGCAATCGCGTCGCGGAACCAAGCGGTCTTCATGCGACTGCGCTCGTTGGAATTACTTACGAAACCACCCTCGACTAGGATTGAAGGAATGTTCGTGTTCCGAATCACATAGTATCGGGCGTATTTGACACCGCGATCCACCACCTTGGTCCGGCTCATCACGCCGCGATGCACATTCCGGGCCAGTTGATGGCTCTGCTTGCTATGATAAAAGGTTTCGATGCCGCTCACATGCTGCTTCCATGTGTAGTTGTAGTGGATGCTGATGAAGATCGCGCTCCTGTATTTGTTCGCCATCGTCATCCGACCCGGGAGCGAGACGAAGTAATCGCTGCGCCGGGTGAGCACCGTATTGTAGCCCATTTTTTTGAGATGTGACTCAAGACGGATCGAGGTATCCAGCGCCAGATGCTTCTCGTAAACGCGCCCCCATTGACCTCCTTTGTCGTGGCCGCCGTGGCCGGGATCAATGATCACCGTACGGAAACTGTAGGCGCTGGCCGATGCCGAAAATCCTAGGCAGAGCAACAGATTGAGAATCAAATTTTTCATGATTTGTTTGGCTTCAACGATTGTTAATTTATGTTGACAAAATTTCAAAAACTGTAAAGCGAAATCGTCTGGTTTGTGAGATTTCGATGGTTGGTGTCTACTCCAATGGAATTTCAGGCCGGTCCGTGGCCTTGCGAATCTTGGATCTCTCCGCCTCAACGGCCTTCGGATCATAGAGAATGCTATTCACGACCCGGACGGAGCCGTCTCCGTAAGCCATCAGGATAGGATCGCCTTGAGCCGCGCGCTGGTGGATGTCCCTTCCAACCAGTTTGCCGTCGGCACTGACCTGGCAATGCACCCACATGGAAGGGGTTCCGAGATACATCACATGCATGCGCTGTTTGCCGTCCAGGGTGACCATCGGCTTTCTAAGCATCAACGCGTTGCCCAGCGGAAAAGTGGTGATCGGTATGCCGCTGCGACCGTCAACCACCTGGGCGTAAAGCTGGGTTTTCTGGCCGTCGGAAAAAGTCATGAGCTTAAGTTCCCGGGTGTGGCTGCCGTTACCTTTGCCAACACCGATTTTCTGAGACCAATACAGTCTTCCCGGATTCAGGTTAAACAGCATACGGTTGGTCGAAGCACCTTGAACGGTCTCATTGGGATCCCTCACAACCGCTGAAGCCGCATAATTCCCCTGGCTGTCGAGAAGGAAGTATTCCGTGAGATCGACACGCTTCGCAAGAGACTCCCCCGCCTTGATTTTCATGGCACCGAATACGTTGAGCTTGCGGGTGGGCACCGGGTTACCCTTGCTGTTGGTGACCACGAACGACAACCAAGGAAGTGCGCGGGTGGAGGCCAGGGTCAATTCCCGCCCGCTGTGGTTGGTGACGATGATTTCCGCAATCACCGACTCACCCGCTATGTAAGTCTTTTTGTTCATGCTCAGCGAGGTGGCGAGCTGCGCCCGCAATTCCGACATCGGGGCGAGGGAAATCGCGAGCAACAAAAGGAATCGGGTCATGCAACCCAAGCTAGCGTCACCGGACGGCCAGTCAATCTAACGAAACGGTATTTCCGCGCGCCGCTCGCGAAAATCATTTTTCCCGATCCCGCTCGCCGAGCGGACGAACCCAGATGTTGCGGAATTCCACGGGGTCGCCGTGGAACTGCAGGCGCAGCGGGCCGGTCTCCGGATGTTTGGCGGGATACGCAGCGAGGTTCTTGTGGGTGGTGGTGCCCAGGAAGGACTCGCCGTTCTGAACAACCACGCCGTTGTGGATCACCGTCACCTTGGCCGGCGTGATCACTTTCTCTCCTTCGTAAACGGGCGGGGTGAAAGTAATGTCGTAACTGTTCCATTCACCCTGGGGTGAGGTGGCGTTCACGAGCGGCGGTAGCTGGCCGTAAAGGGCGGTGGCCTGACCATCGGGGTAAGTCGGGTTCGTGTGGCTCTGGAGAACCTGAATCTCATAGCGTCCCATCACGAAAATTCCGCTATTCCCCCCGCCTTGTCCGCTCACTTTCCTGCCGGCCGGAAGCCTCCATTCGAAATGGATTTGGACGGCTCCGAATTCGTCTTTTGTGCGGATATCGGCGCCCTTGGCGACCATAACTCCATCCCGCACCTCCCATGGGGATGCCTCGCCGTTGACCGCAACCCAAGCGTCGGTATTGCTTCCGTCGAAAAGAACGACCGCATCGGAAGGCGGTTTCACCACGACAGCTCCCCCGCTCTCGATCACTCTAGGCTGAGGTCGCTCGCCATCGTGGACGTGAAATTCCGTCCCGGGGATGATGGGGGTGTCCTGATGTCCGGCAATCTGCGCTGAAAGACTTCCGGCTCCGAACATTGATCCGCCCGCGATGAGAATAAACCTTGTTTTCATGTGCGGATAGAAACGCTTCTGTATCCCAGGTCTTTCAAGCCATTTCGCGAAGGTGCGCCGAATGCGGGTTGCCGCTGCGCCCGATCCATGGATATTCTCGCCAGCCATGGCCACCTTCACCGCCACCTCACCGAACAACAGCCAGTTTCCCTTCGAACTCGTCCGGCCGGATCTGGAGAAAGTCGAAATTGCGATACGCGGCCAAGTGCGGGATTTCGATTCCGCTGTGGAACCCTACATCGCCTACATTTGCAACACGTCCGGGAAAAGGATACGTCCTGCGCTGGCCATCCTCATAGGCGGCGCGGCGGGCGGAGTGAATGAAGACCACCGCAAGATCGGCGTGATCCTCGAGCTGATCCACATGGCAACGCTCGTCCACGACGACATCATCGACGGCGCGACCGCCCGCCGCTCGATGCCGACGGCGAACGCGAAATGGGGCAATGCCCTCGCCGTTCTGTTAGGTGACGCGCTTTTCTCCCACGCCCTCACCCTGGCCACCGATTTCAACTCGATCGACATCTGCCGCAAGGTGGGCAACGCCGCCCGCGAGGTTTGCCAGGGGGAGATCCTGCAAACGCAGCGGCGCTTCGACCTGACGCTTTCGAAAGCGGATTATTTCCGCGTGATCGAAATGAAAACCGGTGCCCTTTTCGCAGCCGCTACAAGCCTTGCCGCTGCCGTTTCCGGCCTCAGCGACAGTGACCAGGCCTCTCTCGCCGCTTACGGGATGAAACTCGGCACCGCTTACCAGATTTATGACGACTGCCTGGATCTCGTCGGCTCGGAGGAAGTCGTCGGGAAAACGCTCGGCACGGATCTTGCCAAGGGCAAGCTCACCCTGCCCATTCTCAACCTCCTCGAATCCGTGTCCGAAAGCCAACGCGATGCGATCAACAGGCGCATTCTCGAGGAGAAGGAGATCGACTTGCCGGCACTCGTCGGCATCACCCAGTATGAAAGCGCGTTGGAAAACGCGGTGGGCACGGCGTTGGGTCTTCTCGAAGGCTGCCGTGAGGATCTCGGCGTGCTGTCGCCGTCCGAATACAAGGACGCACTTGTGCAGATCACACGTTTCCTGGAGACGCTGCTCGGGAAATGCCGCAACTGATCAGGCGGATTTTAACACGTCCTTTTTCTCGTGGTGGAGGAAATGATCCCAGCTCTCGTCGCCGAGGCCGTTTTCCTGCAAGCCGTATAGCGGACGCCAGCGAGGTGCATACGGCTTCGCGGCGGGATGCATGTTCGCCTCGTGAGGGAGCTTGTTGGACTTCCGAGTGTTGCACCTCACGCATGAGGTCACGATGTTCTCCCACGTCGTCTTCCCGCCCTTGTCGCGCGGGATCACATGGTCGAGGTTCAGTTTCAGTTCGGGCAAAACCTTCTCGCAATACTGGCAGGTGAACTTGTCGCGGAGGAAAACATTGCGGCGGGTGAACTTCACCTCAAGGCGGGGCAGGCGGTCGTAGATCGCCAGCACGATGATCTTCGGCACGCCCAAGGCGACGCGGACGCTATGGATCATTTCCAAACCAGACATGCGGCTCGAATAGCCGATCCATGAGCCGAGATCGTGGGTCGTGAACCGCTGCTCGCCCTCCACCTGCACGACCTGCGCATGGCCGAGGCAGAGCAAATGCACCGCCCGCCTCGCGGAGCAGGTATGTACCGGCTGCCAGAAGCGGTTCAACACCAGCACGGGCATGTCAAGAGGAGCGCTCATATCCTTTCCCAACAAAACGTTGGCAAACTAGCAAACCTCCGCGCCCCGGCAACCGAAAAGGACGATATTGTTCCCCGAAGCAATCTGAGAGGCGCAATATCTGGTTCGCGACGTGATGAACTTTACCGCTGATTCCCGCCGTTTTTAACGGTCATTTAACGTGTCATTTACGCTGATTTAACCGGCTTCGATGCATTTTCACGCCGACTCGGGACGACCACCGGGGAGATAAAACAACTACAAACAGCAAACACAGTATGAAAATGATCCACCAATATCAGACTATCCGCAGAGCCGGAGCATTGCTTGCCACTACATGGCTCCTGTTCGGAGCTTCAGCCAAGGCAGCCACGCTTTGGGACGGCATGTATCTCGAAGTAATCGGCGGCTTCCACGGGCTAACGAGCGGTGACGTGAAACAGGCAGGAGCAACCAGCGAAGGCTCCTACGGCGGCGGCTTTCTCGCAGGTATGGCGATTGGGAAGGAATTGACCCCCGCCTGGTCTCTGGAACTCGAGTGGTTCTACCGCAGCAACGAACTGGATACGCTGGATGGCGGCGTCTTTGGCGGTGTCAACGACGGCGACTTCGCCTCCACCAACCTCATGCTCAATGCATTTTACACTTTCAGGAGTGAAAGCGCAGGCGAAGGATTCTTTGATAAAATCAGTCCTTACGTCGGTCTCGGCATCGGCGCGATGCAGGAGCTGGACATCGACATGACAGTGCTCGGTGTGGAGCAGGAATACTCGGACAATTGGGTGCCTTCCGCCCAGATCATTGTGGGCGCGATCTATCCGATCAACGAGCGCTTCTCCGCTTTCGGCGAACTGCGGTATCACTTCTCCGGCAGCTCAACATTGGAAGCGGAGACCGGTGGCTTGGAGGTGGATGCGGATTACAACGGATACTCCGCGCTATTTGGCATACGTTATTCGTTCTGAAAACTGGAATTCCCCAACGTTTCATGATTGATTCCGCCTAATGAGCGATGTGCCGCCACTCCCTGTCCTGCTCGTGGAAGACGATCCCGATCTCGCCGCAAACATACAGGACTATCTTGAACGACAAGGCTGGCGCGTGGACTACGCGCCAAACGGAGCACTGGCGATGCATCAGCTCATCGGCGGAAAACATTGTGCAGGGATTTTTGATCTGAGGCTGCCTGGGATCGGTGGCTTGGAGCTGTGCGAACGGGTTCGCGCCCAGATTTCTCCCGCACTGCCAATCCTGATGCTCACCGCTGCGGACACCTTGGATGACCGGTTGCGGGGATTCCGGGCAGGATCGGATGACTACCTGGTGAAGCCCTTTGCGCTGGCTGAATTGTTGGCGCGGCTGCAAGCGTTGGTCCGTCGTTCTTCCAGATTCACCAATAACCTGGGGAAAACTTTGCGCATCGCGGATCTGAAATTGTGCGCATCCACCCGGGAAGTGATCCGTGACCATCAGCCGCTCATGCTGACAAAAATGGGGTTCACCATTCTTGAAAAGCTAATGCAGCATGCCCCGGCTATCGTTCCACGCGCGGACCTGGAATTCCATCTCTGGGGCGATGAACCGCCCGGCAGCGATGCCCTCCGCACACACATCGCCACTTTGAGGGCGGCGATTGATCCCCCGGATTTGCCCCCATTGTTGCTGACACACCGGGGCGTCGGTTACCAACTGCTGTCTTCGCGCCGATCCGCACCATGAAACCGGCCCGGATCGAATCCCGCATCCGTTTGCTGATCATTTCCTTCGCGTCACTGATCATCCTTGTTTTTTCCGGCATCGGCTGGCTGATCCTTTTGGATACCGAGGATGAAATCCATGATCGGTTTTTTTCACAAACGGCTGCTGACATTGCTGCGGGAAAATTCGGCCCCGATCTCCCCATAGGCATCTCCGCCCACCCGAACGCTGATTTCCTCAAAAGCAAAATGCAGCTCCGTGAAATTCCGTCTGCGCCCGGGCTGCATGAAATCTTTGCGAATGATGAACTCACCCGCAGCGAGTGGATACGCACGTTTTCCGACCGCTTGCGGCTATGGCTGATCCTCGGCTACGAGCAGGAATTCCGGCTCTGGATTGCGCCGCAGGATTCAGTTGGAAACAACCGGGTGGTTCTCGCCGACCTAAGTGTTCTGGAAGTCAGCGAGCGCGAAACGGCGCGCGCGGGGAAACGAATGCTGATCCTGAGCGCGTTGCTTTTTCTGATCGCGCTCGGCGTCAGCCAACTTATCACCAGCTGGGCATTGAAGCCGGTGCGCGTCATGACTCGCGGGGTTTTACACGATCCCGGCGAGGTGGGAGCTTCACACCTTCATCTCGATTATCCTGAGGATGAGATCGGCCAGCTTGCCTCCGCCTTGGCCGATTATCGCCATCGGCTCGGGAAAGCGATCACCAGGGAACGCCATTTTCTTACGGATTGCAGCCATGAACTCAGGACACCCATAGCCACTATGAAATCCGCATTGGATCTTTTAGATCAGACGGCAGAACCCAAGGCACTAGAACGTATCTCCGGGCGTATCCGAAGATCTGTCCAGCGGATGGAGCGCTTGGTTCAGACATTCCTGCTTCTGGCTCGAGATCGGAAACCACCCGCCTCGGCAGGAGCCTTGGATGCCGGTAAGCTGATTCGCCATGTTGCCGCAGAAATTCGCTCACTCCACCCCGATCATACCATGGAAATCTCCATCCATAATGATGGCGAGGTCATGCTTGAAGCCGATGCCGAGATCCTAACTGTGCTATGCCACAACCTGATTGGAAACGCATTCCAACATGCCGGCGGCAGGCTTTTGGAAATCTCAATACGTTCGAATCCGGAATCCGTGTCCCTGGTCTTCCAAGACGATGGGCAGGGATTTCCCGAATTGCCCGGACCAGCTTCTCCGGGCAACTACGGAATCGGATTGTCGCTGGTCGCCCGGCTTTGCGAAACTTGCGGCTGGTGCTTTGGGCGCAGCCCAAGCCCGACCGGAGGAGCAAGGCTGGAAGTAAGTATCCCGAAAAATGCGAAAAGTCATCGCGGCTGATTCCGGTGTTTGCGAATCCCGAAGACTCGATCACTCCAAAAAACTTGTCGGCGTTTTCGGACGATACGAGCACCATCAGATGGATGTCCTCCGTAAAGCGGGGTGCGCCGTGAATCGCGAGCGCATAGCCGCCGACGAGGAGGAAATCGACGTTCCGAGAGAGGCACAATTCGATGAGCGCTCTGATGTCCTTGTGTAGCGTCATTGGCGTCGGTGTAAAACATGGCTCCGCGCCTGAGGATCTCCGCGCAGATTTCCATGGCTTCCTCTGGATTCTCGATGAGGGGTGGTATGCCCTCGGATTCCAAGGGTCGCTTGATCCCAAGCTTTTCCATACCCAGAGCCCAGCATGAGGTGAGGGCTTGTCGAGGATTCCGCAGGATGGAAACGCGAACAGCCGATGCCCTTGCGGACACCGGCTGTTGTGAATGGTTTTGAAACCTGCCGCTGATCGGGATCAGACGAGCGGTGTGGTGACTTCCTCGACAGCACTGTTGACTTGCGCCTCGGCAGCCTTCTGGTCGCGGAGCCAGGCGCGGCGTGACATCTTCACGCGGCCTTTTTCATCGACTCCGAGGCACTTCGCGGTGAGGAGATCGCCTTTCTTGACGACATCCTCGACGTTCTCCACGCGGCCTTCGGCCAGCTCGGAGACGTGGACGAGTCCGTCCTTGCCGGGCAGCACTTCCATGAACGCGCCGAACTGAGTGATCGAAACGACGCGGCCGGTGTAGGTCTTGCCGACTTCGATTTCCTGGAACATGCGGTCGATCATCTCCTTGGCGCGGTCGAGACCGGCTTGCTTGGAGGCGTAGATGTGGACGGTGCCGTCATCCTCGATGTTGATCTCCGCGCCGGACTCGGCTTGGATCGCCTTGATGTTCTTGCCGCCTGGCCCGATGAGCTCGCCGATGCGATCTGCCGGGATTTTCACGGAAACGATGCGCGGTGCGTGCGGGCTGAGTTCTTTCGGCTCGGCGATGCAATCGATCATTTTATCAATGATCTTGGTGCGGCCGGCCTTGGCGATGTGGATGGCTTCCTCAAGCATCGCGAGCGGAAGGCCGGCGAGCTTGAGGTCGAGCTGGTAGCCGGTGACACCTTCGCTGGTGCCGCAGAGCTTGAAGTCCATGTCGCCGTAGAAATCCTCGGAGCCGATGATATCAAGGAGCATCTTGTGGGATTTCAGGGAGCCGTCCTCGTTGTTTTCCGTGACCAGGCCGACGGAGATACCGCCGACAGGGCGGATCAGCGGGACACCGGCATCGAGAAGAGCCATGGTGCCGGCGCAAACCGAAGCCATCGAGGTGGAGCCGTTCGACTCCATGACCTCGGAGGAAACGCGGATCGCGTAGGGGAACACCGATTCCTCGGGGATCACCGGCTCGATCGAGCGCTCGGCAAGGGAGCCGTGGCCGATCTCGCGACGGTTGATGCCGCCCATGCGTCCGCACTCGCCTACAGAGAAGGGAGGGAAGTTGTAGTGGAGGATGAAACGCTTCTCGTCCTCGCCGCCCGCGTAGTTGTCGAAATGTTGTTTTTCGTCAGCCGGTGCGAGGGTGGTGATGGCGAGCGCCTGCGTTTCGCCGCGGGCGAAAATGGCAGAGCCGTGGACGCGCGGCAGGGTGCCGACTTCGCCGTAGAGCGGGCGGAGATCGCCGATGGAACGGCCGTCCGCGCGGACACCTTTTTCCATGATGGAGATGCGGAACGCCTTTTTCTGGAGGTATTCGAAGGCTTGCTCGACGTCGAAATCGTTGGCCTCCGGAGCGCGCTCCTTGATCGCTTTTTCGACCTCGTCGCGGAGAGCTCCGACTTTCTTGGAGCGCTCGGTTTTCGAAGGGGCGTAGATGGCGGCTTCGATGCGGTCGCCGGCGATTTCGTAGGCGATCTCAAGGAGGTGCTCCTTGGCGAGCGTGAGTTCATACTCGCGCTTGGTCTTGCCGCACTTGGCGACGAGTTCCTCCTGAGCTTCTACGATTTTGAGGACGGCGGCTTGGGCGAAGTGGAGGGCCTTGATGAACTCCTCTTCGGGAAGCTCGTCGGCCTGGCCTTCGATCATGATGACGTCGGTCTTGTTGCCGACGTAGATGAGGTCGAGGTCGCTTTCCTCACGCTCTTCGTGGGTCGGGTTGATGATGAATTCGCCATCGACGCGGCCGACGCGCACCGCACCGATCGGGCCGGCGAAGGGGATGTCGGAAATCGCAAGGGCGGCGGAGGCACCGTTCATCGAGAGGATGTCGGAATCGTTGATGCCGTCCGCGCTGAGCAGGATGGCGACGATCTGGGTTTCATAGAGGTAGCCTTTCGGGAACAGCGGGCGCAGCGGGCGGTCCGTCATGCGGCAGGTGAGGATTTCCTTTTCGGTGGGGCGGCCTTCGCGCTTGAAGTAGCCACCGGGGAAGACACCGGCGGCGGTGGCCTTCTCCTTGTATTCTACGGAAAGGGGGAACCAGGTCTGGCCTGATTTCACCTTGGTGGCGGAGACGGCGGTGACGAGGATGATGGTTTCCCCGCAACGGACGGTAACGGCACCGTCCGCAAGTTTGGCAAGTTTGCCGGTTTCGATGGTCATCGGATTCGTTCCGACATCAATCGTGACTGATTGGATGTTCATATTCTTTTTTGTTTTCTTCTTGTTGCTTGCGTCAAAGCCGGACCGCCGTGTGCGATCCGGGCTATCAGTTTTTCCGGGACTTTCCCGAGGGGGCGGTCAAAAAACGCGCACCCTTTTTGCGATACAGCCACGGGAGAGGCTCCCGTGGCTGCTTTTGCGAAAATCGTTGGTTATTAGCGGCGGAGACCAAGATCCCCGATGAGCTTCTGGTATTTTTCCTCGCTCTTGCCCTTGATGTAATCAAGTAGCTTGCGGCGCTGGGAAACCATTTTCAGGAGTCCGCGGCGGGAAGAGAAATCCTTCTTGTGGATCAGCAGGTGCTCGGTGAGATCCAGGATCTGCTTGGTAAGCAATGCCACTTGGTAAGGGGCGCTGCCGGTGTCATTCTCGTTGATTTTATACGACGCGAGGTCGATGGCTTGTTGTTCTGCTTTTACGCTCATTTTGGTAAGGGATGGAGCCAGCGTTCATCGCCAGCTCGTCCTAGGGGCGCGCAGTGAAGCGGGAAAAAGGGCGGAAGGCAAGAATTTTCCTCATGCTGGCGGCCAATGGGAAAAATCTCCCCGTGGGCTGGCGGGCATCCTTTTCCGCTGCGGTCGCCGGGCAGGCCGGGAATGAGGGGGAAGGGGGGCTACGCTACGGTCAACTCGTCCTGGGAACCGTCAACCCAAACCCAGGCTCCAACCCAAGCCCCGTCGTCCCCGATGGAGACCAATGGCTCCTCATCGATTTTCAAGTCGTAGTCGCAATATTCCCGCGCCATCGAAACGTAATCCGCCTCTTCCGGTGAAAGGCCTTCCTTACGGGTGAACAATGAGGCGAGATCGGCATTGCCCGATGAAACCAGAGAGTCGTGGATCACTTTGAGATCGGATTCAGTAAGGCGGACGTGAAATGGGATGGTTTTCATGGTTGGGGGTCACTTGATTTCAAATCGTTTCAGCAACGCCTTACGAATAGCATCTTCATACACTCCCTGTGGCGGGAGGTATTTTGGCGAAGAAAAGGCAAGGGAAAGCTGGTCGGTGGTGGTTGTCGTCGTGTGGTCGAGAATCAGGGATTTCGGAACTGCACCAGAATCCTTATCCACGGAGTAGGAAAGGAACGTCACGGAACCCGACTGGATGGGATAGTCATCGAGTTTGCCGACGCGGGTCATGATCCTGTCATGCACCGCGCTCGGGCAGATGAAGAAAAGGCCTTTGGTGCAAAGCGGCTCCCTTCTCAGTACATGGCCTTTCGTGATGAGCTGCGGAAGAATACGCTTGTTGACGTTCTCGAAATTCAGGCTGGAACCTTTTGATTTCGGTATGACCATCGTTTTCGCCAAAGCCGGTTCATATAGCGCGGCGAGGTCATGGAAAGGGCGCTTGTAGTTTCCTGTCGTATCAATGGTCTGCACTTCCACCGCGACAAAACCCTCAAGGTTCCGATTTTCATCCACTTTCGCCAGAATCCAATCGATGGAAAATTTGGAAGCGCCTTTCAGTTCTTTATACGCGATGCGGATTTCCTGTCCTTGTTTTTGTCCGAACGGGATCACGAAACTCCCTGAAGAGGGAACTTCATATCCCTGCGGAACGAGCGGAATGCCATGTCCCCATGCGGCACTGACAACATCCTCAAGAACGCGGAAACCATCCCCATAAAGGCGCTTCGGGCAGCAGGGAACAGGCACGCCGTTCGTGGGATTCACCAGTGTGCATGCGCCGTTGATGATCCCATTTGAAAATGTTTTGGTGCAAGTTCCTCCGACAAACGGACACCCCTTCGCGCGGAAAGCTACGCCCAGACCCGGTGAGTCGAGTGGATGGCCGAAGCATTCATAAAAATTCAGGGGCATTGCGTTTCCGGTGTTGCGGCGGCTAGGTGTTCGCCCAAGGAGACGGCGATCGCTTTGGCCATCAGGACGGGGACGGCATTTCCTACCTGTTCGTATTGCGCGGCGCGGGGGCCGAGGAAGCGATAGTTGTCCGGAAAGCTTTGTATCCTCGCAGTTTCGCGGATGGTGAAGGTTCTTTCCTGCTGCGGGTGGAAGACCGCGCCCCAATGCGGATCGCACTTCGTCATCATTGTGCCCGCTAGGGATTCCCACGAAAGGCGACCGTAGCGCATCGTGTGGTCACTGGTGCGGGCTTTCTTCATTCCAGCGGGCAAGAGGTCATGCGGGATGCTTGTCCACGCTGAGCCGGGTGTGATGTGCGCCAACCTGTCGAAGTTGATCTTGGAAAGGCGGTTGGCGGTGTGGTTGTGGAGAATCTTGCTGCCTTTACGCATTAGCTTGCCGTATCCCGAATTCGCCATTTTACCATAGGCCATCGCCTCCTCACCTCCGCCCGCCTCAATGTGTGGCAGGTCGGAAATCGCGTCCGCGAGGGTGACAGCGGATTTAAGTCGTAGTTGGTCTAGCGGAACGAGCCTCGTCGCGATGGTTGCTCCTCCTTTGAAGTTGGGGCGGCAATCGTAGTAGTGGGTGGGTTCGGGATGTTTAGGAGCCTCATCAAGCCGCGATCCCAGGATGATCATCCGCCAGCGGACTTGCGGAACGCCGTAGTGCGCGGCGAGTAGGATGCGCGCGCTGACCCGGTATCCTCGCTCACGCATCTGGCTGATGATGGTGTCAAAAATCCCGCCTCCGCCCAACGAGAGCATTCCGGGAACGTTCTCAAACAGGAAGGTCTTCGGAGCGAACTCATCAACGAAGCGGAGGTAGTGCTTGAAGAGCGAATTGCGGGGATCTTCTAGGAATCGCTCGGGCGCGTTGATCGAAAACCCTTGGCATGGAGGGCCGCCGACGAGGACATCAAGTTCACCTTTCCGTATCGAGAGGGATTTACGGATCGCCTCAGCGTCGAGATCCTGGATCGCGCCGCAGACCATTTCCACGCCGGGATGGTTGTGGCGGAAGGTTTCGCAGGCGTGGGGATTAAAATCGTTGGCGAAAACGCAGGAAGCGCCCGCCTGACGGAAACCTTCGGTGATACCACCGGCTCCTGCGAATAGATCGATAGTCTTCAGATTTCTCATAGGTTCATGCGAACAGCTTTAGATTATCCGGTCAAGCCGGAAGTTCATCATAGCTCCAGCATCAGACGGTGCGGTGCTTCCAGCGCGTCCTTGATGCGGATGAGGAAAGTGACGGCCTCTTTTCCGTCAACGAGGCGGTGGTCGTAGCTGAGGGCGAGATACATCATGGGGCGGATGACGACCTGGCCGTTGAGGGCGACGGGGCGCTGCTGGATCGTGTGCATGCCGAGGATGCCGCTTTGGGGCGGGTTGAGGATGGGCGTGCTGAGGAGCGAACCGTAGGTGCCGCCGTTGGAAATGGTGAACACGCCGCCCTGGAGATCCTCGATGGCGATCTTGCCTTCCTTGCCTTTTTTGGCGTAGTCGAGGATATCCTGCTCGATGCGGGCGAAGGATTTCTGGTCGCAGTCGCGGAGCACGGGGACGATGAGGCCTTTCTCGGTGCCGATGGCGACGCCGATGTCGTAGAAGTGGTTCTCGATCACATCCGTGCCGTCGATGCGGCCGTTGATGGATGGCACGTCTTTGAGCGCCTGGGTGACGGCTTTGACGAAAAAGGACATGAAGCCGAGCTTCACGCCGTGCTTTTTCAGGAAATCCTCCTGCACGCTTTTCCGGAGCTCCATGACGGCGGTCATATCGACCTCGTTGAAGGTGGTCAGAATCGCGGCGGTCTGTTGGGCGTTGACGAGATGGGTCGCGATCTTGCGGCGCAGCATCGACATTTTTTTCCGTGTGGTGCGGCCTTCGGTGACGGGTGCGGAGGGTTTTTCCGGCGCGGCGGGGGCGGAAACGACAGTGAGATCGGGTACGGGGCGCGGGGCAGGGGAGGGGACGACAGCAGGAGCGGGTGCTGCGGCTTGCGGAGCGGCGGAGGGCGCTGCGGTGGCGCCGGGGGTGATTGTCGCGATCGCCTTGCCGATGGCGACTTCCTCGCCTTCGGGGGAGAGGATATGGAGAGTGCCGGAAACCGGGGCTTCGAGGTCGTTGGAGACCTTATCGGTTTCGAGGGAAACGAGGATTTCGCCTTTCTCGACGCGGTCGCCATCCTTCTTGCGCCACGCGGCGATGTTCGCGGAGGTGATGGATTCGCCGGCGGCAGGCACCTTGATTTCGACGGGTTCGCCGGAAGCGGATGGCGGCGCGGAAGGTGCAGGGGTTGCGGGAGTTGGGGCAGCTGGCGCGGGCGCGGTGGCGGGTTGCGCGCCGCCGGTTTCGAGTTTTCCGATCACCGTGCCGATGGAGACTTCCTCGCCCTCGCCGACCGTGATGGTGAGGATGCCGTCGGCCTCGGCTTCGAGTTCGTTGGAAACCTTGTCGGTCTCAAGGCTGACGAGCGCTTCGCCCTTTTTGACGGAGTCGCCGTTGCTTTTGTACCATTTCGCGATGTTCGCGGAGGTAATGGATTCGCCGGCGGCGGGCACTTTGATGTCGATGGCCATGATGTGAGGGGAGTTGGTGTGGAATCAGATTTCGAAAGCTTTGGTGAGCAGTGCTTTCTGCTCGCGGTAATGCATGGCCTTGGAGCCGGCGGCGGGGCTCGAGCCGGGCTTGCGTCCGGCGTAGAGCGGGCGGACGCCGAGGGCATCCTCGATGAGCGGTTCGATGTAAGTCCACGCCCCCATATTGCGCGGCTCCTCCTGGCACCAAACGAAGCGCGAGACCTGCGGAAAATGCGCGGAAAATGCGGCGACCATTTCACCGTGGAAAGGATAGAGTTGCTCGATGCGGATGATCGCGGTGTCGGTGATGCCCGCTTCCTTGCGGTGCGCGGCGAGATCGTAGAAGACCTTGCCGGTGCAGAAAACGATGCGTTTCACATCCGCCGGATTCTCGAACGCCATGGAATCAGGCAGGACTTCCTGGAAGCAGGTGCCTTCGAGGAAATCGGCCTCCGAGGAAACCGCCTCAGGCCGCCCGAGCAAGCTTTTCGGGGTCATCAGGATGAGTGGCTTGCGGAAACCGCGGCGCTTCTGGCGGCGCAGGGCGTGGAAGTATTGGGCGGGCGTGGTGAAATTTCCGACGATCAGGTTTTCCTCCGCGCAGAGCTGGAGGAAGCGCTCGAGGCGTGCGCTGGAGTGCTCGGGGCCCATGCCTTCGTAGCCGTGCGGCAGCAGCATCACGAGGTCGCTTGGCGTCTGCCATTTCGACTCCGCCGAGGAGATGAACTGGTCGATGATGACCTGCGCGCCGTTCGAGAAATCCCCGAACTGCGCTTCCCAGAGGATCAGCATTTCCGGGTAGCTCAGCGAGTATCCGTAGTCGAAACCAAGCACTGCGAACTCCGAGAGCAGCGAGTTGTAAACGCAGAATTTTGCCTGATGAGGTGACAGGTGCTGCAGCGGGATGTGGCGGGCGCGGGTTTCGTAATCGTAAAACACCGCGTGGCGCTGGGAGAAAGTACCGCGACGGCAATCCTGGCCGGAAAGGCGGACGGGTGAGCCTTCCAGCAGCAGCGCACCGAAAGCGAGGGATTCCGCGAACGCCCAGTCGAAGGGGCCGCCGTTCGCCAAGGCTTCGGTGCGGCGCGGGAGGAAACGTTTCTCCAGCGTGGGGTTGAGCGTAAAGCCGTCCGGCACGGAAGTGAGGGTTTCCCCTATGCTCTGCAGCATATCGCGGGAAATGCCGGTCGGCACCGGCGCGTGGGAGTAGGGAGTCTGGATGATCGCGGTCGATCCGCTGAACACCGTGCGGTCGCCTGCTTCGGACATCTCGACCATTTTCTTGTGACCCGCCTCAAGGCGATCCCAGATCGCCTGTTCCAGTGCGTCGGCATCGGCCTGGGAGAGCACACCGTCGGTGACGAGATAGCGCTTGTAAACCTGGCCGAACGTTTCGCGCGCGGCGATCTGCTTGGATACGATCGGCTGGGTGAACGCCGCCTGATCCGCCTCGTTGTGGCCTTGGCGGCGGTAGCAATACATGTCGATCACGATGTCGCGCCCGAACTTCTGGCGGAACTCGAGGGCGAAAACCGCCGCCCAGTAAAGCTCCATCGGCTCCTCGCCGTTCACATGGAGGATGGGTGCCTCGATCATTTTCGCGACGTCCGTGGCGTAGGCCGAGGAGCGGGCGTCGGCCGGCATGGTGGTGAAGCCGATCTGGTTGTTGATGATGAGGTGGATCGTGCCGCCGGTGCGGTATCCGGGGAGTTGGGAAAGGTTCAGCACCTCGGCGACGGAGCCCTGGCCCGCGAAAGCGGCGTCGCCGTGGATGAGGATGGGCAGCACGCGCTTGCGGTCGGTGGTGGCGCCGTCATCGCCGATCACGCGCTGGCGGGCGCGGGCTTTGCCCTCCACAATTGGGTTCACCGCCTCAAGGTGGCTCGGGTTCGCGGCGAGGCTGACGCGGACATTTCCGTCAGGGAACTCGCGGACGCTCTCGTAGCCCAGGTGGTATTTCACATCGCCGTCACCGGCGACCAGGCCGGGCTCGTAATCGGGCGTGAACTCGTAAAGCAGGGTGGTGAGCGATTTCCGGACGAAGTTCGCCAGGATGTTGAGGCGGCCGCGGTGAGCCATGCCCATCTCGATTTCCAGCACGCCCTGCTTCGGGCAGCTTTCCAAAAGCGCGTTGAGGACTACCATCGCACCCTCGCCGCCTTCGAGTGAGAAGCGTTTTTCACCGAGGAATTTTTTCGCCAGGAAATTCTCAAAGGTTTCCGCTTCGAGGAGCCAGCGCAGGGATTTCACCTGCATTTCCATGGTTTTTTCTACACCGCGCGAGCCATGCTGCTCGATCCGTTCGCGCATCCAGTGGCGCACGGTCGTGTTGTGGATGTGCATGAACTCGAAGCCGATTTTCCCGGAGTAGGTCGTCTTGAGCGCCGCCACCATGTTCCGCAGCTTCATCCTGGCGCCGCGCAGGAAGAACGGGTTTGATGCCTCGCGGTCCATTTCCGCCTCGGTGAAATTGTATTCGCTCAGGCTCAGGCGCGGGTTGATCTCCGGATTCTCATCGAGCGGATTGATCTGCGCCTGGGTGTGGCCGAGCGTGCGGTAGTTGTAGATCAGGCCGACGACCTTGCCGTTGAACTCGAGATCCGCAGCGGGAACAAGATCCGCCCCCGCATCGTCGGCCTGCCCGCCTTTCGTTTTCGCTTGGGAAACGCCCAGCTCGAAGCCCTCAAAAAACGCCGACCATGTGCCCTCCACCGAGCGCGGATCCTCGCACCACTGGGCGTATTTTTCTTCCAATAGATCCGAATTGAGGCGCGCCGAAACCGTAGAGTTCATGGGAATGCTTGTATGGCGGGCTGCCTGGAGAGGTGAAAAACGACCTTTCTGGCAACGCGCGGGGAGTTAGTTAAAGGGCGAGAGGGCTTGCGTCAACCTTCGCCGCCTGAAAATATCTCCCCGCCCCGGCACCGATGATCGAAGTCAACAACCTCTCCAAACGCTACGGACGCCATCTGGCCGTCCGCGATGTCTCCTTTGCCGTCGCGCGGGGGGAGATCATCGGTTTCCTCGGGCCGAACGGCGCGGGCAAAACCACCACCCTGCGCATGCTCACCGGCTACCTCCCGCCTTCCTCAGGCTCGGCCACCGTCGCGGGATTCGATATTTTCCGGCAGTCCATCGAGGCGCGGAAACGCATCGGCTACATGCCGGAGAACGTCCCGCTCTACGACGACATGCGAGTCCGCGAATACCTCGCTTTTCGCGCCCGCATCAAGGGCCTCTCCAATGGGGACGCCCGCCGCCGCGTTTCCCACGTGATCGACACCTGCGGCCTTGAGGGGGTCAGGCGGAAAATGATCAAGACGCTTTCCAAGGGATACCGCCAGCGCGTCGGCCTCGCGGACGCCCTCGTCCACCAGCCGGACCTGCTCATCCTCGACGAGCCGACCAACGGCCTCGACCCGATCCAGATCCGCCAGATCCGGGAGCTCATCAAGCACCTTGCCCTCAACCACACCGTCCTGATCTCCACCCACATCCTTTCCGAGGTGGAAATGATCGCCAGCCGCGTGATCATCATCGACGGCGGGAAAATCAAGGCCGCCGACACCCCGCAGAACCTGATTTCCGAAATGCGCGCCGCCGGCCGCGTGCAGGTTGAGATGCAAGCCCCGGCGGACGTTGCGACGCCCCTTCTCGCCGAACTGCCGTATGTGAAAAAGGTTTCCTCCCAGGAGATGGAGGACGGCTGGATCCGTTTCATGGTCTGGGCGGATTCCGGCACCGACACCCGCGAATCCCTCTACGCCGTCGCAGCCCATAACCACTGGCCGCTGCGCTCCCTCTTCCGCCACGAGGCCACGCTCGAGGATGTGTTCGTGGAGCTGACGCGCAAGGATTGAGCGATCCGTTTTCCCGCCCCGGGAAAACACGCTGGTCTCGCCAAGCTTCGGGTGTTAGTGACAGGTTCACAAATGAAAATCCATACATTCACCATCGCCGCACTCGCCGCCGTTCTCGCCCTCCCCTCAGCCCTTCGCGCCGAGGATGCTGCCCAACCGCTGAAAAAGGACGACCGCATCGTTTTCCTCGGGGACTCGATCACCGCCGGCGGCATGAAACCGCAGGGTTACGTCACCCTGCTCACCGCAGCCATCAAGGCCGCACATCCGGATCTCGGGATCGAGACCTTCGGCGCGGGCGTCAGCGGCAACAAGGTGCCGAACCTCCAGGCGCGCTTGGAAAAGGATGTGCTCGCCAAAAAACCGACCCTCGTTTTCATCTACATCGGCATCAACGACGTCTGGCATTGGAAGATGGACGAGGAAGGCAAACCTCTCGGCGGCGGAACCACCAAGGAAATCTTCGAGGCGGGCTTGAAAGACATCATTTCCAAGGTCAACGACGCCGGAGCGCGCGTGATCCTCTGCACTCCCTCTGTCATCGGGGAGAAAAACGACGGCAGCAACGAGCGCGACGCGATGCTTGAGGAATACAGCGTGGTCAGCCGCAAGGTCGCCGCCGACACCGGCAGCCAGCTCGTCGATCTCCGCAAGGCCTTCATCGACCACCTGAAAGCCAATAACCCCGACAACCTCCCGAAAGGCATCCTAACCGGCGACGGTGTCCACCTGAACCCGACAGGCAACGCCTTCGTCGCCGCGGAAATGGGCAAGGCCATCGGCGTAGAGGTGAAGTGAGCTTGCTTTTCCGGGATTGCGGCATGAACTCGGATTCATGCGAGCGCCCTTCCTCATTTCAGCGTTTCAGCTTCTCAGCGTTTCCGCTTTATCCGCCGAAACCTTCCCCGCCGCGAACGGCCTCACGCGCACGCTCGTCGCCGAGCAGCCCTTGCTGAAAAACCCGGTTTCCGTCTCGGTGGATGTGGACGGCACGATCTACGTCACGGAAACCGCCCGCCGCAAGGAAGCCGACCTCGACATCCGCGAGTTCGTGAAATTCGGCTGGGTGCCGCGCGATGTGGCTTTGACCTCGGTTGAGGAGAAACGAGCGTTTTTCAAGGAGCGGCTCGACGGGAAAAACGTTTTCAACGGCACTTCGCTCAAGGATCAGAACAACGACGGCAAGACCGACATGAAAGATCTCACCGCGATTTCCGAAAAGATCATCCGCATCACCGACAAGGACGGCGACGGCGTTTACGACACATCGAACGTGTTTGCGGAAAATTTCAACACAGAGATCACCGGCATCGCGGCGGGCACTCTGGCGTGGCGCGGCGACGTTTACGCGACCATCGCACCCGATGTTTGGAAACTCCGGGACACCGACGGCGATGGCATAGCCGACCAGCGCGAGTCCCTCGCCCACGGCTTCGGCATCCACATCGCCTACGCCGGCCACGATATGCACGGGCTCACGCCCGGCCCTGACGGGAAGCTCTACTGGTCGATCGGCGACAAGGGAACCAACGTCACCGACAAGGACGGGAAAAAGCATTTCGCGCCCCACGAAGGTGCCGTGCTGCGCTGCAATCCCGACGGCTCCGGCTTCGAGATCTTCGCCCGCGGCCTGCGCAACCCTCAGGAGATCGCCTTCGACAAAT
Organism: Verrucomicrobiaceae bacterium; assembly: GCA_027485615.1. GTDB lineage: Bacteria > Verrucomicrobiota > Verrucomicrobiia > Verrucomicrobiales > Akkermansiaceae > Luteolibacter. The sequence continues at coordinate 48,484 of JAIXQS010000106.1, forward strand.
ACGGCAACCTTTTCTCCGTGGATAACGACGCCGACTTCAAGGGCGAGCGCGAACGTTTCCTCCACATCACCGAAGGCTCGGACACCGGCTGGCGGAACTACTACCAATACCGTGGATCCAGCTACAATCCTTGGATGGCGGAAAGCATCTGGGAGCCAACCGGCGAGTTCCAACCCGCCTACATCACTCCCACCAACGCAAACTACTCCGACGGCCCGGCGGGCTTCGCCTACAACCCCGGCACCGCCCTCAACGCGAAATACGCCGACGCCTTTTTCGTCACCGAGTTTCCGAAAGGCAACCTGCTCTCCTTTACCGTGAAACCGAAGGGCGCGAGCTTCGAGATCACCCAGAGCCACACCGTCCTCTCCGGCCCCATGAACGTCGGCATCAACTTCGGCCCGGACGGCGCGCTCTACTCGGCGGACTGGGCGGGCGGTTACCCGCTCAACGAAAAAGGTGCCGTCTGGAAACTCGATGATCCGAAGGAGGCCGGCTCGGATCTCCGTAAGGAAGTGGCCGCAATGCTCAAGGCGGGTGCCAAGGACATTTCTACGGCAGATCTAGTAAAACGGCTTTCGCATCCCGACATGCGGATTCGTCTCGACGGGCAGTGGGAGCTTGTGGAGCGGAAGGCGATCGGAGAACTCCATGGGGTCGTTCTTTCCGCGAAATCCGACCAGCTCGCCCGGATTCACGCCATGTGGGGGCTTACCCAGGACGGCAGGTTTTTCGACAAGGCCTTCAACAACTTCGCTGCTTCGGATGACCCCGAACTCCGCGCGCAGGCCGCCATGCACGCCGGCGAAAACTTGAAAGGCTCCAATCGAATCCTCATCAGGATGCTCGCCGACGAAAGCCCCCGCGTGCGCTTCATGGCAGCCACCGCGATCTGGAAAGCGCGCGATGCCACGGCCATCGAATCGGTCATCACAATGCTCGCAGAGAACGACAACAAGGATCCCTACCTGCGCCATGCGGGTGCACTCGCCCTCAGCGCCGCTTCCACGGAGGACATCACCGCCAAAACGCTCAACCATACATCTCCCGCCGTCCGCCTCGCCGCCACCGTCGCGCTGCGCCGCCTTTCCGCTCCGCATGCCGCGAAGTTCCTTCAGGACAAGGATGCCAAGGTTGTCGCCGAAGCCGCCCGTGCGATCTTCGACGCGCCTGCCATTACTGCCGCCTACCCCGCGCTCGCCGATTTGATCCGCAACAATCCCAACGCCACCGTCCCCGCCGCCCGCCGCTCCATCGCCGCGAACCGCTACCTCGCCGACAAAGCCTCCGCCGCCCGCCTCGCGAACTACGCCGCCGATGAATCCGTGGAAACCTCCCTCCGCATCGCCGCCCTCGAAGCACTTGCCTCATGGACGCAGGCCTCCGATCTGAACCCCGTCGATGGCCGCCACGATCCGCTGAAGCCCGCGGATGCCGCCATCGCGAAAGACGCTTACCAGCGCCACGCCGCCGCCCTTTGGAAGCACCGCGACAAGGCTCTTTCCCAAGCCGCCGCCGCCGTTTCCAAAAACCTCGGCATCACCTCCGATCCGGAGGAAATGGAAAAAGACATCCTCAATCCCAAAGCCGATCTCGCCACCCGCCTCCGGGGGCTCGAATCACTAGGAGCTTCCCTCGAAAATGCTGACAGAGCCGCCTTTGCGAAAATCCTTCCCGAACTCCTCAAAGACAAGTCCGCACCCCTCCGCACCCGCGCCGCCGCCCTCCTGGCAGAGATAGACCCCGCCGCTTTCACCGCCTACGCGGAAGCCGCTCTCGCGAAATCCACGGACATCCCCGAACGCCAACAAGCCGTCCGCCTGCTCGGAAAAATCAAGCCCGGCGCGCTTAAGCCGCTTCTAGAAAAACCCGCCGAACATCCCACCCTCCTCATCGAACTCAGCGAAGTTTTTCCAGAGGTGAAGCTCGATCCGAAAACCGCCTCTCTAACAGGAGGGGACGCCGAACTCGGCGAGATCGTTTTCAACGAAAACCTCGGCGCCCAATGCGTCGCCTGCCACCGCGTGGAGAAAGAGGGCAGCGAGGTCGGCCCGCCGCTGACGGAGATCGGGAAAAAAGGCCGCGGATACATACTCGAATCGCTCCTCGCTCCGCAGGCGAAGATCGCCGCCGGTTACGGCATGATGAGCGTGAAAATGAAGGATGGCACCACCCTCGCCGGAGCGTTGAAACAGGAGGATAAGAAATTCCTCTCCCTCATCCTGCCCGACAAGAAAGAGGTCGTCATCAATCTCGCCGAGATCGAGTCCCGCACCGCCCCCATTTCCACCATGCCGCCCATGGGAGCCATCCTCACCCCCCGCCAGCTCCGCGACCTCGTCGAATACCTCTCCGGCCTAAAGTGATGAAACTCCTCGTCACCGCCTTCGGCCCCTTCGGCGGGCGCGAGCTGAACGCCTCCTCGCTGGCCTTGGCGGGTTTGCGGAAAACGGTTCCCGGAATCCATACCCGCGTCCTGCCAGTGGATGCGGTGATCGCTCCTTCGCGCCTTATCCAAGCCATCCGCCTCATCCAACCCGACTCCCTCGTCATGCTCGGCGAGGCGGGTGGCAGCCGGGAAATCCGTTTGGAAACCACCGCCTGGAACGAGCTCGCTTTCCGCATCCCGGACATCGCCGGGCGGCAATACACCGCACGCCCGATTCGCCGGGACGCGCCCGTTTCCCTCCCCTCCACCCTGCCGCTCGCTGAAATCCTCGAACGCCTCGTTTCCCTCGGCCATCCCGTCACCTTTTCCGACGACCCCGGCCGTTACCTCTGCAATCAGGTCTTTTTCCGCGCGATGGATCACCTCGCACGCAACGGCATCGAAATCCCCGCCGGTTTCATCCACCTCCCGCTGGAAAGCGATTTCCCGACGGACCCCGCCGTCGCCGCGCTATCCGAAGCGTTGGCGACCCTCACCCCGCGATGCGAACCGCCACCACCGCAGCGGCGGCGGCGATGAGACCGAGGAAAAGGGTCATGCGGGTCACGGAAAACCGTCTCCATTCTGAGCCGGGGGATGTATCCCGGAAAGGAGTTTTCAGGCTACCTTGGAACGTCCGGGATCCAACATAGGGCAGGGAGCTTGCGTATGCCTCCTTGTCGGCAATGGGAGGATGCATTGCAAATCGGGACGCTTCTCCCGGATTTCCTGCGTGCCACGGATTTTCCGCGAAAGTGGTAAATCCCTGACGGCGGGCTTGCCAAGCGGAGGGGGAGATACCTAACGTTCGGAGGGATGCCAAAACGCTTCGCGCAACTGGAATTTCGATTCCCCGCATGGCTGCGGTCGACCAGTGTTGTCTCGCAAAAGCCCGTCCGGAGTGCGCCGGATTCCCTTTATGATTGCGGCATGACCGCATGGTGCCAAGAGCAGGCGGTCTCATTCGGTTTGCCCGAGTTGGCGAAAAAAGTCCGGGTCACCTGGAATCCCCGCATGCGCACCACGGCGGGTCGCGCATGGTGGCCATCGCGCGGCATCGAGATGAATCCGAAGCTCAAGGATTTTTCCGAAGCGGATGTCTGGCGCACGCTGAAGCACGAGTTCGCCCACCTCCTCGCCTATGAACGCTGCGGGCGGCGGCAAATCGATCCGCATGGTCCGGAGTGGCGCGCCGCTTGCGCGGAGCTCGGCATAGCCGACGAGCAACCCTACCACTCCCTCCCCCTCAAATCCCGCAGGATGAAGCGCAAATACGCATATGCATGTCCCTCCTGCCTGGCGGTGATCACACGCGTCCGCCCGATCCGCCGCGCCGTGGCCTGTTACACCTGCTGCAGGAAATTCAACGGCGGTCTTTATCACGACCGTTTCCGCCTGATCCGGAACGATGTTTGAAAGGTGACGCCTTTTCCGCAGACAAATACGCTATTCGTGTCGCTATCATTTGCGACAATCCGAAACACGCTTACCCTACCTCCATCACAGACATGTTCACCGCCGCCCCGCCGCTTGCATTCGTTTTTTCGCCGACCTTGATTGTCATCATGGTGGCAACCGCGCTGGCGAGCTGGATCGTTTCCAGCACGCTGAAACGCCGCTTCAACGAATACTCGCAAATCCCGATCCAGTTCACCGGCGCGCAGATTGCCGAGACGATGCTCCGCGAAAACGGCATCAACGATGTGAAGGTGATCCACACCCCAGGCAAACTCACCGATCACTACGATCCTGCGAAAAAGACCGTGAATCTCAGCGAAGAGGTTTATTCGATGAACAGCATTGCCGCCGCCGCCGTCGCAGCCCACGAGTGCGGCCACGCCATCCAGCACGCGAAATCCTACGCGTGGCTGACAATGCGCTCGAAGATGGTGCCCGCCGTGCAGTTCGCGGGCAACACGCTCAACCTGTTCCTAATCGTCAGTATCGTGGGTGCGGGAATTTTCAACTCACCCGCTTTGCTATTCGTGTGGGTGGGCCTTTTCGCCATCACGACGCTTTTCGCCTTTGTCACCCTGCCCGTGGAATTCGATGCGAGCCGCCGTGCCCTCTTGTGGCTGGAAGGCTCCCGCATCTCCTCCTCGATGGATCACGACAAGGCGAAAAACGCGCTCTTCTGGGCCGCCATGACTTACGTAGTGGCCGCCATCGGCTCTCTCGCAACGCTTCTTTACTACGTATCCATGCTTTTCGGACGCAGGGATTGATCAGCGTCGGAACCAGCTCGGCTCTTTGCCGGGTTTCCATTTGATGCTGCAACCGCTGCTGGGGACGCCCTTTTTCGGGGCTTCCCCGGCAAGCATTTTCCCAACGGCTTCACGCAGATCCATACCCGTCGGTTTCTCCCCCGAGCGCGGGCGCGTGCCATCGAATTGTCCGGCGTAAGCGAGCCGCCCCTTCGCGTCGAAAAGGAAAAAGTCCGGCGTGCAGGCCGCGCCGAGTGATTTCGCGACCATCTGGGTCTCATCGATCAGGTAAGGGAATTTCCACCCGTATTCCTTGGCGAAATCCCTCATCGGCAGGGGCCCGTCCTGGGGATAGTTATCAAGGTCGTTCGAATTGATCACGATCGTGTTCACTCCCTTTCCGGAAATTTCCTCCGCCAGCTCCCCGAGTTCCTTCGCGAGATGAATCACGAACGGGCAATGGTTGCAGGCGAAGACCACGAGCGTTCCGCTTTTCCCGGCAACATCACGCAGCGAATGTTTCCTGCCCCAGGCGTCCGGCAGTTCGAAGGGCGGCGCGTCGTCCCCATATTTCAGCTCAAACGTCGAGAAAACTTCAGCCATGCGGGAATGGTTGGATAGGATCGCACGATGCGCAACCCATGTCTTCCTCTCCATTGAAGTTTGAGTTTTGAAATTTGAGAGTTAAACGGAGTGCATGCTCAGCGCCGAAGAGAAAGCCCGCTACTCCCGCCACCTCCTGATTCCGGAGATCGGCGAGGCCGGGCAATTGCGCCTGAAAAATGCTTCCGTCCTCCTCATCGGAGCCGGCGGACTCGGCTCGCCCGCCGCGCTTTACCTCGCTGCCGCGGGCGTCGGGCGGTTGGGTCTCCTCGATCCCGACACCGTCGATTCCTCGAATCTCCAGCGCCAGCTCCTTCACTCGGATTCCACAGTCGGAAAACCGAAAACGGAATCCGCCGCTGCGCGTCTGCGGGAGACGAACCCCTGCATCTCGCTCGATCTCCATCCCGTCCGTTTCACGCCGGAGAACGCCGTATCCATCGCCGAAAGCTACGATATCATCCTCGACGGCTCCGACAATTTCCCCACCCGCTTCCTCGCCAACGACACGGCTTTTTTCCTCAAAAAGCCGCTGGTCTATGGCGCGATCCACCGCTTCGACGGCCAGATGACCGTCTTCGCCCCCCACCTCGGCGGGCCGTGCTACCGTTGTCTGCTATCGGAAATTCCGGCTCCGGGCGCCGTCCCTTCCTGCGCGGAGGCCGGCGTGCTCGGCGTCTTGCCCGGCATCATCGGCTCACTGCAGGCGATGGAGGCGATCAAGCTCATCCTCGGAATAGGCCGCCCTCCCCTCGGTGAGATACTGATCTACGATGCCCTTCGTACTTCCTTCCGATCCCTGAAACTACCGCACGATCCCGCTTGCCGCCTCTGCGGGAAAGATCCCACCATCACGTCTGTCTCCAACACCGAAACCCGCGCCGACGCGCGATGCGAAATTCACGACCCCTCCATGCAAACCATCACCCCCGCCGAACTCAAAGCCCGCCTCGACTCCGGGAACCTCGACGCCCTCCTCATCGATGTCCGCGAGAAGGAGGAGTGGGAGATCGACCACATCCCGCAAGCCCGGCTGATCCCGCTGCAGACGATTCCCGCCCATGCGGATGCCTTGCCGAAGGACACCGAGATCATCATCCACTGCAAGGCAGGCATGCGCTCCGCCCGCGCCTGTGAATACCTCATGTCACTCGGCTTCGAGAACGTAACCAACGTCACCGGCGGCATGGACGCGTTCCGGAAGTTGTGAATCTTTATCCGGCTTCTAACTCGCCACCGATTTCAAGTTGAGTCACGGTTTGCAGATCTTTGGGTCTTCCCATCGCTTTTTTTGCTAGGATCAGAGCTTCACGTGTCAGAACACGGATAGAGAATCCTCCCAAATCCACCTCAATGCTCCGTGCTTCGCATTCGGCGAAGTCACCGAGACCTTTGATATCTCCAAGACAGTCGAGGACGCCCGCGCTTGTATCGAGGTAGATGTTTCCCCCCCCCTCGCAGCCATCGATTCGTCGAAAGATTGTGGTGGTGTTTTGTGCCTGAACGTCGGTGAAAATGGTGACAATGCCTTGGCCAACTTCGGAAGATTATTGGGATCGAGAGCCACGACCACATCGCAATCGTAAGTTGCAATGGCGCTTCCGTGAAAGTTAGCTGCGATCCCACCAACAAGCACACACTCCACATCATGTGCGGCGATCGCCTCCAGTATCTTGATGAAATTAGGATTCATTTCTAAAACGCTTTCCAGCTTCCCTGATCCGCAGCATGGCGGAGGCTACCTCTTGGCTCTGCTCGATCCTTTCCCTCGGACTCAGATCAAGCATCCGCTTGATCAAGCCGACATCGATCCCTTCCCGCTCCGCCAACTCAGCGGCGTTGCGGCTAAGCTGAAAGCCCTGGCAATCGACTGTTTCCATATCCGCCAGACTACACATTGCCTCCCGGCAATTCAGCCCCGAGTTCACGGAAAAAAATCCCGCAGCGCCTCGACGATGCCGTATCCGTATGCGGCGCTTGTGATTAGTCCTCCACGCGCGGCGACGGTTTCCCGGATCGCGGCGACGGCGTTGGCCGGGCAGGCGGCGTAACCGGAATGGGCGGCGGAGAGCATCTCGATGTCGTTGTGGCTGTCACCGGCGGCGAAGGTCTCGGCGGTTCCCAGGCCGTGCAGCCGGGCGACCTCCGTCAAAGTAGTGCCTTTCTGGTAGTTTCGGTGGCCGAAGCGCAGGTAGATCGAGTTCCGCTGCCAGCCCAGCTCCGGCACCTCCGCCATGATCGGCGCAATGTGTCCGACGATCCATTCCATCTCCTCCTCGGTTCGCGAGATCAGCCCGGCCGGTTCGCCGTCCATCTCGATGTATTGCGCGCCGGTGTGCTCCTCGACCTCATGGCGGATTTTTTTCAGAACCTTGCGGGATTTTTTGAAGAGCTTGTGGATGTCCTTCTCGCAGCGTATGTTCCAATCCGCATGCGGCTGGAAGCGGCCGAAGTCGTTGGGGAAATGAATTTCGCGCTCGCGGGCGACCACCCAATCCGGCAGGAAAGGAAACCGGCTTTCGATCAGACCTTCCACGACCTGCGGCATGGAACGCCCGGTGTTGATGCCCCACACCGCGCCCCGCGTTTCGCGCAGGCGGCGTATTTCCTCAAAAAAGGCGCCCGGAACCGGCGGGTTCCCGGCGGGATCATGCAGAGTCCCATCGAAATCGAAGGAAAGGAGCAGGTTTGGCTGCGGGCAGGCGTCTAAGGTTCTCACGGCGGTAGGCTAGCGAGGAGCGCCGGATCGGCAAGCGCCACTAGCGTTTGAAACTGGGCCTCACCGGCACGCCATGTTTCGCGAAGTGCTCTTTCGCCTCCGCGACGGTGTGCATCCCGAAGTGGAAGATCGATGCGGCGAGGACGGCGTCGGCTTTGCCTTTCTCCAAGACCTCCACCATGTGGTCGAGGTTTCCCGCGCCGCCGGAGGCGATGACAGGGATGCCGATCGCGGAGGAAATGGCGGCGGTCAGTTCGCAATCGTAACCGGCTTGAGTGCCATCCGCGTCCATTGAGGTGAGCAAAATTTCGCCCGCGCCCCGGCGCCAGACTTCCTTCGCCCACTCCACGGCGTCGAGGCCGACGGGTGTTCGCCCGCCATGGGTGTAGACGCCCCATTTTCCGGGAGCCTCGCGCTTTGCATCGATGGCGACGACGATGCACTGGCTGCCGAAAGCCTTCGCGCCCTCATCGACGAGACCCGGGTTGTTCACCGCCGCAGTGTTCACGCCGACCTTGTCCGCTCCCGCTTGGAGCATGGTGTGCATGTTCCCCACGGAGCGTATGCCCCCGCCGACGGTGAGCGGGATGAAACATTTCTCCGCCGTCCGCCGGACGACATCCACCATGGTCTCGCGTGCGTCGGAGGAGGCGGTGATGTCGAGGAAAACGAGTTCGTCCGCCTGCTGCTCGTTGTAGGCGATGGCGCATTCGACGGGATCGCCCGCGTCGATGAGATCCACGAAATTGACGCCTTTGACGACACGGCCGTTGGTGACGTCGAGGCAAGGGATGATCCGTTTGGCGAGCACGGGCGAACCCTCAAATTTAAAACCTAAAACTTCAATGAAGAAACGGAAAAACGGCGACCTGTTGAGGGACGCCGTTTTTCGAGAGGAACGGAATCTTGTTCCGTTCGGTGGCTCAGCCGACCTTGGGCTTGCCGACGCGGCGAACCGCTCCGAAGCGCTTCTGGAACTTGTCGATGCGGCCTTCGGTATCGACGAACTGTTTCTGTCCGGTGAAGAACGGGTGGGAGTCGGACGTGATGCCGGCGGAGATGATGGAGTGCTCGACGCCGTCGATGACTTCCTTCTTGTCCGAGGACTTGGTCGATTTCGTGACGAAACGTGCGCCCGTGGTCATGTCAACGAAGACGACGGGATTGTATTGGGGATGAAGTTCCTTTTTCATGGGAGTGTGCTGGTTGCCGCACGTTCCAACGCGCGGGGCGGGGAAATTGGCTGAAATCGGCGGGGTGTCAAGTTTTTAGGATATTTCCTCGCTAGCGCCGCAACTGCTGTTCGATCCGCTCGATCCTTTCCCGCAGACCCGGCTGCTTTTCCAGCTCGGAGACGACCTTCTTGCAGGCGTGGATCACCGTGCCGTGGTCGCGCCCGCCGAAGGACTCGCCGATCTCGACGAGCGAGTTGTGCGTGAGGCTGCGGCTCAGATACATCGCGATCTGGCGGGGGAAGGCGATGCTCGCCGGGCGGCGGCGCGAGATCATGTCGGCGAGGCGCACGTCGAAGGTCTCCGCCACGGCGCGCTGGATGCCGTCGATGGTCACCTGGCGGCTGGCCTCCTCCTGGATGAAATCACGCAGCAGGTGTTCGACCTTCTGCACGGTCACGCTTTCCCCGGCGAGCGAGGCGAAGGTGGCCACACGGACGAGGGCACCTTCGAGCCGCCGCACATTGGAGCGGATTTTCTCGGCGAGGAAAAGCAGCACGGATTCGTCGATGGAGACTTTCCACTCCGCCGTCTTTTTCCGGAGGATGGCGATGCGGGTCTCGATCTGCGGCGGCTGGAGCTCTACGGCGAGCCCGCACTCGAAGCGGGAAATCAGGCGCGGCTCGATGCTCTTGATCTCGCACGCGGGGCGGTCGCTGGTGATGACGACCTGGTTGCGGCCGTCGAGGAGGGTGTTGAAGGTGTGGAAAAACTCCTCCTGCGAGCGCTCCTTGCCGGCGAGGAACTGGACGTCGTCGATGAGCAGCACGTCGGAGCTGCGGTAGCGGCGGCGGAACTTCTCGATCTCTCCCTTGCGGATCGCTTCGATGAACTCGTTGGTGAATTTCTCGCAGGTGAGGTAAATCACGCGGCAGTCCGGACGGCGGCG
>JAIXQS010000020.1 GCA_027485615.1 Verrucomicrobiaceae bacterium
ATGTAGTCGCGGATGCAGGTTCCGTCCGGCGTTGGATAATCCGTGCCGTAAACTTCAAGGACATCAATTTCCCCCGTGATGGCCATGAGGACGCGGGGGATCAGATGGGTCTCGGGGTCGTGATCCTCTCCGATCAGGCCGTCTGCGGAGCAGCCGCTGGCGTTGAAGTAGCGCAGGCAGGCGGAGCGCAGACCCCATGCGTGGTCGCAATCCCGCAGGATCCGTTCGACCATCAGTTTGCTGTGGCCGTAGGGATTGATCGGGTTCTGCGGATTGGATTCATCGATGGGGATTCTCGCAGGAGTGCCATAGGTGGCGCAGGTTGAGGAGAAAACGAAAACCTTGCAGCCGTATTCCTGCATCACCTGTAGCAACGCGATGGGCTCGGCGGTGTTGTTCCAATAGTATTTCAACGGATCGGTCACGGACTCGCCGACGTAGGCGAAGGCGGCGAAATGGATCACGGCGCCAAAGCGGTGCTTATCGAAAAGCGAGCGGACAAGATTGCGATCGCCGGTGTCGCCGATGACCAGTTCCACCCCGTCGTCTACGATCGATTCGGTGTGCCCGTAGGCGAGGTTGTCCAGGACGATTACCTTGAAGCCTTGGGAAACGAGATGGCGGACGGTGTGGGAGCCGATATAGCCGGCTCCTCCGGTGATGAGAACGGGTTGGGCGGTCATTTGTGTGGTTTGAGAAAAGCGGCAATCGTCTCCAGGCGCAAGGCTGCGATTGATGCGGTTTCCAGACCGAATATAATGAATGAACGGATGGGATCTGCGGTCTAACGTCCACAATGAAAACATCTCACCTCGCATTGTCCGGCCTGTTCGCGGCCATCGCGGCTTCGTCCTGTGCCTACGATCCCAATTACTCCGCGTCCTCCTATTCCGGGGCGCACGGATACGGGAACGGATACGGAAGTTCAAACTTCTCCACTTCCGTTTTCGTAGGCACCGGTAATCCGCGCTGGGGCTATGATCCTTATGCGGGTTGTTATTACGACTACACGCGCAGGTCATATTATGATCCATATCTCAGCGGCTACTATCCCGTCGGCTACCGTCCCCGTTACGTCCATGGCGCCCCCCATCCCCACGGCTGGTATCGCGGCAGCGGCTACTGCCCGCCGCCGACAAGGATACGCAGCCACACGATCACGAATTATGACAACCGCGCCCAAAGCTACCGCTCGCTGGGTAGGGATTGGTCGGGCAATGTAAGGGTCGGCGCGCCCAACGGACATGGGAACCACGACCCCGGCGACCGTTATCGAAACGGTTGGCGGGGAGAGGGCAACCGCCATGGTCAGGTAAACCCTCAAGCACCGCACATCCCGTTTTTTAGCGGAGACGGGAATGACCGCGGCCCATCTGGAAGGGGTGATGCTGGCGGCGGCGGCGGCTTTGTTCGCGGCAATAGGGAGCAGCCAGCCGAGCCGAATTCGGACAGCCCACGCAATGACCTGCCGCCGCCCGCACCGGCTTTCGAAGCCCCTCCGCAGATCGATAGCCCGCCATCCGCGCCACCGCAGATCGAGATGCCGGCTCCGTCCCCGCAACCCGAGGATCAGCCGCAGGTGCCGGGCGGAGATCCAGGCGGCATCATGTCCTTGGGTGAGGGCTGATCATCACATCGAAACACCTTGGCGCCCGCTGGCTTCGGCAAGCGGGCGTTTTCCGTTTGGAGTGATGAGGTACCATCGGAAAACCAGGGCGAGCAGGATGGCCGCTAGACCGACGTGCAGCACCTGCGCCCAGGAATAGATGTGGATCTGCGCCATAATCAAACCGAGCAGCATCTGTGCGAACATGATCACCAATACCCCGACCTGTGAAGGAGTGACCCCGTCCGGTTGGTCCTTTTTTGCCAGAATGAAGGCGAACACCGTCGTTAGCAGGAGTAACCAGGAAAAACTGCGGTGAATGAAGTATGTCGTGCTTTCCTCCAGTTCGCCGATCCATGTTTCCCTCGGCGCGTCGAGATGCGCCTTGGCGAGTTCGTCGGTCATTTCGCGGATTTGGGTTCCCATTATCCCCTCTATGACCACCAGGATCAGCAGGGCGAGCACGGTAAATCTGGCCAGTCGGGTGTTGCCGGTTGTATTCAATTTCAGCGGGTGTTCCGTTCCCGCCCAGGCGCAATACGTGAGCACGCAGATCAACGCCATGGCGAGGGCTAGGTGAGTGCTGAGGACACCGGGAGCGATCCCGCTGTAGACGACTCTCGCGCCCATCCATGCATTGGCCAGAACCAGCATGAGCCCGCAAAATGAGAGCCAGAACAAGTGGGGCCGGTTTTTCCTGAAACGGAATGAAGCGATGAATGTTGCGAGAGAAAAGAATCCCACTGGGAGGCTGAAAAGGCGGTTGGTGAATTCAGTCCAGACATGGCGCGGATTAAACTCCGCGCGCAGCGACTCGCGAGATATGGTCGAAGGGTCGCGCCCCATGCGCTCCGCCTTGCGCTGGAATTTTTCGATGTCCAGCTTTCCGAAATCGACATCCTCCACGCTGGTCGGAGGAATCAGCATGCCCCAACACGTAGGCCAGTCGGGGCAGCCCATCCCGGCGCCCGTCACCCTCACGATTGCGCCCACGAAAATGAGCGTCAGCACCGAGATCAGGGCTGCGTTCGCCAGCTTGGCGTAGGTCTTGTGATTCATGCGTATGGTCAGATTAATTCGAGCCCGATGAGCACGGCGGTAGGATTTGATTTCTCAGGACGGGTGGGCAGAAAGTGCCCGCAGGGTCAAAACCCCAAGCAAGGAAAATGGATGGGGCGGCTGGAACGAGCGCCACGGGAGAAAAGAAGACGCTGGCGGACATCGGTTCCCGTGATTTGCCGTGACTTGGTCGATTCTCCCCTTGGTCGTCAGGCATTGCGCCTGAATTAATCCGCGCTTGGTAATGTCCGCAACCGATTTCATGACGATTCTCGCTGGAGTCTCCCACAAAACTCATTGCGCCCAGAAAAGCTTCTACGGGTCTGGGACGCTTGCGAAAAATCAAGGTCAGGAACCAGGACCACTCGCGCGCCATTTTGTAAGACGGGAGCTATCCTATGTCGCAGGAGTTGGATATCGCGCCTCGTTCCGGAATCGAGGATTTCAGTCGGCAGAACGGCCTTGCGGTAATGCCGTGAAAAGCTTCGCCGAAAACTTTCCCGTGCCGGCTGGGCGATGTCAAAGGCATGATTTTTCCAGTGATCTAGGTGGTAACGCCGTAAGTCTCCTCCGCCCGTTGACTCGTTTGCCCGTCTTTCCCCGGATTCCGGCAACCACCGCCTCCGGCTTGCCCTGCCGAGTTCAGCGCCATCCACCCATTTTGATCGCTCCAAATGTCCGGCGTCATGTCTGTTTGCGAAAAAAAGCAGGTCTGAGCTTGGTGAAAACTCAGACTTGCTTCTTAAAGCTTACAGCGATGAATCTTATTTCGAATATTCCACCTGCACGGGAGCCGGGGTGGTCGGAATTTCTTTGAAGGTAGGCATCGGGCGCAGCTTTGGGGCGGCCGAATCGCTGGTGCAGCAACCGCAAGATGAGGAAAGGATTGCGACGGCGCTTACGGAGATGGCAAGTAGGAATCGAGTCATAACTGGCTTGGTTTAGTTCAGGTGTTTTATTTGGAAAGGATTTTTGATCGTGAAGATCAGAAAAAGACCCCGCCCGTTTACGGGGAAGCGGGCGGGGCGGGAGCCAAACTTACTTGGCAGGAGCTTGGTAAGCAGGAGCTGCAGGAGTGCTTGGGCAGCACGAAGCTGCGAAG
>JAIXQS010000156.1 GCA_027485615.1 Verrucomicrobiaceae bacterium
ATGACAAGAGCTGGAACGTCGCTGCCAAGCCTTGGAAGGTCGATACCAAGAGCTGGAACGTCGCTGCCAAGCCTTGGAAGGTCGATACCAAGAGCTGGAACGACGCTTCCAAGCCTTGGAAGGTCGATACCAAGAGCTGGAACGTCGCTGCCAAGCCTTGGAAGGTCGATACCAAGAACTGGAACGACGCTTCCAAGCCTTGGAATGAGTGCGATCCGGATGCCCGCAAGCGCAACGATTCACCTGCCTCCTCCGCCTTCTGCGATTCTTTCAATATGTAAAACCGTTCTTCGCGGGCGGCACGCTGTCAATCCGCGCCGACGCGATCGCCCGTGCTAGGTCGCCTGCTCCACCACTCCTCCGCCAAGCAGCCTGCCGCCATCGTAAAAGGCCATGATCTGCCCCGGCACAAGCGCACGCTGCCCCTTTTCGAAAATCAATCTGACCCTGCCTCCTTCCATGGCCTCCAGTTCCACCGGCTCGGCCTTTGCACGGTAACGCGGCTGTGCCTCGACCCGTCTCAGCGTGGCGATCCGCTCGTTGATCGAGGAAACGCTACCGACGACGCATCCCTTCGAGTAAAGTCCCTCGGTATCCTCACGATCCCAACCGATCACCAAACGGTTCTCCGCAGCGCGTTTCCCGACGACCACATAGGCCATGCCTTCCTTCGGCGAGGCGACGCCATGACCTTTCCGCTGGCCGATGGTGTAGAAATGAAGGCCCCGATGGGTTCCCATCACACGCCCTTCCGTATCGACGATCTCACCCGGTTTGTCCGGGAGGTAATGTGCGAGGAAATCGCCCATCTTCACTTGCCCGAGGAAGCAAATCCCCTGCGAATCCTTCTTCTCCGCCACCGGCAGGCCGAACCTCCGCGCCGTTTGCCGCACCTCCGGCTTGAGCATTTCTCCCGTAGGGAAAAGGGCGCGCCCAACCTGGTATGCGGTCATCAGCGAGAGGAAATAACTCTGGTCCTTGTTCGGATCCGCTCCGCGCAGGATCGCCGCCTGCCCGTCCGAAAGGACACGCCGCCTCGCGTAATGACCTGTGCCCACCGCCTCGAAACCCTGGCTGACCGCATAGTCGAGGAACACGCCGAACTTCATCTCGCGGTTGCACCATACATCGGGGTTTGGCGTCAGGCCTTCCTCGTAGCCGTTGACCAGATACTCGACGATCTTTTCCCGGTAGCTTTCGACCAGATCGATCACGCGCAACTCGATCCCCAGCGCCTTCGCCACGGAAGCGGCGTCCTCGATGTCCTGCTCCCAGGGGCAATCGCCCGGGATGCCCTCCTCGTTCATCCAGTTCTTCATGTAGCCGCCCACGACCTCATGCCCCTGCTCCACCAGAAGCGCCGCCGCCACCGCGCTGTCAACGCCGCCGGACAAACCCACCATCACTTTCGCCATGCCGCAGGCTTGCCTGCGGACTCCCCGCGCTCAACTCGCAAAACAGGAATTCTCCGATAAAAAACGACCCCCACCCGATGGGTGGAGGCCGAGGGAAAACCGGGCTGGCGGATGGCTAAGGATCGTCGCCGCTCAGAGGGCGCGCCATCCCCACCGGGCAACTGGCCCGGTTCCATGATATAGCCGGGAACAAGGTTTCCTTCGCGCTCCGCATCCACTTGATCGAGTGCAGTTTGGGTGATCTCCGCCCTAGCGTTATCGTCAAGGGCTTCGAAGCTTTTCTCGTCCAGCAATCCGGAGGTCACGACGAGCTTTCTGAAAAAGGCGATTTCATAGCTGCGTCTGGTGCCATGGAAGCCTGCCTCTCCACCGTGGGGGGGCGGGTTTTCTTTTTATCGTTTTCCGATTCGGTCACCATTCGGGAAAGCACCCCGTTTTCTGTTAGGCTCTTCCTGTTAGCGAATCGCCTGAAACCCTTTATCAATAAAGGAATACCGCCGACCGGACTCGAACCGGTACGCCATTACTGGCAACGGATTTTAAATCCGCAGTGTCTACCATTCCACCACGGCGGCGTTTGAGTGACGCGGCGATTAACCTTCGGCGGGTTCACCATGGCAAGGCGATTCCGGCTTTATAAGTCTGCGGATACGCCCCGGCGAAATCGTCCGCGCAATCCACGTCCATGTGAAAGCACGGAGCCCAACCGCCCGATCGTGGGGGTATGAGGTGGTGGGATCGGCTTGCAAAAATCCTTGCCAAGCCCTTGCGGGATGGATACTGCACTCCACCTTTTACGACCGCTGCGGCGGCGAGAGCCATTCGTTTCCATGAAGCTATCCCAACTGCTCGACATCGACCACATCCTTCTCGACATGAAGGCGACCGAGCACTGGCCGGCCATCGTGGAGCTGGTGGATTTTCTCGGTGAAACCGGGGATATCCCTAAATTCTGCAGGCAGGAGATCCTGGGTGCGCTAGAGGCGCGGAAAGCCCAGATCAGCACCGGCATCGGCTCGGGCGTCGCTATCCCGCATACGTTCTCGGACAAGCTTGAGAATGTCGTGGCGGTGTTCGGAAGATCGAAGGCCGGCATCGATTTCGAAGCGCTGGATAACGCCCCCGTCCATTTCATCATCCTCTTCATCGTGCCGCGGAAGGACTACCACCTTCACCTGCGCACCCTTGCCGCGATCGCGAAGATGTTCACGAACTGTGAAGTCCGCCGCAAGCTCGCCGCCGCAGAATGCCGCGATGAGATCGTCGAAATCCTGGATCCCAAGCCCATCCGCACGAACTGAGACCGTCTAACCCGGCCTGTCGGAACACCTCAAAATGACCCTTCTCCAGAACCTTGAATCCAGGCTCTCCCGCGCCTTGGAAAATGTCATCGGCGAGCCTTATGCCGCGAACATGACGCCCGCCGCGGATCTCCGCTTCGGCGATTACCAGAGCAATTCCGCGATGGTGCTGGCGAAAAAGCAGAAGACGAATCCCCGCGCCCTCGCCGAACAGATCGTGGCCGCCGTGAAGATCGACGGCCTCGCCACTGCCAAGATCGACGGGCCGGGATTCATCAATTTCACCATCCTCCCGGAAGCCTACGCCGCCCATGCCGAGAGCCTGCTAGACGACCCGAGGCTCGGCGCTCCCGAACCGGGGAAAGGGAAAACGGTCGTCGTCGATTTCTCCGCTCCCAACGTCGCGAAGCCGATGCACGTCGGCCACATCCGCTCGACGATCATCGGCGACTCGCTGTGCCGCATCGCGCGTTTCCTCGGCTTCAAGGTCATCGCCGACAACCACATCGGCGACTGGGGCACGCAGTTCGGCATGATCCTCCACGGCTGGAAAACCACGCTCGACCACGCGGCGCTGGAGGCCGATCCCATTTCCGAGCTCGTCCGCGTCTATCGCGGTGTCAACGCCGCCGCGAAGGACGATTCCGCCGTCCTCGAAACCTGCAAGGCCGAGCTGGTGAAGCTCCAGGCCGGCGATCCCGAAAACCTCGCGATCTGGCAGCAATGCATCGATGTTTCCAAAGCCGGTCTCCAGAAAATCTACGGCATCCTCGACGTGAGCTTTGATCACTGGCTGGGCGAAAGTTTCTACAACGCGATGCTGCCGGGGCTCGTCGATGAATACCTGGCAAAAGGCCTCGCCCGCGAGAGCGACGGAGCGGTCTGCGTTTTTTCGGACGGCTCGAAACCCGCCGAGCAGGATCCTTTCCTTGTCCACAAGGAGAACGGCTGGACGGACAACCCGGCGATCATCCGCAAGGCGGACGGCGGTTTCCTCTACGCCACCACGGATCTTGCGACGATCCGCTATCGCATCGAGGAATGGAACGCTGACCAGATCTGGTATGTCGTCGGGATGCCACAGCAGCTCCATTTCCGCCAGATTTTCGAAGCCGCCGCACGCTGGGGCAAAACCGGCGACTTCCGCCACATCGCCTTCGGCTCCATCCTCGGGGAAGACCGCAAGATGATGAAAACCCGCTCCGGCGACAACGTCGGCCTCGTGGAACTCCTCGACGAGGCCCGCGCCCGCGCCGCCGCGATCATCGGAGAGAAATCCGCCCACCTCAGTCCGGAGGAGGCCGCCGAGGTTGCGGACATCGTCGGCATTGGCGCGGTGAAATTCGCGGAGCTTTCCCAGAACCGCCTCACCGACTATGTCTTCGCGTGGGACAGGATGCTCGCCCTGCAGGGCGACACCGCCCCTTACCTCCAATACTCCCACGTCCGCATCCGCTCGATTTTCCGCAAGCTCGATGGCGATTTTTCTGCGAAAGACGCGAAGCTGACCCTCTCCGCGCCCGAGGAAATCCACCTCGCCCGCCTGCTCGCCCGCTTCGGCGAAGTGCTGCCGCTTGTCCTCGACGACCATCGCCCCAACCTCCTCGCGAACTACCTCCTCGAGTTGGCCCGCGCGTTCCACTCCTTCTTCGAGGCCTGCCCTGTCCTGAAATCGGACGAACCCTTGAAGTCGAGCCGCCTTGCCCTTTGCGAGCTGAGTTCCCGCGTCCTTGAAAAAGGCCTCGGCCTGCTCGGCATCCGCTGCCCGGAACGGATGTGAGCTTGGGATTTCTCCGGTTTTTCATCTTTATTTGGGATTGAAATTTCCGTTAGTAAGGAAAGAATAACTTTCTATGGAACCCTTCTACGTCATCGGCCATAAAAACCCGGATACCGACGCCGTCTGCTCGGCCATCGGGCATGCCGCACTCCTGCGCGCCTCCGGGGAGGAGCCGACCGCCATCGCCGCCCGCTGTGGCGAGGTCTCCCAGCGGACGAAGTGGGTTCTTGAAAAAGCCGGCATGGAAGCGCCTCTGCTGCTCACCGACGCCCGCACGACGGCCGGTATGATCTGCCGAAAAAAAGTCATCAGCGTGCAGCCTTCCGACACTTTCCTGACCGCCTACAACCGCATGCTCGCCGCCTCGATCCGCTGCGTGCCTGTTATCAACGACGACGGCACGGTGGCGGGCATATTGCAATACATCAATCTTCTCAAGCTTCTCCTGCCTGAGAACACCGAGGGCATCAGCGTCCGCACCGTCCACGCCTCCCTCAATAACCTAGCCGCCACCCTCGATGCCGAAAGCCACGGCGCGAAAATCTGCGATCAGGACGAGGAGGAGGATCTCATCCTGCTGGTCGGAGCATCTTCGCAGGACACCGTGAAAGTGCGCCTCGACCAAGCCACCGCAGAGGGGAATATCGGCCGTTTCCTCGTGATCTGCGGCGACCGTCCCATCGTGCAGCGCCTCGCCATCGAGAAAGGCGCTCGCGCCCTGCTGGTGACCGGCAAAAACCCGGTTTCCGACGATATCCGCGACTTCGCCATCGCAAAGGGCACTGTTCTTCTCGGTTGCCGCCAGGACACCGCGAGCGCCAACACCTTGATCCGCTGCTCCCGTACCGTCCGCCACGTGATGGAGACGAATTTCATATCGGTCAGCGACAACGAGCCGGTCTCGAAGATCCGCAAGCAACTCGTGGCAGTGGATCAGGATCTCTTCCCCGTCATGGAGATGGGCACCAACCATATGCTCGGCGTCCTCGCGAAATCGGATCTCGTTGATCCACCGAAAATGCGTTTCGCCCTCGTCGATCACAACGAATACGCCCAAGCCATCTCCGGCATCGAGGAGGCCACCATCACCGAGGTGATCGACCACCACCGTCTCTCAGGAAACCTCGTTTCCCGCGAGCCGATCCGCTACCTCAACGAACCCGTCGGATCAACCTCCACACTCGTCGCGCGGAAATTTTTCCACCGCGATCTGATCCCCGCCCCCGGCGTCGCGCTCTGCCTCTGCGGCGGGATCGTTTCCGACACACTCTGCCTGACCTCGCCGACGACCACCAAGCTCGACCAGAAAATGCTCACCTGGCTCAGCGGGATCGCGCGCGTGGATGCCAAGCAGTTCTCCGAGGAATTTTTCGCCGTAGGATCTCTTATTGCGAACGGAACCACCGATGAGATCATCCACACCGACCGCAAGGAATTCAACGAACAGGGAATGTTCATCAGTGTCTCGCAGGTCGAGGAACGCGATCTCCACGGATTCAACGCCCGCCGCGAGGAGCTTGAGAGCGCCCTCCGTGCACTGCAATACGACAAGGGTTACGACATCGCTGTGCTGTGCGTGACGGATGTGGCCTTGCTGAAAAGCATGGTGCTCGCTGTCGGCCCGGAGAACGTGATCGCCGCATTGCCGTTCAACCGCATCGACGAGAACCTCTATCTCGCGCCCGGCGTCGTTTCCCGGAAACGCCAGATTTTCCCGGGTATCTGCGATGCCATCGAGCACGCCGCGCGAGTCTAGTCCCCGATCACGCAAGGCACCAGGATCCCATCGCTCATGCCGTGGATCTTCTTCTTGTCCGCTGGCACCAGAGTAGCGAGACAGCCGCCGAACCGGGTGTCGCCGTTTCCGTCCGAGAAAAAATAGGGACAGAGCCGCGCCCGGACATCCATCATGCGGATCTTCCCGTCCTCATCGTAAACCGGATGCTCGAAGCGCCGCCCTTCGTGGAACTCCTGCATCAGCCAGGGCTGCTCGGAGGATTGCTCAAGCGCCTCGGCGAGACGCGCTTTCCAATCCGCCGCCGACATGTCGTGGCCGATGAATACGCCCTTCGAGCCCCACGCCGTCTCGTGGAAGCCGCTGATCTTCAGGACAAGCTGCCGTTCCTTCTGGGAAAAATCCGCCACCTCGTCCCAGGAGTGAGCGTTCAATTTCGGCAACGCCGCGTGGGGCGGCAGCGGCTCGGGATCCACCGCCCAGCCGAACGGGATCACCTCGCGCAACCGGCGCAGATGGCTGCCGCGCAGGGATTTTTCCCAAACCTTTTTCAAAGCCGGCGACCAGAACAGCGCCAGCCAGAGCTTGTCCTCAAGATGCGGCTTGAACGGCGGGGTCACACTGATCTCCCCTTTCGCGGATCTCTCCGCGAGCTGACGGAAACGGGGAATCGACTCCCAATCGAACAGCTCGAAAAACCGGTAAATCGCCCTGCCGCATTCCTCGTAATCCTCCGCGCCCTCCGTTTTCCAAGCGTCCCCCAACTGCTCTGCCAGCCAGTCCATCTCCGGCAGGTAATCCTTCGCCTCATCGGAAACGAGGATATCCCCGCCCTCCGGCATCAGCGAGCGGAAGCCCTCGATCATCCCGTCCGCACCGCCCAGTACCTCGTAACCCGCATCGGAATACACTTTCGAAAGCCACGCCGTGATGCCGATGCCGCCCGGCACGCTGTCCAGTTCTGTCACGGCGAAATGCCCCTTAGCCCAGACCAGATCCGGCCGGATCACGCGCGGAAACTGCCCCGCCATGCCGCTCTCCCGTTGCAAGGACGCCATCCAATCCGGCTTCCCTTCATCTAACAACTCCGCCAACCACGGCTGCTCCTTCCCCGCCGCCGCCCTCCGGTAAAGCAGATCGCAAGCCTGCTGGAACTTCGCCAGCGGATGCCCCAACGCGATCATCTCCTTCGCCTCCCCAGCCGGAAGCCGCAGCGGCTCAGGCGACCACTGCCACGCCCCGCCGCCGAACAGCCCGCCCTCAGGCAAAGCGGATATCAGATGGGAAAGGGCAACGGGCACGCGCCGATCATCACCCCATTGCCAGGAAATGCAAAGCGCGAGTGGATCGCCGCCACCATTCAGTTACCGCTCGTCTTTTCGTCGCGCGCGGGGCAGCCTCGCGGCGGATGAGCACGTTCAGGGAATTGGGGATACCGGGGGATCTGGTGAAAGGGTTGGAGGAAATGGGCATCGTTACGCCCACGGAGGTGCAGGCGAAGTCGATCCCTTTCCTGATGAAAAACGGCGGTGACTTTTGCGCGCAGGCGCAGACCGGCACGGGGAAAACCGCCGCCTTCGGCCTGCCGCTGCTCACAAAGATCGATCCGAAAAAGCCCGTGATCCAAGGCCTCGTCATCGCGCCAACGCGGGAGCTGGCGAAGCAGATCGGCAAGCACCTGTTCCGCTACACGAAGCATTCCGAAAAAATCTTCATCGAGGTTTTGGCGGGTGGCGAACCCATGGACGGCCAGATCGCGCGGCTCCAGCGGCCCACGCACATCATCGTCGCCACGCCGGGGCGGTTGCTCGATCTCATCAAGAGAAAAGCCCTATCGCTCGTGGACGTGAAGCACCTGGTTCTCGACGAGGCGGATGAAATGCTGAGCATGGGTTTCAAGAAAGAGCTCGTCTCCATCTTCGCCCTATCGCGCGGGCGACGCAGCACCTGGCTTTTTTCAGCGACCTTTCCCGACTCCATCCACGCCCTCGTCAAAGGAGCCATGCCCGGCCAGCCGGAAACCCTCCGCGTCGACAAGGCGCACGTCGTCAACCGCGACATCGACCACCGCTACGCCGTCTGCGGCAAGGATGAGAAAAACGATTTCCTCGCCAATTTCCTCGCGGACCGGGAGGAGGAGCGCGGGCTGATTTTCGTCCGCACCAAGGCGGGCGCCATCGCACTCGGCAGGCAGTTGGAAAAGCTCGGCTTTCCCGTGGATGTCATCCAGGGCGATCTCTCACAGCGTGAGCGCGACAAGGTGATGCGCGGCTTCAAGGGCGGTCGCTCGCGCATCCTCATCGCTACCGACGTCGCCGCGCGCGGCATCGATGTGGAGGCGCTTTCCTTCGTCATCCACTACCAGCTCCCCGAGCAACTCGAATACTACACCCACCGCAGCGGTCGCACGGCACGGGCGGGAAAAAAGGGAATCTCGGTGGCGCTCATCGATCCGCGGGAACGGAAGAAGATCGGGAAATTCGAGGAGGCGCTGGGCTTCACTTTCTCGGAGGTGAGCTAGGAGCGGTTCCCTTTGGCCAATGTTCTTGCCACTATGGATCGCACCGAACAATGTATCCACACATGTCTGATTTCCTGAACATCTGGTGGGAGAATCTGAACTTCGAGCTGCAGATCTTCTACGGGATCGCGATCGTCTCGCTGGTGGCCCTTTTTTTCCAGGTCATCATGTCGGTGGTTTTCGGCATGGAGCACGGGGCGGATGTGCCGGATGTGGGCGACCATGATTCCGGGATGGGCATTTTTTCCGTGCGCGGCGTGACCGCGTTTTTCACCGGCTTCGGCTGGACGGGCGTAGTGTGCACGAAACAAGACCTAGGCCTGCCCGTTACGCTAGCTATCGCCTTCGCAGTCGGAAGCGGGCTGATGATCGGCATTTTCCTGATGATGCGCGCCTTCATGCGCCTGCAATCCAACGGCAACATCGACTATGGCAACGCCGTCGGCCAGCTCGGTACGGTCTACGTGACCATTCCGCCCGTCCAGCGCGCGGGCGGCCAGGTGGAGACGATGATCCAAGGCCGCCTGATCACCACGGAAGCCCTGCAGAAAGGCAGCCAGCCGCTGCATCCCGGCACCAAGGTCAAGGTCGTGGAGCGCATCGGCTCATCCACCCTGATCGTGGAACCTCTCGATTGATTTTACCCAACCACACATAACCCCCAACACACACAGCACCATGGATCTCATCATCGGAATCGTCGCCGTTCTCGCGGTTTTTTTCATCTCCCTCACGGCCATCGCGATGCGCTACCGGCGCTGCCCGTCGGACAAGATCCTCGTGGTTTACGGAAAGGTCAGCGGCGGGAAATCCGCACATTGCCATCACGGCGGTGCGGCCTTTGTCTGGCCCGTCATCCAGGATTACCAATACCTCGATCTCACCCCGCTGCCCATCGACATCCGCTTGGAAGGTGCGCTTTCCAAACAGAACATCCGGGTCAACACTCCGTCCACCTTCACCGTCGGCATCTCCACCGAGCCGGGCATCATGGAAAACGCGGCGGAGCGGATGCTCGGCCTGAACATGGAGCACATCAAGGAACTCGCAAAGGACATCATCTTCGGCCAGATGCGCGTCGTCATCGCCACGATGGACATCGAGGAAATCAACGCCGACCGCGACAAGCTCATCCAGAACATTTCCATGGGTGTGGAGGTCGAGCTGAAAAAGGTCGGCCTGCGCCTGATCAACGTGAACGTCCAGGACATCACGGACGCCTCCGGCTATATCGACGCCCTCGGCCAGGAGGCTGCTTCGAAGGCGATCGCCGAGGCGAAGGTGAAAGTGGCCATGGCCGACCGTGACGGAGAGATCGGTGCCGCCGCCATGCAGCGGGACAAGCGGATCAGTGTCGCCTCCGCGAACGCCGAGGCGACCCGGGGAGAGAACGCATCGCTGGTGGATATCGCGAACTCGGATGCCATGCGCCGGAGCGCGTCGGCGGAAGCCGAGCGGCTCGCTACGGCGGCGGAGAAGGTGGCCGAGGCGAAAGTCTTGGAAGAGGCATACGTTTCCGAGCAAGCTGCGGAAAAGCAGCGCGCCGAGCGTGACAAGGCGACCCAATTCGCGAACACCGTCGTTCCCGCGCAAATCGCGAAGGAAAGGCAGCTCGTGGAGGCCGATGCACAGGCCGAGACCGTGCGCCGCATCCAGCAAGGTAAGGCGGACGGCGTCCGCACCGAGAAGCAGGCGGAGGCGGATGGTATCGTCTTCGTAAAAGAGGCGGAGGCCACCGGTATCCGCGCCAAACTCCTCGCGGAAGCGCAGGGTGCGCAGGCCGTCCTCGAAGCCAAGGCGAAAGGCTTTGATGATCTCATCAAGGCCTGTATGGGCCCCGCCGGTGCACAGAATATGCTCGTCACGGAACTCCTCCCGCAACTCGTCCGCGAGCAGGTGCAAGCCATCGCGAACCTCAAGATCGACAAAATCACCGTGTGGGACACCGGCAAGGGCGCGGACGGAAAAACCAGCACCGCGAATTTCCTCTCCGGTATGGCCGGCGCGGTGCCGCCGCTCCATGAGATCGCGAGAAATGTCGGCGTCGAGCTGCCGGAATACCTCGGCAAGCTGGATGATGCGATCAAGCCGCATTCCGAGCCTCCCGCCGAACCTGGCCCTAAATACGGGGTGGAGGGGATTTGAGTGAAGCTTGGGAACGCGAGTCTGTGACTCGCCAGCCAATGCATAGAGAAAGGGTGACCTAATGGGTCTCCTTGCGTTTCCATGAGAGTGCGAGTCACAGACTCGCGTTCCCAGGGTGTGAGAGTGCGAGTCACAGACTCGCGTTCCCAGGGTGTCCTACGCTGCTCCATGGCCAATCTTCTGGCTTTTTGCAGAGTCCGGCTTTTACGGGGTTGTTACGGATGTATGCCCTCGCGTTCGCAAGGTGCCCCTGATCACGGATGTAGCGGTCGTGATAATCCTTCGCCCAGAGATTGCCTTGTGTATGAATCAAGCGGTTGATTTCCCGGGCGCTGAATGTTTTCCAAGATTTTACCAGATCGCCGAGTCGCGATCCTTCCGGGCAATGAGCCAGGATATGGACGTGGTTTGGCATCACGCACCACTCCAAGAGCCGGTATCGGTCTCCATCGAAATGTAAAAGCGCGTTCTGCAGGATGGATGCGTAGGATGGATTGCGCAAAAGGCAGGCACCGTGCCCCGCATCCTCAAACCGGGCGATGCGTTCACGCAGGATTCGCTCTCGCTCGGGGCTTTCGGTTGTCGCTTGTTCCAATTCCCGCTTCCAGCGCTCGATGACATCTTTCGGAACGGCATCCGCGAGTCGAAATGTGACGGCTTGGATCAAGCCGGGTGAGTCCAGGTGCGGCAGGTATCCGCGCGAGTGCCAGCCTTTGTGTTTCGGGTCTTCCGGCATGATGGGGCTGGGAACGCGAGTCTGTGACTCGCAGGATCATGGATGGAGAAAGAGTGGTCTTATGGGAACTTCTTACGTGTCCCAATGGAATGCGAGTCACAGACTCGCGTTCCCAGGAGGGGTTACCGAAAGACAAGGCCGTCGGTGGTTCTTAGTAACTCAAGGATTCCCTTGTGAGCTAAATCGACTTCTTCGGCTTTAAGCGTCCGCTCTGTGGCGCGGTATTGGAAACGATAGGCAATGGATTTCCGGTCAGCGGGGATTTTCACGCCGGTGGGATCCGTGAAGAGGTCGAAGCATTCGTAGGAAACGAGGAGTGGTTCCTTGGCTTTCGCGAGCGTGGCTTCGATCTCGGCGTTCGCAGTGGCGAGGGGGAGTTCCATCGCGGCATCGCGGGAGGAGCCGGGGAACTGCGGGAGGTCTTCCACCTGGGATTTGCTGGAAATAAGTTTGCGAAGTTTGCCGAGATCCATTTCCGCGACGAAGACGGGAGAGGTGAAATCAAGGTCGCGCTCGCGCTGGAGCGAGAGGCGGGCGAAGACTCCGATGGTTTGATCTTCCGCTTTGATTTCCGCGCCGAGGGCGAAGTTTTCGCGATCTTTGGGTTTCAGGGAAATCGTTTGGTTGGGAAGCAGGGCGGAGAAGATGGCTTTCGCATCGTAGAGATCGGCGGGGCGGTCTTTCGCAGCCCATGAGGATGGGTTGGAGTGGCCGGTGATAAGGATGGCGAGTGAGTCGCTTTCCTGGTCGAGGGCTTTGCCACCGCCCGCATTGCGGAATACGCGACCCATCTCGAAGAGGCGGATCGACTTCGCCTGTTGGCGGGCGTTGCGCTCCGCGCTGGCAACGAGGCCGGGAATGATGGACGGGCGCATGATTGCGTGATCCTCACTGAGCGGGGATTTCACCCGGATGACATCGCCGTCCTGCATGGGTCGGAGCGGGAGGATGTCGGCGAGCTGGGTTTCTGAAATGAGCTTGATCGTCTGGCACTCGTAAAGGCCGAGCGCGGCGAGGCGGCGGCGCAGGATCATATCGGCATCGTATGCGGCGTCGACATCGCTGGTCGGGACGAAGGTGGCGCGCAGGCGGGAGGGGACGTTCGCGAGGCCGTGGACGCGGGTGATTTCCTCCGCGAGATCGATGTGGCGGGTGAGATCCTGGCGGAAGGAGGGGATGGCCCACTTGCTGTCGGGATGTTTCGCGAGGCCGAGGCGGGTGAGGATCTCCTCGGCGGCCTCGGTGGAAATGGAGTCGCCGAGCAGGTGGTGGAGTTTCCCGAGATCAAGGGCGACGGGGGAGGGCGGGGAGGGGAGCTCGCCTGCGGTTTGTGTGGCGGTGGCGTTTGATTCGATCAGGCTGATCGCCAATGCGGCGGCGGGGAGGACGGCCTGCGGATCGGCTCCGCGCTCGTAGCGGTAGGAGGAGTCCGAGGAAAGCGCGGTGCGGCGCGAGCTGCGGCGGATGCCGGAAGGGGCGAAGTACGCCGCTTCCAGTAGTATCGATGAGGTGCTTTCCGTGACGCCGCTATCCAATCCGCCCATGATGCCAGCGAGGGCGAGCGCCGCGCCGGATGCGTCGGAGATGAGAAGGTCATCGGGCGTGAGGGTGTGGACGGATTCGTCGAGGGCGGTGAATGGCTCGCCGTCTTTCGCATGGCGGATCACGAGCGGGAGGGTTACTTTTGCTGCATCGAAGGCGTGCAGCGGTTGGCCGGTTTCGTGGAGGACGAAGTTCGTGATATCGACGAGGTTGTTGATCGGGCGCAGGCCGATGGAGGCGAGGCGATCCTTGAGCCAGGCCGGGCTTTCACCGACCTTCACGCCGTCGATGCGGGTGGCGGAGTAGAATGGGCAGGCATCGGCGGCTTCGAGCCTGATGAAATCGGGTGAGGCTGCGCTGGCGCTTGTTTCCGGTAGCTTCTCCGAAATGAGCGGGGTTTTCAGAAGGGTGGCCAGCTCGCGCGCCATGCCGCGGCGGGAAAGGAGGTCGGGGCGGTTCGGGGTTACCTCGAGCTCCAACAGGGTGTCGGAATCGAAGAGGCTTTTCACGGGAACCCCGATCGGCGAATCGGCGGGCAGGATGAGCAGGCCGTCTTCGCCCTTCGGGAGGCCGATCTCCTCGGCAGCGGCGAGCATGCCTTTGGATTCCACACCGCGCATCTTCGTTTCGCCGATGGAGAAACCGCCGGGAAGCTGTGCGCCGGGAAGGCAGCAAGGAACCTTGTCTCCGACCTTGTAGTTTTTCGCCCCGCAAACGATCTGGCGGAGTTGCCCCTCACCGGCATCGACCTGAGTTACCTTGAGTTTGTCTGCGTCAGGGTGCTGGACGGCTTCCATGATCTGCGCGACCACGATTTTTTCCGAGGCGATGCCTTTGGTGACGATGCCTTCGACTTCGACTCCGGCGAAGGTGAAAAGATCGGAGATTTCGGAGATGGATTTGCCGGAGAGGTCGAGGTGGGTGGAGAGCCAGTTTAGTGAGATGTTCATGGTGAGAAATTTTTACCGCAGAGGCGCAGAGGTCGGAGAGGGACGCGGAGCTGTGGTTACTGATTTGTTTGATGATAAAGGGTTTCTATCGTCGTGGCTCAGCGATCCTTTGCGACCTCTGCGCCTCTGCGGTGAAGAATTGTTGGACTAGGCTACGCGAACTGTTTCAAGAAGCGGACGTCGTTTTCGATGAGGAGGCGGATGTCCTTGATGCCCCAGCGGATCATGGCGAGGCGGTCTAGGCCCATGCCGAAGGCGAAGCCGGTGACTTTCCCGGGATCGAGGGCGTTGTCCTTGCGGGTGGCGTTGATGGATTCGAAGACGGCGGGATCGACCATGCCGCAGCCCGCGACTTCGATCCAACGCGGGGCTTGGCCTTTGATCTGGAGTTTCACATCGATCTCGAAGGACGGCTCGGTGAAGGGGAAGAAGTGCGGGCGGAAGCGGACTTCCGTGGAGGTGCCGAACATCTCGCGGAGGAAATATTCGAGCGTGCCCTTGAGATCGGGGAGGGTGACGTCGGTATCGACGAAGAGGCCTTCGAGTTGGTTGAAGACGGAAAGGTGGGTGGCGTCGATCTCATCGCGGCGGTAGGCGGAGCCGGGGGCGATGATACGGATGGGCGGGGTGGAGGATTCCATCGTCCGGATCTGGACGCTGGAGGTGTGGGTGCGGAGGAGCTTGCCGGAGTTGAAATAGAAAGTGTCTTTTTCGTTGCGGGCGGGATGGTCGGCGGGGGTGTTGAGGGCGTCGAAGCAATGGTATTCGTCCTCGATCTCCGGGCCGTCGGCGAGGGCGAAGCCCATGCGGCGGAGGATTTGGATCGCTTCATCGCGGATCAAGGTGAGGGGGTGGAGGGAGCCGGTGGGGTGGGCGCGGGCGGGAAGGGTGAGATCGATGCCGGAGAGCGCGGCGGCATCGGCGATGGCTTGCAGGGCGTTTTGTTTTTCCTCAAGGGCGGCGGTGATCGCGGTGCGGGCGGAGTTTAGGGATTGGCCGAAGGCGGCTTTTTCCTCGTTGGGGATGTCCTTGATGAGTGCTCCGGCCAGGGAGAGCGTGCCTTTTTTCCCGAGAACGGCGACGCGGGCGTCATCGAGGGAGCGCTCGTCGCTGGCGGCGGCGATGAGTTCGAGGGCGGCTGATTGGATGCTGGCGATTTGCTCGTTCATGGGCGGGTGGAGGGCATAGCGGAGCGGCGGACGCGGGGCAAGAGTTTGGTTTTCAGGCGAACTGACAGGGTTCCGGGGGATCGGTATCTTCTTGGTATGGAAAAGGCGTTGAAGGAACCAGAGGTGGTGACGAGGGGTGGCAAGCCTGTTTCGGTGATCCTACCTATCGCCGAATACGAGGAGTTGCTCGAACGCCTCGAGGACGCGGAGGATATCGCGTATTTGAGGGAGGCTAGGAAAGAAAAGATGGTGTTCCGGCCTTTCAGCGAGTATCTGAGGGAAAGGCAATCCGGGGGTGTTTGAGATTCAGATTGAGAAGGCCGCTGAAAAGCAACTCAGGCGGATACCCGATCCGGCGCATGATCGCCTAGTTAAAAGCAATTCTCCCACTCGCTGAAAACCCGAGGCCTAACGGGACGAAGAAGTTGTCCGGTTCGACGAACGATTGGAGGATACGGGTGGGCGATTACCGGGTTCTGTATGAGATCGCGGAGGAAATCTGAATCGTGCGGATTTACAGGGTCGCGCACCGGCGGGATGTTTACCGTTGATGCCGAGGGGCGGATCGTTTGGTTCGATGGGGGATTGACGGCAAGGTGGGGCGGCGTGAGCCTCAGCTACTGTCAATGGTGAAACGTATGAGGGGTTCAGGAAAAATTTTCCCGGAAAGCTGCGGTTCTGGGCGATCCACTGCATCATCAACGCACTTCCGAGCTACCTGATCGCCGTGGTCTGGCTGGGGTTGTGGCCGGTCATGCATGCGCACTGGGCGATGCTTGCGGCGGTGTGCACATTCATCATCGGATACGCGGTTCTCACTTCCTGGGTGCCGGTCTTGCGCGAAGGGAGAAATCTTTTCACCCGGGCGCTGAAAGTCGGGTTGGTCATCCGGATGGTCATTTCCGTGCTCACCTTGATTGCGGTTCCGTTGGGGCTACTCTTGTTGTTCACACCTGATCTCTGGTGCGGCATTGCCGCAAACTGGGTTGTCTCCGAGGTATTGGGAACAAGCCCCCTGGCCCAGCGGACCGGGGGAAGCGGCGTCAGCTCTCAGGTGGGCTTTCTGGAAATTTACGCCACTACGATTCTGGAGGGCCTGATCCTTTCCTTCATGCTCTTCATCCTGTCCTTCATCGCCATCATCATCCTGCAAATGCGCGACAGGAGGAATCCGGCGTTATGGCGCGGCTCTTCCAATCCGTGATTGCGGGCAGTTTGTTCGCGGACTAGCTTCCGGCATGAGCCTTTTGCTGGGAGTGAACATCGATCACGTGGCGACGCTGCGGCAGGCGCGGTATGCGCTTTTGCCGGACTCGCCGAATGCGGAGCCGTGCGTGGTGCAGGCGGCTCTGGAAGCGAAGGCGGGTGGGGCGGATTCGATCACGGTGCATGTGCGGGGTGACAGGCGGCACATGCAGGATGCGGATGTGTTCCGGGTGAGGGCGGAGTGCGACCTGCCGCTGAACTTGGAACTGGGTATCACCGAGGAAATGATGGATCTGGCTTTCCGGCTGAAACCTGATTTCGCCTGCCTGGTGCCGGAGACGCGGGAGGAGGTGACGACCGAGGGCGGCTTGGCTGTGTGCGCCCTTTCCGGGACGGTCAGGGAGGCGGTGAAACGGCTCAAAGGCGCGGGGATCAAGGTGAGCCTGTTCATCGATCCGATCACGGCGGATGTGGAGGAGGCCGCGCGTTCGGGGGCGGAGATGATCGAATTGCACACGGGAGCTTTCGCGAATGCGACCGACCCTGCCGAGGAACTGGCGCGACTGGCGGCGGCGGCGGAGCTGGGGCACAAGCTGGGCCTGCAGGTGAACGCGGGTCACGGCATCAACTACCGCAACCTTCCCGCCCTTTTGAAAATACCTTTCCTCGCGGAGCTGAACATCGGGCACAGCATCGTTTCCCGCGCGATGACGGTGGGGATGCGGCAGGCGGTGGCGGAGATGGCGGCAGGGATGAAAGGATACGTTTCCGGATCATGATGATTTACGGGATCGGGATCGATGTGGTGGAGGTCGGGCGCATCGAGGCTGCGATCACCCATCTCGGTGACGCGTTTATCGACCGTCTGTTTACTGCAAGGGAGCGGGAGTATTGCGGAAAGCAGAAGCGGCCTGCGCTGCACTACGCGGCGCGATTCGCGGCGAAGGAGGCGGTGTCGAAGGCGCTCGGGACGGGGATCGGCGGGCAGGCGGGTTGGCTGGACATGGAAGTGGAAAGGGCGGAGTCCGGCGCGCCGAAGATGGTTTTTACGGGCAGGGCGGCGGATTTCCTGGCGAGCGAGGGGATCGCCGAGGTGCAGGTGAGCCTGAGCCATGCGAAGGAATACGCGGCGGCGAACGCGGTGGCGGTGAAACATTCGCCGTAACGGATATAAGTTTTCACCGCAGAGGCGCAGAGGTCGCAAAGGGTCGCAGAGCTTGGGTATGTGGTTTTTCAGGATTTCATAATGCTTCCATCGTGCTGGCTCAGCGTCCCTCCCAGTCCTCTGCGCCTCTGCGGTGAATTCTTCATGGGTTAGCCCCCCCCATTTCCCTGTTCCGTTTTTCCGGAAGGGGTCGTAGTATCCCGGCATGGAAATGATGATTCGCGGCAGGAGGAATCGGCGGAGCGCGGCGATCCGCAGTTTGGTGAGGGAGAATCGTCTGGCGGTGGAGGATCTGATCCTGCCGGTTTTTTTCCATGAGGATGCGGAGGATGTGGCCATTGCCTCGATGCCGGGTTGCGTGCGTTGGTCGGTGGCGGGTGTGTTGAAAGAGGTGAAATCGGCCTTCGATATGGGGATTCGGGCGGTGGTGCTTTTTCCCAAAATCGATGACTCGCTGAAAAGCCCCGATGCTGCGGAGTGCGCGAACGACGCGGGGCTGGTGCCGAGGGTCATCCGCGCGATCAAGGATGCCTGCCCGGGAATCTGCGTGATTACCGATGTGGCGCTCGATCCCTATAACTCCGACGGACACGACGGGCTTGTGGTGAGGGTAGGGCATGACCTGAAAATTCTCAACGATGAGACCGTGGAGGTGCTGTGCCGCCAAGCGCTCTGCCATGCGCGGGCGGGGGCGGATATCGTCGCTCCCTCCGACATGATGGACGGGCGGATCGGCGCGATCCGTCTGGCGCTGGATGAGGAGGGTTTCACAGAGACCGGCATCCTCGCCTACTCGGCAAAGTATGCGTCCGCGTTCTACGGGCCTTTTCGCGGTGCCTTGGATTCCGCACCGAAAGAGGGAGATAAGAAGACCTACCAGATGGATCCGGGAAATGTCCGTGAAGCGATCCGTGAGCTGCTGATGGACGAGCAGGAGGGCGCGGACATCGTCATGGTGAAACCCGCCGGGCCATATCTGGATGTCATCGCGAGGGTACGCGATGAGACCACGCTGCCCGTCGCGGCCTATCAGGTGAGCGGCGAGTATCTGATGATCAAGCGCGCCTGCGCGGGCGGCTGGCTGGATGAGAAGGCCGTGGTGATGGAGAGCTTGCTGGGAATCAAGCGGGCGGGTGCGGATATGATCCTAACCTACTTCGCGAAGGATGTGGCGGGGTGGCTTCGTGAAGGGTTGGCGTAATGGACGGGCTTGGGGATTTTTTCCGGGAGAACTTTTCGCAGCGGGGCGAGGTCGGTGCTTCGGTGAGCGTTTGGAAAGACGGCGAGGAAATCATCGGGCTGTCGGACGGCTGGTGTGAGAGGGAGAAGATTCGGAAATGGGATGTGCGGACGATGGTTCCGGTTTACTCCGCCACGAAAGGGCCGTCCGCCGCAACCTTGCTGCATGTCCTTTCCGGGAAAGGTCTCGATGAGGAGACGGCGGTGGGCGAGGTGTGGCGGAGTTTCCCGCTGCCGGACGCGAGCTTCGCGGAGCTGCTTTCCCACCAGTGCGGGCTTGCGGCGCTGGACGGGGTGGCGGATGTGTTCGATCACCGCGCGGTGACTGATGCGGTGGAGAGGCAGAGGCCGGAATGGAGTCCGGGCGACGGACACGGTTATCATCCCCGGACATTCGGATTCCTGTTGGATGAGTGTGTGAGGCGGATCGAAGGCAGGAGCCTCGGTGAGGTTTGGAACGAGGATATCGCCAGGCCGGCGGGGATCGATTTTTGGATCGGCCTTCCGGAATGCGAGTGGGGCAGGGTCGCGAAACTGATTCCCGGCCGGGCGAAGCCTTCGGTTTACGAGGAGGGTTTTTATGCCGCGTTCAACACGCCGGATAGCCTCACGCGACGGGCGTTTTCCTCGCCGAAGGGTTTGCACGCGATCGCCGAGATGAATGAGCCGGAGGCATGGGCGGCGGCTTTGCCCGCTATGGGCGGCGTGGGGACGGCACGGGGCTTGGCCAAGTTCTATCAGCTCGCCATCGGCGCGATCGACGGGCCGTTTTCCGAAAAGGTAAGGCGAGCACTTGCTGGTTTGCGGATCAGCGGGGAGGACAAGGTGCTGCTGAGGGAAACCGCCTTTACCTGCGGTTGCCAGAAAGATCCGGTGGATGCGGCGGGCGAGAAGAAGCGCCATGTTTATGGTAAATCGGTGGCGGCCTTCGGGCATCCGGGAGCGGGTGGTAGCCACGGCTTCGGAGATCCGGCGGGCGGCATTTCGTTCGCATACGTGATGAACCAGATGGAGCTCAGCGTGATGCCCGGTGAGAGATGCGCGGGGCTGGTGAAGCGGTTGGGATAAATGGGCTGTCCAGGCTTCACCCCATTCGCCAGGTTTTCCCCATGATTTCACTGGTCATCATCGTGGAGATAGCGGAGGGGAAGGCGGATCTGTTCGCGGAATACATCACGGAAGAGGCCCGGGATGTGATGGCGAACGAGCCGGGCTGCCGGTCTTTCGTGGTTTCGCGCAGCGCCGAGGATTCGCACACATTCACCTTGGCGGAGGTTTACGATGACCAAGCGGCGCTCGATCAGCACAGGCTGACACCCCATTTCCTGCTCTTCCAGGAGCGGGCGAGGGAACACGGCCTGATCGCGAAGAAAGCGCCGGTGCTGGGCGATGTGATTTTTCCCTAAAGCCCTCAAGCATCCCCTTCGGCGATGGCCTTGGCGAGCGCGGCGGCGACGAAACCGGAGAAAAGCGGGTGGGGATGATTCGGCTTGGAGAGGAACTCCGGGTGGAACTGAGCGCCCAGGTAAAACGGATGATCGGCGAGTTCGACGATTTCCACGAGACCCTCCTTGGCGGAGACGGATGAGATCACAAGGCCGCATTCCTGGAGCTTGTCCTGGTAGTCTGAGTTTACCTCGTAGCGGTGGCGGTGGCGCTCGTGGATGCGATCCACGTTGCCGTAGAGGTCGGCGGCCTTGGTGCCGGCGAAGAGGATGGACTCGCAGGAGCCGAGCCGCATCGTCGCGCCCATGTCATCGACGCCTTTTTGCTCTTCCTGGAGGCAGATGACGGGATGGGGCGTTGCCTTGTCGAATTCCGTGGAGTTGGCTCCCTTGAGGCCGCACATGTTGCGGGCGTATTCGATGGTGGCGATCTGCATGCCGAGGCAGATGCCGAAGTAAGGGATCTTGTTCTCGCGGGCGTATTTCGCGGCGAGGATTTTCCCCTCGATGCCGCGGTCCCCGAAACCGCCGGGGACGAGGATGCCATCGACGTCGCCGATGACCGCCCTCGCGCCGTGATCCTCGATCGCCTCCGCCTCGACGCGGACGATCTGCACTTTCGTGTCGTGGTGGGCGCCGGCGTGGATGAGGGATTCGTAGATGGATTTGTAGGCGTCCTGCAGCTCGATGTATTTCCCGGCGACGGCGATGGTGACCTTGTGCTTGGGATGGATCACCCGCTGGACGAAGGCTTCCCATTTCTCAAGATTGGGCGACGGGGTGTGGCCGAGGCCGATCTTGTCGACAACGAGGCGGTCGATCTTGTCGCGGCGGAGGTCGAGCGGGCACTCGTAAATGGTGTGGGCGACATCGCGGAAAGCAACGACGTTCTTTTTCTCGACGTTGCAGAACATCGCGA
Source organism: Verrucomicrobiaceae bacterium (assembly GCA_027485615.1). Classification (GTDB taxonomy): domain Bacteria; phylum Verrucomicrobiota; class Verrucomicrobiia; order Verrucomicrobiales; family Akkermansiaceae; genus Luteolibacter. Next base: position 21,269 of record JAIXQS010000156.1, read on the forward strand.
TCTTCTTGCGGCTGTCCTCGTCGAGATCGGTCTCGGTGCGGCAGATGATGATGTCGGGCTGGATGCCGAGCTCGCGGAGTTTCGCGACGGATTGCTGGGTCGGCTTGGTCTTCGCCTCGCCGGCGGCCTTGATGTAAGGCAGCAGGGTGACGTGGATGAAGCAGACGTTGTCCTTGCCCACTTCCAGCGCGAACTGGCGCAGCGCCTCGATGAAAAGCAGTCCTTCCATGTCGCCCACCGTGCCGCCGATCTCGGTGATCAGGACATCGACTTGGGGATTGTCGCGCGTGACCTTGTTCATCCGCTCCTTGATCTCGTCGGTGACGTGGGGGATGAACTGGACGGTCTTGCCGAGGTAATCGCCGCGACGCTCCTTTTTGATCACGGTGTCGAACACCTGGCCGGAGGTGAGGTTGTTCATCTGCGACATGACGCCGGAGGTGAAACGCTCGTAGTGGCCGAGGTCGAGGTCGGTCTCCGCGCCGTCGTCGAGCACATAGACCTCGCCGTGCTGGTAGGGCGACATGGTGCCGGGATCGACGTTGAGATACGGGTCGAACTTCTGCATCAGGGTTTTCAAACCCCGCGCTTCGAGGAGCGTGCCGATGGAGGCCGCAGCGAGGCCTTTGCCGAGTGAGGAGACAACGCCGCCGGTGACGAAAATGTATTTCATGGATTGGTTAGAAGTTATTCGTTAGAAGTTATTTTTTAAAAGGGAGGTGAGGTGGCTGGGAATGGATTTCACTCATAACGTTTAACCAATCACATTTAACAGCCGTTCTACGGCAAGGGCTTGCTCGGGTGTATCGACACCGGGTGAGGTGTCGTCGGTGATGAGGACGCGGATGTTGGCTCCGTTTTCGAGGGCGCGGAGCTGTTCGAGGGACTCGGCCTGTTCCAGGGGAGAGGGCGGCCAGGTGACGAAGGTTTCGAGGAAATCGCGGCGGTAACCGTAGATGCCCTTGTGGCGGAGGACTTGCAGGCCGGGGACGGGGTTGCGGAAAAAAGGCAGGGGCGATCGCGAAAAGTAAAGGGCGTGGCCGTTCTGTTTCAGGACGACTTTCACCACGTTCGGGTCGGACACGGCGGGATCGGCCGGATCGAGGGGATTTGCGGCGGTGACCATGTGCAGCTGCGGATCGTCTGTCAGAGCCTGCGCAAGGGCGTCGATGAGCGTGGGGTCAATGAGCGGTTCGTCGCCCTGGATGTTGAGGATGTGGGTGGCCTCGGGCACTTGTTGCGCAGCCTCGGCGAGGCGGTCGGTGCCGGTCGGGTGATCCGGCGAGGTCATCACGGCCTTTCCTCCGAAAGCCTCCACTGCCGAGGCGATGCGCCCGTCATCGGTGGCGACGAGGATTTCCGAAAGCCTTGTCGCGGACTGGCAACGTTCCCACACATGCTGGATCAACGGTTTCCCGGCGATGAGGTGCAGGGGCTTTCCGGGGAAGCGTGTGGAGCCCCAGCGCGCCGGAAGGATGCCGATGATGTGATGCTTGGAGGCTGATGGGGACACGCAATGAAACAGGTTGCGCCACCCTAAGGAGCACCCGCCCGTGTCGGCAAGAACGGTTTGGGGAAAGTTACAAACAATCAGTCTCCACCGCCGCCGCAACCGCCGCC
>JAIXQS010000116.1 GCA_027485615.1 Verrucomicrobiaceae bacterium
GCCGCCGGTTTCCGGATGCTAGGCCAGATCGCGCGGCTTGAGCACGACGCGATCGGCCAGAGCCAGAACGCGCTGCGCCTGAAACACTCGCGCGAGCGCCTAGTCGCGTTGCGGGATTCCAAGTTCGCCGAGCTCCAACAGCTCACCGCCCGCCCGCTGCACGGCGGCGACGATCCGGCAAACCGCCCCATGCCCGAGCTCCTGCCGCGCCCCGAGGCTCTCGCCGGCGTGGCCCCGGAAGAACTCATCACCCTCGTCTCCGGCCTGCCGCGTTCCGGCACCTCGCTGATGATGCAGTTGCTCGAAGCCGCCGGCCTGCCTGCCTTCACCGACGGCCGCCGCGCGGCGGACGCCTCGAATGAAAAAGGCTACTACGAGCACGACCAAGTGGCCGCCCTGCTCACCAGCCCGGACAAAAGCTGGCTCGCCGGAGCCCGCGGCCACTCGCTCAAAGTCGTCGCCCCGCTCCTCGCCGCCCTCCCTCTGAAAATTCAAAATTCAGAATCCAACATTCAAAATCTCCACTACCGCGTTCTCTTCATGGAGCGGGAGATGGAGGAAATCCTCGAGAGCCAGGACAGTATGCTCGCCCGCCTCGGCAAGCCCACCCATCCCGGAGCGGACATCGCCAAGGCCTACCGCCAGCAAGTGCGTCATGCCAAGACCTGGCTCACCGGCCGCGGCATCCCGGCGATGAGCGTCTCCTACGCGGATCTCGTCCACCGCCCGGATGAGTCGCTGCCGCCGCTCGCCGCCTTCCTCGGCGTGCCGGAGAAACTCGCTGCCATGCGCGCCGTCATCGATCCCACCCTCCACCGCGCCCGCCGCGGCGAACTCCGCTCTTCCATAAGGAGCGGCGACCTTACTGTCGCCTCTTCCTCCGGAACCGCCCGAAGAGGGGACAATAAGGTCCCCACTCCATAACCATTTCCCCAAAGAAAATATTCTCCCCTACTGCGATTCACGCGGGCGGGGCGTGCACATAAAACAATACAAAAACATGAAAACGAAAATGAAAAGACAGGGATCCACCGAATTACCACGCTTCGCCGTGGGGGCACTCGCCATCGCAGGTGCGTCCGCAGCCAATGGGGCGACGGTGCAGATTACCCTCTCGGGGAATAAGATTTCCTCCACCGGGGGATATCAACTAGTAGCGGACCTAACCGGGGATGGGACTGCTGATATCATTGTCGGCGGTGATGCCGGTGGGAATGGTAATGTGGCGCGTATGATCAATGGTGGCTATGTAGAGTTTTTTTACAGCCCCCCTAGGACCATGCCGTTTCCTCCTTTTGTCCAGGGAAAGTTTTACATGGCTGATGCTTCCTTTGCTGCTGGTGGGGTGGGTGCAGGGCGCGTGTCTGGTGGTTCTCCACAATCCACCACTCATTTGAATCCGATCTCGTTCAGTGATGGCATGATCAACGGCGGAGCGCCAACGCAAGGTTGGCTAGAAGTGCACGCATTCAATACGTCTTCGACTAACCATACGATCGAGTTCACCCGCCTGATCTTTGACGATGCCAGCACGACGCGTCCTGCGTTTGCCTCGATCCCCGGTGCGCAAACCGCATGGTCGGCGGTGCCTGAGCCAAGCAGCCTCGGTCTTCTGGCACTTGGTGCCGGTGGCCTGCTCGCCCGCCGCCGCAGAGCCATGGCGGCGTAAGCTACACATGACTCCACGGGCACAGGCGACCATCGCGAGGTCGCCTGTACCTGACTCCATGCTCCGCCTTCCCCCCGGGCCTTGACGGGCCCATCCCACTTTCATTATCGTGCGCTAAGTGTAAGCTACCATGTCCTCCATCTACCGTAGACCCCAGCGCTCGTATCGCCAAGAGATCGAAAAAAGCTCCCGCCGTAAAAAACGGAGAAGCCGGTCCGCAGGCACGGAGAGTCGTTTTGGCAAATCCTCCACCAGCACTACCTTGTCGCAAAGGATCCGCCGCGTGGCGCTTTTGATCTTGCTGCTGGGCTTTGTCGGTCTGTTGGTGGTTCTGTTGCTTCGGGGGAAGGACACCACCTACGCAGCGCCTAGCTGGAGGGACCCGAGCGCCCCAGATTCCACATTGTTCCTCCCGCAGGAAGAACCCGCAACCGCCGCCACCTGGCAGGGACCGCCGCCCATCGAAGTGGCCAACTCATTCATCGCCGCCACCACCCATTCAGAGCGCCTGCAATGGGTGGACCAACCGGAGGAGGTGGACGCCCTCATGGAGGAATTTTACACCCACGGCCCCGGACTCACGGAGACCATCACCAAGCTCTCTTCCATCAACATTCCGATGCAAGATGGCCGGGCGTTCCGCTCATTCCTAGCCATTATGGCGGATGGTTCGTTCCGCAGGCTGGATGTCGCCTACGAGTTCAATGGCCACGCCAAGGTGGACTTCAAATCCTACTCCCGCTTCTGCGGCACGCCGTGGAGCGCCCTGCTGGATGGCAGCTGCCCCACCGCCGCAGAAATGCGCGTTTCCCTCGAGATGGACACCTACTACAACCGGGAGTTCAGTGATGAGGGCACCTGGTACTGCCTGATCGCCAAGTCGCCGGACCTGAAAGAACCGCTCTATCTCTACGCCCGGCGCGACGATCCGGAGCTGCAGGATTTCCTGCGCTACCTTCCTGAGCGGGAAATGAGATACACCGTCAACATCCAGAACACGGAAGGTGGTTGGCGGCACCGCCAGTTCATCCTGAGCAAGGTCCTGCGCAACGGGTGGCTGGGCCATTAAGTGATCGAAATCGGCGAAGGGCTTTGGACCGGAGAAGGCTAGTTCCTCTGGAATTGGCTTTTCCTGTCCTGAATATGGAGTAAGATGTCCTTACTATGGAGTTTTCTCTCCTTGGAATGGAGAAAGCTTTCGATACTATTTCGTGGAATTACTCAAATATGGAGTAATCTCTCTTGGAAATGGAGTATTCTCTCTTTGGAATGGAGTAATACATCTCTGAAATGGAGTATTCCCTCTCGAAACTGGAGTATTCCCTCTCTGAAACGCTTGTATTCCTTCCCTTGGCAGAGATCCGCATGCCGCCGCCTGAGAAACATGCCCGCCTCCCCTGGCAACCCCGGATCAAACATCCCACTCGCCCGGATCGTATCCGGCATCAGCAGCCTGGTACGGTATCTAGGGTCCTTTCGGATTGAGTTTTGGTTGGTTGCAAGCGTCCCATTTACCGGCGTCTTTTTGGGATGGTGGCGTGGGCGGAGTTTTTTCGCCTAGGCTACCGTGGGGCTCATCCCGGTCGAACGGACGGTTGATAGCGAAGAGATCAGGCACAGTTGGCTCGGCCGAGTCGACCGCCGAGATGCTGCTACCTGCTCTACCAGCGAAGTCGCTTTCTGATACGCAGCGCAAGCCACATGAACCTAAAATCCGCAGTTCAAACGAAGATTTTCACCGCAAAGGCGCAGAGGTCGCAGAGAAAACGCTGAGAAGAGTTTGTATTTCGGGATATTGCAGGGCATTTTTCACGGCAATTCCA
>JAIXQS010000006.1 GCA_027485615.1 Verrucomicrobiaceae bacterium
CCGATGGTCAGGTTTCTGGTCCTTGTAGGGCTCGCAATATTTTTCCGGCACAATCAACGGAGTATGGACCAGGGCTAACGGCAGATAGCAGAAGAACGGCTCGCCGCCCTTACGCCGCAGATCCATCCAAGACATGGCTTCATTGAACAAAATGTCGTCCACGTAACCTTTGAACTGAACCGGCTTGCCGTCGGCGTGGCGGAGCCACGGATCGACATAATCGTTGCACCAGGTATCGTCAGATACGCCGACAAACGCCGAGTTAAAATAGAGCACGTCCTGGAAGCCGCGGTCCTGAGGGCGGAAGGGATAGTTGTCGCCCAAGTGCCATTTTCCGAACTGCCCGGTGCGATAGCCGTTGGCGGCAAATAGATTAGCCGCCGTCGGCAAGTCGGGGCGGAGTAACATCCGGCCGCCTGCGACAACGCTCGCACCGTTGCGGAAATTATCCACGCCGGTCATCAGTTGTGAGCGGGTGGTAGTGCAAAGTGGAGTCACGTGGAAGTCGGAAAACCGCACACTTTCGCCGTGAAGCTTGTCCACGTTGGGCGTCTTCGCCACCGGGTTGCCGTGGCATGAGTAATCGCCATAACCGGCATCGTCGACCAAGATGACGATGACGTTAGGTTTGGCACCAATATCTGCGGCGTTCAGAGCCGCTAGCGGCGCCAGCAGCAGGGCGGTGATTAATGTGATGGAATGATTCCTTGTTTTCACGTTTTTTCAGTCGTTTATAAATGAGTATCAGGCGGAATCCAGCGCCTGCTAAGTGTTTATCAAATGCCGCCCAAGTGAGAATCGACGATGCGAGCCGGGATTAGGAAGAGTCGCTTATAGATGTTTATGATTGTGTTATTTCTCGATAACCTCGCCGGTGGGGAAAATGGTGCCATCGGCGGTAAAGTCGATGCCGGTGATCCAGAACCGTTGGCTAAAGCCTTTGTCCCACATCCACATCGCCGTCCACCACTTGCCCTTCTCGTCTTGGAACGGGCGGGAGTGTCCCCAGGCGTTGTTCAGGAGCACATACCGTTTGCTGTAGGGGCCGAAAATATTTTTCGAACTGGCCACCATCGTACTCCCCATAATCTCGGCGCCGCCGGGACGCAGGAATATATCGGCAGCCATCACGTAGTACGTATCACCACGCTTGATCATACTGACACCCTCGAAGCCGACGAACGGATAGTTTTCGGGAACAATTAACTGCATGGGACCATCGAGTCCGCTCATGTCAGATTTGAGTTTTCCCAACAGGCCGTTGTTACGGATGAGATACAACTGACCATCATCGTCGCGGAAGATTTGTGCATCGTAGCCCTCGCAAATCGGCTTGTCAGGCGAGGTTTCGCGATACGGCCCTTCTGCTTTGTCAGCCACCGCAATGCCGACGCCCCAATGGTGGTTCGGCATGCTGAAGTTGACGCCATAGACGATGATATACTTGCCGTTGAGGTAATGGAACTTCGGGGCGAAGATTCCCTGTTTCCCATCGGTGAGCGGGTCGTCACTCTTGAATGGCTCTTTGCACCACGTCGCGTTGTTTTTGAACGTCCAGACCCAGCCGAGGTCGGTCCAGTTTTTCAGGTCGGCGGAGCGATAGAGTTTCACGCCGTCATTATTCTTCCAGTGCTTGCCACTTTTGTTATCGAAGAACAGCAGCCCGTCACCCTCGGTGCCGGCAAAGGTGCCGGTCATATAGTAGTTCCCGTCGCCGCCACGAATGATATTTGCGTCGCGAAGCGTTTCTTCGATGAGGGCTTGCGGTTTGATTTCAGGGTACGTGCCCTGCACCCACGGTTCGTGAACCAATTGAAAACCTGCCGGACCCTTGCCGTGGAAGGCATAGACGTTCACCCCGGGTTTGTCGTTGCGTACAGGCGTCAACGGCCACGACCGCCAACCATTGATGCTGGGATAGCCCCCTTTCGTGTCTGTCTTTTTCCCGTTGACGTAAACCTCCACCGGCCCACTCCCCATTACTTTCGCGTAGGTGTTGTTGATCAACTCCCACGGAAGATCGCAGCGGATGCGAATCCATACCTCACCGTCTTTCGGCACCACCGCCGGAATACTCGCCGCGTCTTCGGTCTTCGTCCACGCTGAGTCGTCAAAATCCTTCGCCGTCCAATCTTTGCTCGCCGGCGCTGTCAGCGTATAACGAATGGATGTCGTAACATTCGCCGGTGCGGGCTCTTGGGCAGCCACCCATTCCGGCAGTGTGACGAGCAGCAGCGCGAGGCTCGACCATCTAAAGCGCTGCTTGTTGGTCTTCATTTTGTTGTTTGTCTTCATAAGATTCTTCATATTTTTAAATTGCTCTTTTGCGTTCATGATTCAGGTACAACATCCTTCAGCACCTTCTGTGGCGGCTGAATTACCTCGCCGGTGGGGAAAATGGTGCCATCGGCGGTAAAGTCGATGCCGGTGATCCCGAACTGATGAGAGAAGCCACTCCAAGTATATAAGGCTGTCCACCACTTGCCCTTCTCGTCCTGGAACGGGCGGGTGTGTCCACCGGCCTCGGAAAGGAGGACATACCGTTTGCTGTAGGGGCCGAAAATGTTTTTCGAACTGGCGACCATCGTGCTGCCCATCTGACCGCCATCGGGACGCAGCAATATATCGGCAGCCATTACGTAGTAGGTATCACCACGCTTGATCATACTGACACCTTCGAAGCCGACGAACGGATAGTTCTCGGGAGAAATTAACTTCATTGGACCATCGAGTCCGGTCATATCAGGTTTGAGTTTTCCCAACAGGCCGTTGTTACGGATGAGATACAACTGGCTATCATCGTCGCGGAAGATATGTGCATCATAGCCCTCGCTAATCGGCTTGTCGGGCGAGGTCTCGCGATAGGGACCTTCGGGTTTGTCGGCCACGCCGATGCCGATGCCCCAATGGTGGTTATGCATACTCCAGTTGACGCCATAGACGATGATATACTTGCCGTTTAGGTAATGAAACTTAGGGGCGAAGATTGCCTGTTTTCCATTGGTGAGCGGGTCGTTGCTCTTGAATGGCTCCTGGCACCACGACGCGTTGTTTTTGAAAGTCCAGACCCAGCCGAGGTCGGTCCAGTTTTTCAGGTCGGGGGAGCGATAGATTTTCACGCCGTCGTTGTTCTTCCAGTGCTTGCCACTTTTGTAATCGAAAAACAGCGGCCCGTCACCCTCGGTGCCAGCGAATGTGCCGGTCATATAATAGTTTCCGTCGCCGCCACGAATGATGTTAGCGTCGCGAATTTTTTCTTCGATGAGGGCTTGTGGTTTGATTTCAGGGTATGAGCCCTTCACCCAGGGTTCGTGAATCAACTGAAAACCCGCCGAACCTTTGCCATGAAAGCAATAGATATTCACCCCGGGTTGGTCGTTGCGATGCGGCGTCAATGGCCACGGCCGCCAACCATTGATACTGGGATAACCCCCTTTAGGATCTGTCTGTTTCCCGTTGATATAAACCTCCACTGGCCCACTCCCCTTTACCTTTGCGTAGGTATTGTTGATCAACTCCCACGGCAGATCGCAGCGGATGCGAATCCACACCTCGCCGTCTTTCGGCACCGCCGCCGGAATACTCGCCGCGTCTTCGGTCTTCGTCCACGTTGAGTCGTCAAAATCCTTCGCCGTCCAATCTTTGCTCGCCGGCGCTGTCAGCGTATAGCGAATGGATGTCGTAACATTTGCCGGTGCGGGCTCTTGAGCAGCCACCCATCCCGTCAGCGTGATCAACATCAGCGCGAGGCTCAATGATAGATAGCTATGCTTACTTATCTTCATATCGTTACCTACTTAGGTCTCGAGTCGGCTCTTTCATCCGCAGAGGATTTCACCACCAGCACCCAATCCGCAGCAGTTGGCTTGGCAGGAATCATCCACCGGTATCCTTCACTTTGCGCATCCTTCTCCGGGGTAAACGTTCCTAAACTCATGTATACACCTGTTCTGGGGTTGAACCATTGCGCGGAGTAAAGTGTATTGCGCATATGGCGCAGGGTGCCGCTGGCAGTAGTCGCGCGGTTGTATAGATACAGCACATAAACGTCCGAGTCGACGGTGGCCAAAGAATACCACGCGGAGCTTTCGGCCTGAAACCAATTCGAGTCGTCGAATCGTGGCGTCAACTTCCACGACTCCATGGAGGTAAAAAAGCTCTTCATGTGGACGCCCAACTCCCTGGCGGACGGGAAATCGACACTGGTGGTCCACTTGGTTTTCTTCTGCTCAACCGTGACAGTCACCGAGCCTCTCACGGTGTCCTTGTCCATATCGTATTTGCTTTCGTAAAGCCAAATATCGGCGGCACCGTAGCCATGACCAAACATGCCGTTCAGATAAGCCGCCCAGCCTTGCTGGCGTGCTCCATCGCCCAACGTCCAAAGATGGTCGTAGCTGCCTTCGTAATTAACAACTGGCTTGCCTTGGCCGTTTTCCCAAAAATCTTTCACCGGTAGCCAGCGGATTCCTGACTCGTGGGGCGGTGTCCACTGAACGCCATACCAAGTATGCCCTGGCACGTCTCGAAAACTTGATGTGGATGCGAGCACGCCGTAGCCCCACTTCGGACGTTCATTCTTGGCGGGGAATTCTTTGGGTTCCGGCTTGCCACCCATGGCCTCCATGTGCGCGGTTCCGGGATGCTTGTAGGTATCACATTCATGAACCCACTGCAGCACCCTTTTCCATGGATTTGAGCTGGCATCAAAGTGGGACTCGTTACCACGGTCAAAATAGAAATCGTTGTCCACCTCCTGTCCGCTAGTCCACATCACCGGGTAAGCACCGAAGCGCGCTACCCACAAACGACACAACTTTCTAAGATGCTCATCAGTATAGCACGGCTTGGTGATTTCCGGCGGGAAGAACAACTGCGCGTTGGCATGCACCAGACCCGCGTCAGCGATGCATTTAAACCTCCTATCGAGGTCCCGCAGGCCTGGTAGATCCGCCTCGCTGAAGCCATCCGCGAAATTGTATTTTGCACCCAGTGGTTGCGACTGGTAAACGGTGAATCCTTGGGCGACCCGCTTATTTACAATAATTTTAAACATCCCATCAAAGGGCTCCCGTGGCATGCTCCAATGTGTATCTCCCAGGTAAAAAAACGGCATGCCGTCCGCATACATGAAATAACGCACGCCTGGTGCGGTCCTGAGGAAGCCGCGCCGGTATATTTCGAGCGATCCCTGGTAACGATTCGCCCCTACCGTTCCACGTTTGCCATGCAGTCCACCGTCTGAGATATCGTTGCAGCTCGAGACATATTTCCAGACACCATACTCAGTTGGCGCGAAGCGCACTCTCCACGTCCTGCCGCCGTCCCAGAACCCGGGCACGACGACCTGTTTTCCGCTCGGTGACGTGAAAAGGACATTCAACTCGGCGCCATTCAGCGGATCGGGGTATGTATTGGCGCTCTCGAACGTAATTTCCGCCGCCCGCCAAGTTTCGGTTAGCACGTCCACCATCGCGGGCAGTATCATCGGCCCGGCGGGGGGCGTTTCGCCGGCATGCAGCGCGGCCATTGGGGAGAGTAGCAGGGCTGCGAAAATGCTTAAGGCGTGCTTCATCGGATATGGAGGATCTCTATCGCCAGAGAGGTTCGATTTGTTCGGCGTTCCATTTGTCCCACAGAGATGTCAGTTGCTGCACACGGGCCGGTTCCTTGGCCGCTAGATTGGTGGTCTCGCCGATGTCGTTAGCGAGATCGTAGAGTTGCCACTCTTTGCCATCACGGATGAGTTTCCAATTACCGCTGCGCAGTGCGTTCTTCTGGCCCACGCGCCAGAACAGGGTGCGTTCAGGCACCTCTGCCATCTTGCCGGTCAGCAAGGGCATGAGGTTGATGCCATCGAGTTGCTTCTGACTCGGTCCTGCGTTGGCGAGTTCCAAAGCGGTCGCGGTCGCGTCTATGGAAGCAACCGACGCATCAACGATCCGTCCTGCCGGGATGCGATTCTTCCATGAGACGATGAAGGGCACGCGAATACCGCCATCCCAGAGATCACCCTTGCCCCCACGCAATGGTGCATTGCTGGAGGTGAGTTCTTCGGTTGGGCCGCCGTTGTCGCCGAGGAAGACGACGAGAGTGTTTTCCTCGACACCGCTTTTTCGCAGTTCTGCGAGCACCTTGCCCACGCTGTCATCGAAATGGGCGAGCATCGCGGCGAAGATGCGGCGCTGGATGTCCTCGATGTGCGCAAATTTCTTCATATACTCATCCGTGCCCTGCATCGGGCTGTGGACAGCGCTGTAGGCGAGGTATAGGAAAAACGGCTGCGAGCGATGTCGTCCGATGAAGTCGCAGGCTTCACGCGTGAAGGCGTCGGTGAGATTTGCTTTCTCATCGACTGGCTGACTGCTGCGCAACAGCGGGTTGCCGGTGTCGTATTCGGGTTCGTTGGAGCCGAGATGCGTACTCCACACGATGCGGCCATCGGGTGAAGTCCAGCGGCCCTGGCCGCCATCGGGCAACTTCTTCCGGCGCAGCCAGGTCGTAACGCCCTGCCACGGCGGCCTCACATAGTAATGACCCTCGTGCAAAAAGCCGAAAAACTCATCAAAGCCACGTCGCTGCGGATGAAACGGCTCGGTGCCACCGAGGTGCCACTTGCCCACCAAGCCCGTCGCGTAACCCACATCACGCAAGCGGTCGGCGACGGTCTTCTCCGCCACTGGCAATCCAATACCGGGCGCCGCATTCTTCGCGCCAATGGGATTGAACTCAAAACCAAACCGGGTCTGGTAGCGTCCCGTCATCAACGCCGCGCGCGATGCTGCGCAAAACGGCGCGGTGACGTACCCACTCGTGAAACGTGCTCCACCTGCCGCCAGCGCATCGAGGTGCGGCGTCGGAATCCCCTTCCCGCCGTAGCTGCCAAGTTCGCCGTAACCGAGATCGTCAACGACGATGTAAACGATGTTAGGTTTCGCTGTTGCATCAGCGGCGTGGAGCGCAATATGTGACGCGAGCATTAGGAATACAAGGAGTTGGATCGTGCGTTTCATGGTTGGCTGATGTGTTGGGTTTATTGATCGGTTTGGTCGAGTCTTATTTCTCTTGCTGCTTCCTTGCTTTCGAAGACTCCGGGAGTGAGTCGAGATACGGTTCCAACCACGCCGGCGGATTAGCGTTCTCCTTCTCACCGAGAACGAGCAACGGTTTGACCGGAACGTTCAGGTGTTTTTCCGGCGGGCGACGCTCCGCGACGAGTTCTTGGATCCGTGCGTTGAGTTTTTGGTAAATATCCGGGTGCTTGGCGGCCAAATCGGTCTTCTCGCCCGGATCGTTAGACAAATCGAAAAGCGCCTTACCGACGAGCTTCCAAGGCCCCTGGCAGATAGCCATTTCGCCCATTTCCCCTCTGCCACTGTTGGGTAGATTGTGCACCACTTCCGTGCGCGGTGACGGCTTGCGGCCGGTGAAAACCTCCCACATGTCCATGCCGTCGAGCGGCAGCGGCTGCTTCAGCGATCCACCCGCCAGCTTCAGCAGCGTGGGATAAAAATCCGTCACATGCACCATACCATCTGCCATCTTGTCGGCCGGCACATAGCCCGGCCAATGAATGATGCAGGGCACCCGCACCCCACCTTCATAGTTCGAAGCTTTGCCACCACGGAAAGGCGGATTCACAGTGCCGCCATTGTCGCTGAAAAATACGATCAAGGTGTTATCGAGCACCCCCTTGGTCTTCATTGCCGCGATCATTTTCCCGATGGCCGTGTCCATGGATTCCAGCGTCGCCAGTTCCTGGGGAGGCGCTTTTCCTCCACCCTGCTTGCGATACTTTTCCACCAGCGCGGGCGGCGCATCGTATGGCGAGTGCATGGCATTGAATGCCACGTAGTAGAAAAACGGGCGCTTACTGTCGTGGTCGGCCATCAGCCGCTCGAACTCGCGGGCGAAAAGATCCGTGGTGTAGCCGTCCTCACGGATGGTTTCACCGTCGCGATGCCAGTCATACCAGTAGTTACGGGTCTTGCCGTTATATGATACCAAGGCTCCGTAAAGTCCGTAGTGATGATCGAACCCCCGCTGCAGCGGCAACTGGCGCTGATACCAGTTGCCAAGGTGCCATTTGCCGATGAGGGCGGTGTCATAGCCAGAGGGTTTGAGGGCTTGGGCGAGCGTGCGCTCGTCGGGCAGCATTCCCGCAATATCATTGCCGTGGGAGCGCTCCTCCATGCCATTACGAAACGGATAACGGCCTGTTAGAAATGCCGCGCGCGTCGGCGAACAGACCGAATGCACATAGAACTGCTTGAGCCTCGTGCCTTCCTTGGCGAGCCGGTCGAGGTTGGGCGTCTCGCACGGTCCGCCATTGAACCCGGGGTAATTCCAGGGCATGTCATCCACCAGAAAAACCACGATGTTAGGTTTCCTTGGCGGCGTGCGCGGTGCGTCAGCCGCGTGAAGCTCAGCCAGCGGCGCTAGCAGAATCGCTACTAGAATTATCGTTGCTCGGTTCATGGTTTTTCAGGCTTTCTGATCGGCCACAGATGAATCATCTCAGTGGCCTGTGCCGATCTCCACTTCCGCAAACGTCAGTGCGGCGATTCCGTTAGCACCGAAGATCAGCTTGTTTTGGCTCCACTGAGTTTCCTTGATATAAGTGATCTTCTTGGCGGTGGACGGTGCCTTGAGCTTGAGGGTCACCACATTTCCCGACACCGAGCCGGAGGCAACCACCCCGTTGGCCCCATCCAGATAGAACTCGCTGATCAGCGAATTGTCCCAGATTACCGGTTGGTCAAACTCAAGCGTGATCGTGTCCTTCGCGCTGCCCGCGAAGGTTGCCTGCTTGAGATTGGGTGCGGTGATGGATGCCGTGGGCGCTTTGCCATAGTTGTCCCGCTCGATCAGCGGAAGTATCAAACGCGCGAACTCGGACCAGCCCGCCAGCGGATAATGGCACGGTCCGGCCGGAGTAATTCCCAGGGTCGACATGCAATCCATGTTGGAGAACAAGCTCGGCAGGGTCCGCTGTTTTTCACGGATCATGTCACCGCCGCCGGTTTTGCCGCCCATGCTGCAAGAGTTCGGCCAGATCTGGAAGATGTAGTAGTTCTGGATGTTAGGAAAATCCTGTTTCCACGCAGCCGACATCTCCAGGAAATAATCCTGATAGGACTTCCAGTCGAAGTCGCCGGTGGGCGAGGCGGAACCCTGGTTGTTCTCGCCCTGGTGCCAGAGTATGCCCCGGATGCCGTGGGTCAGTTTGGCCTGCTTCACCCGCAACAACATCCGTCCGTAAATCGTGTTCAGGTCGTCATGATTGGCCTCGTTGCGCTGGTGCTGGTCGATCCGAGTTCCGCCGACCGCGCCATTCACGATGAAGATCGGCATCTTCTCGCGTTCCACAAGCTGCTTTGCCAGTTCCATGCCCCACCAACCGATTTGCGCTTTCTCGCCTTTCTCAATCTTCCAAACCGGATTGCACCACAGGTTCTGCGGTGCAGCATTCGGATCACCTGCGGGACCGGCATAACTGCGGATCCACTCGCTGGTATCCGCGGGCGACTTCTCGTTGGTATCGGTCGCCAGCGCGTTGGACTGTCCGTTTATCAGGTAAGCGTCGCCGCACACCAGGTTGGTCACGGCCTGGAGCACCGTCACGGTGCTGCCCGTCTTCGTGCCGAACTCGACCTTGTATTTGATCAGCCCCGGCTTGAGCTTCACCGACAAGGCATAACTCTTGTCTGCTGCAGGTTTCTGCGATTCGGTTTTGATGAGTTTGTCGTCGGCATATAACTTCAGGAAGACCGCATCGGCGGCGCTATCCAGCGTGCCGTTGTAAAACAGCGTGCCTTCGTTCTTGTCGTCGCGGGCGAAGAACTGGCCGTCAACCGGCTTCTCATCCTTGTCAGGCGTCCTCTGAACCCAGGCATCCTTGGCAGGTTCCTTGACCACGACCTGGGCCGTCCGTGTGACCGGATCACCTCCATTGGAAATGCTCGCCGTCACGGTCATCGTGCCGCTGTTTTGGGAGCGCTTGAGGATCAGTTTTCCGTCAGCGACTTGCTTGATCACAGCCAATCCCGAAACTTTCCATTCGTATTTCAAATCGCCGACATTTTTGGCCTGCATGTCTTTCATGTTGGAAATCTGCGGCACGATCTCGATGGTCGCGCGGCCGTCCCACGCAGGCGCCGCTTTCAATGTGAAAACCGGATCCGGGATCTCCTCCTTGACGGTGACCGGAATCTCGATGTTTTTCACGCCAGTGGCATAAACCGCCCTGAGGATCAGGGTCATGGATTGGCCGCCACTCACGCGGCCCGCATCAATCGTGAAGGCGGGTTTGTCCACCGCCACAATGGTTTCGACCCCACCTTTTTTCAAGATCCAATAAATCTTCTGCGCACCGCCGATCTTGGCCGTCACCGTGACGCTCTTGCCTTCCGAGACAGTGATCTTTTTCTCTGAAACCGCAAAGTCAGCGCCAGGCCGCACCAAAGGACCCACCAGCGTCTGCATGGGTTTCTGATTTTCGTAGGACATTCTGATCCAGTCGGCGGAGCGTGTGACTTTGGAAACGCGGACTTCGTCGATGTCGCCGATAAACTGGAAATTGCCATACCAGCCACCGATATACATCCTTGCCGGGCTTTTCACATTCAGCGGGAGACCGCCGTTATTCTCACCATCGAGCACGCCGTTAACGTAGAGTTTGGCTTTGCCTTCCTCGAAAGTGTGGACCACGTGAATCCACTGGGACATGGCCAGTGGCGTATTGGTTTCGACGTTGCCTGCTGAATTATAACAATCCATCCTGACACGCGGCGGACTCTTGAATACCATCGTCACTTTCCCCTGAGCCTGTTCATTTCCCCAAGCGAGCGGGTGAGTGTTAGGTTTCTCTGGTTTAAACCAGACCTCAGACGAGTGAGGGCTGGAGCCGGTGGGAAAAGTGGTGATGTTCTCCCCGCAGTTGATGCCCTTGCCTGAGTCAAACCGCCGGCTCTTGCCGATCATACCGGCGGAGGCAGTGGTTCCGGTATCCTTGACTGTGAGGGCGCCGACCTCGTCCTTCACTGGGTCTGCCATGTGGAAAGTGCAGAGGTAGCCGTTGGAATCATTGAACACCGCCGCTCCACTGGACTCGCTAGCAGCGTCGGTTTTACCCCAGAACATCTTGATTGCCTGTTGGGCATTGCCCTGAATCGTGGGCATGCGCACCCAGATGCTGGCTGCTCCTGCGGCTGCGTCCCAATCCTCGATCTGGTAAGCCAGCGGCTTGCCGGAGGCGTCAGCGAAGCGGATATCCTCTCCATTGGCCTTCGCTTGGCTAAAATTGAACCCGTCCGAGTTCAGCCGCACCAGCAGAGGGAAACCTTCTTCAGTCGCAGTGGCCGGCAAGTTCGCGCCCTCGGGCGTGGTCAGAATGTACATCGAACCCGAATGCTGCCAGCCCTTGTATTGGGCCGAAGCCATGTGAAGCAGCGCCAAAAACGTGAGAGTCGTAATTGTTAGTTTTATAGTCATGTTTATTCCTTTAAGTTAAATCACACTCTTTCAATCGATCTTCTCGGGGATGGGCAGTACTGGGCCTGCATCGCGGGTAAAGCGGTCCTGCAACTGCTTCCAGCGGGCGGCCATGTCGCGCACGCGGTCCGGCTGTTTGGTTGCCAGATTGTCCTGCTCGCAACGATCGGTCGCCAGGTTGTAAAGTTGCCAGGCATTCTGATCTTCGGGGGCGGTAACCAGTTTGTAGTCGCCCATTCGCAGGGCACGGTTGCCCAAGTGGTGGAAAAAAAGATCATCGCGTGTAACGCTGCCGTCCTTGGCAAACGCCGGCACCAAGCTGCGGCCGGGCAACGCCGGCGCACCCACCGGCAGCGCCGGTTTGACGCGGGCGAGTTCTAGCAGCGTGGGGACGAAATCAATGACGTGGCCGACATTATGCCGAAGTTCGCCCAGCGCAGCGATGCCCTTGGGCCAATGCACGATCATCGGAGTGGAGATGCCGCCTTCGTGTGTCCAGATTTTGTGACGATGGAACGGGGCGTTGCCGGCGCTCGACCAACCCGGGCCGAGGCAGAGGTATGAACCCGCGGAACCGGGGGCAGCCGCCGGGTCGTGGCCGTCGCCGCGCAGCATAACGGTGGCATCGGTGCCGTTGTCGGAGAGGAAAAAAATCACCGTATGGTCCCACGCGCCCATGGCACGGACCTGCTCTAACACCCTGCCGATTTCCCTATCCATGCGGTCAATCATCGCGGCATGAATCGCCATCTTCGTGGCCTGATAGCGCTTTTGTTCGTCGGTCAATTGCAGCCAGGGAACGGCATGCTCGATCTCGCCGGGGCCGAGCTTGGCGAGCACCCCGCGCTTGAAGTTACGCGGCGCGAGGGTCGGCTCGAGCGGTGCCAAGCCACAATTGACGATCCCCATCTTGCGCAGATTCTGCCAACGTTCCTCGCGCAACTTGTCCCAACCTTTGAGATAACGGTCGCGGTAACGGGCGATGTCCTCCGGCGGCGCCTGCAACGGAAAGTGCGGCGCGGCAAAGGCCAGATAGGAGAAGAACGGTTGCGCTGCATGCTTATCCGCGTGTTCCTTCAGGCAACGGATCGCGTGATCGGCGAATGCGGTCGTCGTGTAGTAACCGCTATCCTTGGCCACCGGCGGCAAAGGACGGTCGTCTTCGAGAATTTTCTGTGGATTGAAGTTCCGGTCGAAATCATCCAGTTTGTATGAATGATCAAATCCGCCGTCGGCCACCGGTTGCGGGGCGCCGAAGACGTGCCACTTGCCGGAATGATAACTGCGATAGCCTGCCGGCTTGAGCAGTTGGGGCAGCGTGCGCGTCCACACCGGCAGCAAGCCCTGCGGCGGATCCATGTGGATTTGTTGCGGATAACAACCGGTTAGCAATGCGCTGCGTGTCGGCCAGCAGCGCGCGGTGTTGTAGAATTGGGTGAAGCGCAGCCCCTTTGACGCCAGCTTGTCGAGGTTAGGCGTGGCGATTTCGGAGCCGTAACAACCGAGATCCGCGAAACCCAAATCATCGGCAAGGATGATGAGAAAGTTAGTTTTTTTATTTCGTGCATCAACCGCATCCAGCTTGGCCGGAAAGGCTAGCAGCAAGGCGGCGCAGATTGTGAACAGATTTTTCAAGGCTCCTTGGTTTTCACGCTGACATTACCGACTTTGTCGATCGCGACTCTTCCGATTTCACCTGGTCCGTTGTTCGCATTCGCTATCGTGATCCTGTCGCCCGTGCTGGCTTTATCAACGTGGGAGAATCGGATCGATAAATTGCCGGTATTCTCAATCTTCTTGGTAAAGGTCTTAGTGATCCATGTGTCCTTTGCGTCGCCACTCAGATCAAAAAGCTCGGTGTATTTAGTCGAGCCTACGAGGAAAGAGGCCTCGAATGCCCCCTGCCCCCCGTTAGGACTTTTGAAGAGGTCTTCCCTTAAGGTGGAGAAGGTCACGGACAAGGTGGATTCTGCATCGACGGATACGCCCAAATCCTGCTCGATCCAAGAACCTTGATCACTAAGATTGAGAACCCAGAGTCCACCTCCGGGTGGGGTGCTGCTGTCACGCCGCCGCGCGTAGTTGCCGAGTTTGTTTGTCCAAGCGGAATCGAGATTGCCCCAAGGGCCGCCAGGAGAAGTTGTTGGCGGATTTGGCATTTCAAAGCTCCCGTTGAGAACGAAAATGTCCGAGGTGACGGTAAGCGCCATCGTGGCATCCGCGCTGAAGAGCTCCGTATCGCGCACCTGGTATCTGAACAAGTCAGCCCCGGTGTAGTCCGCTGGTGCCGCGTAGGCTAGTTCTTCAAGATTGGCCACGGGAATGGCCGCAGTCGGGACCGAGGTGATGGGCTTACCGCTCAGCATCAGGGTGCCGTGGGCAGGCAACGAGGTAATCTTGATCGCGTCCAGCATGTCGCCGGTATCCACATCCGAGAAAGGAAAGTCCGCTGCGACAAACGTTTTGGAGGTGCCTTTTCTAATGAGCGCCGAGGCACCGGTGGAGGCGGGCGGGTCGTTTACCGGCGTTACATTCAACAACAACGACGCGGCGCGACTCCAAAGATTATTCGCGTTCTTGGCCTTGAACCCGATCGACGCGTAAGGCGCACCATTGCCGTTCAAATCCGGCTGGTAGGACAGTTTGCTGATATCCGCCGCCGTGACAATCTGGTTAAGATCGACCGGAGTTCCGTTCAACTTCAGGGTGGCAAACGGCGCGAGCGAGGTGATCTGCACTGCAGTCAGCGGGCTTGATTTCGGATCCGAATAGCCAAAATCGCTTACTTTCAGAGACTTGGGCTTGCCCTCCAAAGTCGTTAGAGTGGTGCCGGCGCATTTCGGTGACTTGGCATCCACGGCCGCTGGAGTCACGGTGACATCGCTGATCCTGTCTAACCACGAGTTGTCTTTGCTAGTGCCGTAAAACCCGAGACTCAAACTCCCAGATTGGGTGATGGTTTGGGTCAGCGTGTAGCTCTTCCAGCTATCGGCGGGCAACGAAGTGGTGTCGAACGCCATGCTATATTTCGTCCCGCTGACGTCGAAATATGCCTCCCCTTTTCCTCCGGGCGTGTTCTTGGCCCTACCGAGCCAGAACGTCACCGTCAGCTTGTCTCCGGGGGAGACGTTGCGCGGCAGGAACTGTGAAAGCGGGCGCGTGTCCGGCGTGACATCAGCGCTGATCGGCACAGCCCATTCGCCGCCGCCTTCGACACTGCGGGAGAATGCGCCAGCCGTTACGACTTGCTGCTGCTGAAAACCTGCCGGTGCCTCGATGGTGCTCCATGGGCTGCCGACCTTGGCCGAAGGGCCGCTGGGTGAGGCTCCAGAATTCTCGAAGCTACCGTTCATGACCGGCACCTGCAGCATATCAGGGTCCAGGACTTTGAGCGGCAGTTGCAGGGTCGCCTTGCCGATGCTTCGATACATCTCGTTAGTGCTGTCACCGCCGGCAGCATCATAGAATACATAAAGCTTGTCTCCAACCGTCACCACCGTGGGCATGCCGATGTTTTTTTTGCTCCACGTGCAATTGGCGCCGTCCAGTACAATGGCCTTGCAGGCGGGATTCCAGCGATTGACGTCATTGGTCCAATAGACCCAAACAGCGTCCGGGCACTCATTTCCAATATGATTGACGAACATAAACCAGGTATTGGTGGTCGGCTCGAAATACATCGAGGTATTCTCGAGATTTTCTGTAACAGGCAGGGCCGGTGTGGGGTCTAGCGTCCACTCGCCATTGAGGTCCTTGGTGCGGGCGATGGAAATCGTCCGTCTTACTTTTGCATCCGCAGCACCGAAGAACATCATGTACTCACTGCCCTGTTTGATGACATGGCCGGGATAGGCGGACATGGAATAATACGTGCCTTCCTTCGTGCTGAAGGGAACCGGATCGTAACGCTTTGTCCATGGTCCCGCCGGAGAAGTGCTCGTTGCGCGCATCGCCAAATAGGGGGCGATGGGAATTTTGTAATCACCTCCGGTGGTGTTAGGCGTGCCCAGATAAAACATATGCCAAAGATTTTTCTCGTCCTTGATGATCCAAGGCGAACACGCAGCCGCCGAATCCGACAGTCCGGGTCCGAAATCAAGAATAGGTCCCTTGCGCTCCCATGTTTTCAGATCCCTGCTCTCCGCCAGGCACGCCACCCAACCTTTGGCACCAACGCCGTCGTAGTACAAATAATAGGTTCCGTCGACGCAATTGATCATGGCCTCGCGGGCATTCATGGTATCGCACTGATTGGGGCCCTCGCCGTATTTCAGAAACATGCCCTGATCCACGGCATTTAAGCGATACGAGGGATAGGGGCGGCCATCCAAGTAGCTAACAGGATTCTCGACCTCAACCAAGCCTGTGCCGGATGAACTGGCCGCTTCGGGGATTTCCGCCGCTAAGGTGAGCGGGGCACTGAGGCCTAACAGAAACATCGCCAAACCGAAAACCTGCGGCACCTGCCGGATATTACTTTGCTCGGCTAACTGGTAACTGGTGAAATGATTGTGTGCGATTATTGAATTCATGTGATGCTCTAATTACGATTCCCGGTGCCTTTTGCGAGCTGCGGGACTACCGCCGCACCGCGCATTATTGTCAGGATGATCTTGTTCATTTTGTGCCATCCACCGAAGTCGACTGGATCAAAACGGGGCCTAACAGGCCGGAAGTTAACAACCCGGATCTTTCAGGAGGATTTTCAGGATAAATCGGACTGAAGGTGACGTTGCTTTGGGTGTAGCGTTTCTCTTCCGGCAACGAGGCGTCGCCGATTCGGCGGTTCGGCCACAGGTTGATCACCTCGATTTCCAATTCATTCGCACCCGCTTTCAGTGCGCTGGTGATCTCCACGCGCCAGGGTGCCGTCCACACGATTCCCAGGTCCTTGCCGTTGAGCTTTACCCGTGCGGTGTATTTCACGGAACCCAAAGAGAGGTAGAATGGAGCGCGATTACCAGGTCCGCCCGCCAAGGTGAAGGTTTTATGGTAGATCGCCGTGCCGGAGTACAGCCTGATCCCTTCCTCGGGTCGCTTAATCCAATCATCCAACTTCTCAAACTTCACTTTGCCGGGGCCGCCCCAGTTTGGGTCGAAGGTCACGTCCCACGGGCCAGTGATTTCCTGCGCCGTGGTCAACGCTGGGAAATTGCTTGCGGCTCCATTCTGGTTTCTGGTCTCTGGTTTCTTAATGTCTCTACTGAACACCACGAACGCACTCTCATAAGGCGCAAATTCCAGCGGCACTTCGGTCATGCCGTCTGCCAAGGTCTTGCACTCCTTGAGTTCGCGCACCTGGCCGGTCACCGGATTCCATAATTCCACACGGTTTCCGCTGGCGCGGAAGGTGCATGTGAGCGACTCCGCGCGATCCATCCGGTTGGCGACATAATAGATCTCGGTGCCCTTGTCGCTGCGGTGGATCCAGTCGATAAAGGTGTCGGGTTTGCCGCCGGCATGGCTGAAATCGGGATTGATCTTGGCTTGGGTCAGCAACTCGCGTGGCGTCGTTCCCCACACCACACGGCCTTTTCCAAAGGCGTGTTCCTTGACCGTCACGCCGTCGCAATTGCCCCACAATTCCGCTGCCAGCGCTTTCACTTCCTGGTCACAACGCGGATAGTTCGTTAGCCCCGGAGCTTCCACAGGCTTAGGGCCGACTAAGGTCATGCCGCCGCTCACCAACTGCTTGAGTTTGCGCAGCACCTCGACGGTCATGGTCGTGCTCTCGGGCAGGACCATCATCCGGTAGCTCATGCCATCGGGCAGCACGATCCTGCCGTTTTTAACACCCAGTCTTGTTAGGATAATTTCCGTATTGCAGACATCATAATCATAGCCAGCCCCGAGCCCCGGTTCGACATGCTTGGGCTGGACGAAATTGGGGCACTGGTCGCCGTTGTAATACAACACATCGGCTACGAACATTCCCTGGCGCAACATGTGGCTGCAGCGCGCGATGTAATCATTGAAGCCGCGAACCTGGCTCCACCAGGTGACCTTGCGATTGAAATAAGTCCCGGAGCAGAATTCCTCGCCGGGATATCCCTCACCGCTGCGCGTGGCACTGGAGAAGATGAAGAAGCTGTTAATTCCCTCGCAGAAGGCGCGGTCGGCGGTGGGCTTGAGCGAGGCGGGATATTCTTGCCACTTGTGGTTTTGCAGGGCGGAAAACGCTTCGGCGGCAACGATGGGCTTGCCATAGAGGTGGCCCGCCGAAGAGGCCTGCTTGGTGGTCTTGTTCTGCTTGTCTTCGGTCCACAATCCGCACTGCCAGAATTCGCCCATGGGAATGGCGGTGCGACCTAGGTTTTTAAGACCGTCCAACGACATCCACTTCGGATGGCACTGGCCGCCAGCCTCGCTCTGCTGGATGATACCGTTGGCCTCGGCAAGCTCGGTGAGACGGCCAAAATAATTCTCGGCCACAGAATCGGCAATCGTCCTGCGGTAGTCATAGAGAAAACGGTCGGTTAACTCAGGACTGCCCAGTTCCCAGCCCGCCAGCGCCGGCAGGAATGGCACGGGATCATAGCCGCGGTATTTCTTGAATTCGTCGCGGAAACCGGCCGACCAGTTGGGCATCTTATTTTCCCAACTATCAACCTGCACCGAACGGAAAACCTTGCCATTCAGAGCGCCGGCTTCCTCGATGAGCGGCATGCCGGCATTGGCAAACTGGAAATCCATAGCTGCAGCGTCCAAGGGGTCGGCTTCCAGCCCAGACCCGGTCGGTGATGACCAATTGGTCGCATCACCCGTCATGGTGTAGCCGGTGCGCAGGATGGTCCATTTTCCAGCGGGCACATCCCACTCCAGGACGCCCTCAGCGGTGCATTTTGCGGTCAGATCGATGATGGACTTCAGAGCCACGGTTGCACCCGGTTCCGCCGGTAGAAGCGGCTTCATCGGCTCCGCGCAGATTTCCTTAATTGGCGTTTTGACCGAGTCGCCGAAGGAATCCTGCACGATCTTATAGGCAAGCTGCTTCTGCCGCTCCGGGCTGGATTTGGTCGAGACGTTGGGGAAGGCCTGAATGGCGATATCGCGATAGAATTTCGGATCGCCCGGTTGCGGCAACTTCTCTTTGAAACGCATAGGGCCGGTGACGACCACTTCCGAACTGACTTGTTTTTTACAGCCGTACTCGGGAGTGATCCAGGGGCCGCCGGCATTCCAGCCGCTGCAAAGGATGGCACTGACGCCGAGGCCGAGCCGATCGGCTTCTGCCACCGCATGCTTGAACAGCGCCCGCCATTCCGGGCTCATATAATCAGGGCCTTTACCCCCAACCCCGGGACCGCTGATGCTGTAAACGGTCACCCCGCCGATCCCTTGTTCCTTCATCGCTTCCAAGTCGGCGGTAATGCTCTCGCGGTCCACCTTGTCGCCCAGCCAAAACCACCACGTCCACATCCGCGCCGAATCCGGAGGCGTGGCAAATTCTTTTTTCAGATCGCCGGCCATCAGCCCCATGCTGCTCCAGCAAAATCCCATCAAGGCTGTTAGTATTGCTAATTTTTTCATAACTCCGTCGTCTTTCTCGCTCTAAATTTCCAACCCGCGAGGCTCTATGGCGTTGTTACGCCCTCGCACTTCACTTCGTTTTCAACTCGCAATTCGACCGGCCCGAGCAGGCCACCAGGCAACAACGGAGCGTCCTTCTTGAAATAGTTGTAGGTTACAAAGCTCTTGCGCCCCTGCGACGGGCGCGGCTGGTTTTTCACAAACCAGTCAGGATAGGCTTTCATACAATATCCGCCAAAGTCGCGGAACCCCTCCCATTCATCCCACTGGGCATCCTCGGGCTCTTGCTCGTCGCCGATCAGACGGTTGGCCCATGTGTTGGTCACCTGGATTTCTAACTGATTTTCTCCGGCTTTCAGTGCCGAGGTCACATCGATGCGGAAGGGTGCATGCCAGATCACGCCCATCGCACGGCCGTTGATTTTGATTGCAGCCATCTCATGCACGGTGCCCAGGTCCAGGATATAGCGTTGACCCGGGCGCGGTGAGTCAAGCCGCAGCGCTTTGGAATAGGTGGCGGTGCCGGAGAAATACTTGATGTTAGGATCGGCGTTTTCGCTCCAAGATTGCAGTTCTCCAAAAGTTGCTTTCGCAGGTGAGCCCACAACCGGTGCGAAGCCGACCTGCCACGGCCCAGCAAGCGGGATCGGCGCAAGGGCTTCAAGCGCGAAGGGCGCACGCTTGCCTGAGGCGAAAACGATTTCGCCACGAAACGTTCCGGCGCTGCGCACGGCGACTTTGCCGTCCTCGCCCACCGTGACTGTGTATGGGGTTTTGTCAGCGGTGGCGATTTCAACAGCGTGGTCGCTCGGTGCCGGTTTGCGGAACACCACAAAGATCGACTCGTGCGCGTCGAGGTGCATCGGAAGGTCCGTGCGCCCGTCGGCGGTTTTCCACACTGGAGCAGTCCGTGAGGTCCCGTCCAGCGGCTGCCAGAATTCCGGTAATTTTCCCTCAACGCGGAACGATCCGGTGAAATCGCGCGCCTCATTGCTGGTATTTGCCAGGAAGAATATATCCGTCTCGCCATCTTTTCTGGCCGTCGTGCGGATGTCGACACCGGGAGTAGTCACGGGAGGCGCGATGTTTACAGCTTTTGTTAGAACTTTCGGATTGCTCCAGAGTTCCTCGCCGAGTTTACTGACCTCGGCATCCGCTTTCGGATAGCCTGATAGACTGGGCGAGCGCAGCGGCTTGGGTCCAACGATGGTTCCGCCGGCGGCCACTAGCTTCTTCAGCGCTCGGGCGACCTCGGGCAGCATCACCTCCTTAGGAGGCAACTGGAGGAATGAGTAGCGCCGGCCACTGGGCAGCACGATCATGCCGTCTTTGACGCGTAGATCGCCGTTCAGCAACGGGGCGATCGGGATGGAGTCGGAACCGGCGGGAGAGTGCTCAAGCGCCAGGAAATCCGCGACGCCCTCGCCACGCTGGAGCAGGGTTTGCACCCGGCCGAGATAGGTGAAAAAGGCTTTGCCTGGCTCGAACCACGTCTGGTGGCGGTTGAAATGCGTGCCCCACCAACCCATGCCGATGCCGGGTTTGTATTTATCGTCGAACGGCTGATGGACCCAGTGGTGCAGAAACAAGCGATTGGCACCGCTGGCATAGGTTCCGTCGCCACAGGCTTTCAAGAAAGCTGGGGTCTCGCTCCACCGACTGAGCGGAGGCATGCCGGTGAATGATTCAGCAGCGATGACGCGGCGTCCGGCGGCGCGGCCAGCAGCCACGATGTTATAGTCAATGCCGCCTTGGCCTCCGGTCCAGAATTCGCCCACCGGCACGTCAGCCAGCGCAGAGCCAGCAATCATATCAAACCGACCGCTGTAAGGCTCCCAGTGGAATGACATGCCTGCCGCATGAATCGCGTTGGCACCGGTGCGAAAGCCCTCAAGAATCAGCGTTTTAGTCACATCAAGATAGTCCCATTCGTAGCGCGCGGTCTGGTCTGCATCTACCACGATGCGAGCTTCCTCTTTGCGGCCGTCGGCGATGAGTGGGTTCATCGTCATCAGCCACGGCAGCGGATCGTAGCCTTTCAACCGCTTGAATTCCTTACGAAAATGGACGTTCCAGTTCTGGTCGCCGGCTTCGTAACTATCGACCAGGATGTGGCGCAGACTCTTGCCGACAAGTGGGCCGAGATTCTGCTTGAGCGGCTCGAGCACTTGGTTCCAATGATAAATGTTTTGTTCGACCGACATCTTGTCCACCTCGAACGCCTTGTTGAGCATGTCATCGGGGACCGGACTGCATTGATGTCCGCTGAACGCGTAACCGAGACGATAGACATTCCATGCGCCTTCCGGGGCATCCCAAACGAGGCGGCCCTTCGCATCCAACTTGGAAGTCAGGTCGATGATCTTATCCAGCGGAATGACGCCTTCGGCTGGCACCGCAAACACCCCGACGTCAACCGGTTGGCCGGGAAGGGGCAGATCAATCGTGACCTGTTTGCCGCCTTGGACCTTCTCCATCTTGCGCACCAGCTGTTGCATGCCGCGCTCAGGAGTGATCCACGGACCACCGGTCGTTGAGTATCCCACGCAGTTATGCATGCCGAGCTCAAGCCCCAGGCGATTGGCCTCCGATGCGGCGTGCTTCACCATCTCCCACCACTTCGGGCTGCGGTAGGTGATTTCGGGCGTAGGACAATTCATGGTCGGTTTGGCGCCGACGGTCACCGCGGAGGTGAGGTGGAACATCGTCGCGCCGCCGATGCCTGATTCCTTCATGGCTTCAAGATCCTTGGTGATGCCCTCTTTGCTGATGTTGGATCCCATCCAATGCCACCACACGTAGGGACGCGCCGCGACCGGCGGATTGCTGAAATCCGTTTCCATGGTGGCTGCGGTCGCAGCACCTGCCAGAAGCAGCGTCAAATAACAAATTTTTCTGATGACCATAATTATTTCCTTCATTCTTCCACCAGAAGCGCCAGGTCGATGTACTGGCCGCCGACGGCTTGGCGGGTGTGCACCGCGATGGTGTTAGAGCCTTTTTTAAGCGCCTTGTTCAACGCGTCGGTCACGCTGTTCAATTGGTAGTAGGTGATATATCCGTAAACACTCAGGATCTTCTTGCCGTTCACATATACCTCGGTGTCCTCGTCAAAATTGATCACCACCGCGCCACGCTTCAGGGTGGTGCCGTCGTATTCAAACTTCTTCCTGAGGTAGAGATCCGTGGTAGTCCACTCCGTCCGCACATTCTGCGGACCATGGCCGAAGGGAGCACGGCCGGTCTTCCACCCGCGATCGTCGAAGGATTCCTCGGCCCAATTGTCAGCGGGTTTTTCCGTGGAGTAGGCGTACGGGGTGCTCAGGTCTCCGTCCTGCACAGCACCTACCAGGACTTTCCAGACGGGTTGTTCCAGCGGGGCGGCAGACTTGGCGACCGTCGGAATGTCACGCTCATAGGCCGCCTGACGTGAGGTGATGGCGTGGATCTTGGCGATATCGAATTTCGGCTTACGCGTATCATAATAATACAGGCCGTTGCGCTCCTGCTCCACGTCGGTCAGCTGCGTGTAGGTGAATCCAAACAGATGCGGGTTGTCGAGCATGGCATCGATGGTGCCCTGATAGCGGGCGTAGAATTCCTCGAGTTTCTTCGGCGTCTCACCATATCCCCAACCAGCGTCTGGAGCCCACGCGACGCCGCCGATTTCGCTCACCATGTATGGAATGATAGGCGATTGGATGGGAGCTGGCGCGCTGCCATAACGCGCTGGGGCGGGCAAGTCTTGTGGCTTGACGGATAGGCGCTCCATCCAGCGGTTGCGCAGAACACCCGGACTGCCTTCATAATCGTGGGCATCCAAGACTTCAGGATTAGGTAAGGTATGCGTCCAGCCGCTGGTTTCCAGCGCTGGACGGGTCGGATCGATCGCCTTGGTGACGTTCCAAATCATCTGTGAAATCTCTTTCGCCCGCTTGTCCTGCTCGTTGAACGCGCACCAACCGACGATCGACGGATGGTTCCGGTCGCGCAGCAAGATCTCGGTCCATTCATTGACAATCGCCGCGTAGCTCTCGGGGTGAAACTCATATCCCCAATCCGGATACTCGCCCCATACCATGTAGCCGAGCTTGTCAGCCCAGTAGAGGAATCGCGGCTCGAAGACTTTCTCATGCAAGCGCGCGCCATTGAAACCGCAGGCCATGCTCATCTCGATGTCCTTTTTCAGCGCCTCATCAGACGGCGCCGTCCACAGACCCTCGGGATAGAATCCCTGGTCAAGGATCAGGCGTTGGAATATCGGCTTGCCGTTGATCAAAATTTTACGGCCGTCGATGGCGATCTTACGCAGGCCGAAATAACTTTTCAACGTATCGATAACCTTATCGCCGCTGGAGAGTGTGACCTTCAAATCATACAGGAACGGCGCGCCTGGTTCCCAGAGTTTCTTCTCTGTTAGATTCAGCACCAGGGTCTGCTGCCATGGCCCGGTGGTGGTGTCGGAACCCACCAGCTTGCCATCGGCGAAGGCTTCCACCTTGAGCGTGAGCGGTTCGCCGCCCACCCCATTAATCTTGGCGGTGATCAGTGCACGCGAGTGATCGGGGTCGGGAATCACCGACAGGTTTTCAACGAAAGACGTGCCGACGGCTTCCAGCCACACCGTCTGCCAGATGCCGGTGGTACGGGTATAGATAACGCCATTGCTGACATCGGGGGTCTGCTTGCCGCGCCCCTGCATGCCGGACCACATGTCGTCATGCACCTTCACCACCACTTCATTGGTCCCGTCCTTGAGCAGTTGGGTGATGTCAAAATGAAACGCGGCACTTGCACCAATGTGAGTGCCAGCCAACTGACCGTTGATATAGACCCAAG
>JAIXQS010000082.1 GCA_027485615.1 Verrucomicrobiaceae bacterium
AACGAAATTCCCTTCGTAGTCCACACAGCCGCAAAGCCCGCCTTCCGGGAAACCATGATCTCCGCCTCCCACGGCATGCGACCCGAGTATGTCACGCAGACCTGTTAGATCCGCTTCAGAAAAAACCGATCCGCAGTGCACCGCCGCCGGTGCCGCCGCGATCACGGAAACAGCCCGACCTGCCTTCAAAGGCACATTTCCCGCCGTATCGAAAAACACCAGCCCGCCGAGCCAGCGCAGCCCGCGCGCGACATCGATGGCCTCCGCGCCCTCCAGGCTCGTTACCTTACTCATTCCACTTGCGACCTGTTGCACGCCGCAACGATGGCGTTCATCGCGCCGCTCTCAACCCAAAAACTCCGCTAAGACGAGATCTGCCGGAGTGGTGATCTTCGGGTTCGGAGAGGTCGAGGCGATGAGTTTCGTTTTCACGCCGATGGCTTCGAGCGCAGAGGTTTCGTCGGTGACGGGCAGCTGGTTTTCGAGAACGTGCTTGTAGGCGGCGCGGATGAGGTCGGTGCGGAAAACCTGGGGAGTCTCGATGAACCAGAGGTTTTCGCGCGGCACGGCGGCGGCGGTGAAATCGGAGTCGTCCGTGCGTTTCAGTGTCTCTGACACACGGCTGGCGAGGGAGGCCGCGCCATTATCCTGCGCGGCCCCGATTACGGCGAGGATATCGGCTTGGGAAACAAACGGGCGCGCCGCATCGTGGATCGCGACGAGTTCCTCGCCCTGTGTGACGGCGGCGAGACCCGCCGCGACGGAAAGGTGGCGCTCGGCTCCACCGTCGATCCGGATCACGGGTTTGGTGAAAGTCGTTTCATCCAGCAGCGCCATCCGCTCCGGTGGCGTGACGAGGATGATTCGGGATATTTCCGCGCATTCCATCAAAGCCCTGAGCGTGCGGGCAAGGACGGGAATGCCATCAAGCGGCGCGGCGAGTTTATCGAAACCCATGCGGCGGCTGGTTCCGGCGGCTACGAGAATGGCGATGCAAGACATGGGTTTAGGCCATTTAACCGCCAATACGGGGGAACGCCAAGATTTATGCACCGGCCAAAGGATTAGCGCCAAAGTCTGCTTGCAGGGGGGGGCGGTGGATGTAAGCTCTCTCCGGAACGGCAGACGCTGTTTCGATTGCAAACAAGCAAACCAAACCATTCTACGACCATGACCGACAATCCATTTTCCACCCCACAGACCGCCGGGGCACCCTCCGTGTCCGACGCAGTCTCAGAACTCCGCCATGCAGCCGGTGATTTCGCCGCCGCCACCGGCGCGGAGGCCGCCAGACTCAAGGAACGCGCTATCGAAACGGCGAGTTCCCTGAAAGCAAATGCGACTGAAAAGGCCGACCACTACAAAGCTGTCGCAACCGACAAAGTCCAACATGCAAGGGAAACCGCCCAGCACCAGTGGGAGGAAACCCGCGTGAAAGCGAAGGAGATCCACGTCACCGCCGAGGATTACATCCGCCAGAACCCAACGAAGGCCGTCCTTGGCGCACTCGGCATTGGTTTCCTCATCGGCCTGATCGCTCGCAACTGATCGCTGGTTACCGGATAAAATGCGCCGAGCCTGGCCGGTAGGCGTGCGCCGCGGTCGCAGCCGCAGGGACAATCCCAACTTTCCTCGTGTTTCATGACTGAAGACCCTGGCTCCTTGTCTCCGAACAATTCCCCGATCACCGAAAACCGAGCTGCAGGAGGCCGCTCGGGGAAGGAAAACTGGGTGGAAGCGATCTTCGGTCTCCTCGAGGCCCGCGCCGCCATCATTTCTATTGAAGCAAGGGATGCGCTCAACACCGGGCTCGCCAAAATCATCCCCCTTGCGGTTTGCCTGTTCAGCGTCTTCGTCGCATGGGCACTTTTGGTCGCGGCGGCCATCGGTAGCCTCGCCGCCGCCACCGAATGGAAGTGGTATCAGATCGCATTCGCCATGGCGGGGTTGCATGTTGTCATCGCCGTGGTCTCGCTGCTTGTCGCGAAAAAGCCCAAGCCCTCTCCCTTCCCCGTTACCCGCTCCGAATTTGAGAAAGACCGCGAATGGCTCATCCAACTGAAAAATCGAAACGACTAGCCGAGCTTGTAAAAAGGGGCGAGGCCTCGCGCCTCACCCTGACAAACGCACATGCAGGCCTCATGCAGGCGATTGATCTTCCATCGCGGATCAAGGCCTCCATGTCCGGCTCTCCGGCAAAATGGCTTGGCGGGTCGCTTGCAGCCGGCTTGGCAGTGAGCTTGCTCTTCCGGCCGGGGAAAAAGAAAGCCCCGTCCCGGCTCCCAGCGCTGAAAAGGGAACGAGGTTTCCTGTCCGGGCTGCTTGCATTGGCGTTTTCGCTCTCCAAGCCCGCGGTGAAAATCTACGCCACAAAGCTGCTCAAAGATTACCTGGCGCGCCGCCTGTCGGCCGGTGCGCAGGGTAGACCCTTCGGAGTGCGCACGCCTCCATATTGACAGTCCCGCGAATTCCTGTCTTTTACATTCGGAAGCCACTTCGCAGCGAAATACCTTCAGTAAAAAATCCACCCATGTCCGAACACCACGTCCTGGATCACGTTGACGAATACCTCAAACTCGGGCGCGAATACGATTGCTCCGATCTCCACCTTGCCACCGCGTATCCTCCCGCCTGGCGTCGCTTCGGGCAGCTTTCCCCGATCTGGCCCG
>JAIXQS010000113.1 GCA_027485615.1 Verrucomicrobiaceae bacterium
ATGACCTCGCAAACCCGCGGCCTGAACATGGCGATCCGCAACGCCAACGACGGCATCTCGCTGATGCAGACCGCCGAAGGCGCGATGGACGAAGTGTCCAACATCCTGCAGCGCATGCGCGAACTGGCCGTGCAGTCGGTCAACGGCACCAACAACGATTCGGACCGCAAGGCCCTGAATGACGAAGTCGTCCAGCTGAAGTCGGAGATCGAGCGCATCGCTACGACGACCGAGTTCAACAACCAGAAGCTGCTCGACGGTTCGTTCAAGGACAAGAAGCTGCAGATCGGCGACAAGGGTTACCAGACCATGGATATCGCCGTGGGTTCGGTGCGCTTGAAGGATCTGGGGATGGGGGATTCGGCCACTGGCGGCGACACTCTGGTCGGCCAGCGCGTTAATCTGGCAAGCTCGTTCGACAAGGGCGACATCAAGATCAACGGACAGGACCTCGACAAGTTCACTACCGGTACCGATGATCTGGAAGACCTGATCAACAACATCAACAAGAACGTCGACAACGTGGTTGCCAGCGGCTTCAATACCGTCGTGGCCAAGCAAATCGGTACGGGTGTAACGACCAACGGCCAATTCCGACTTGAAGTGACCGCACTGGGTGCATCGTCTGCAACGACGTTTGCGATTTCGGCATCGAGCAACCTCGAAGAACTGCGTGACAACATCAACCGCGAAGCAGGTTCCCTGGTTCAGGCTAGCATCAACGACGATGGTAAGCTGGTACTTTCAAACGATACCGGCGCCACGATCAAGGTTAACGATACGACCAGCAGCTCGGGCTACGAGACCGGCTCCGGCTTCGAGGGCCAAGCTAACAGCACCACCTTTGAAAGCTATGCCGGCTTCTTGAAGCTGGAATCCAAGGATGGTAGCCCGATTCGCATTGAGAGGGGCAATCTGTCGGCGGCAAGCCCGGGCGCGATGGCAGATCTCGCTGTGCTTGGCTTCCGCGAGGTCAGCTCCGAGTTCAACAAGGCGCAGGATGCTTATACGGTCACCGGCGCGGCACTCACTGCACCGAATGATGCCTGGAGCATGTCGGACATCAAGATCAATGGCGTACAGATCTACGACGAAGACATCGCAACGACCAGCTTCCAGGGCAAGCTCGACGCGATCAACAACTTCTCTTCCGAGACAGGCGTGATCGCCTACGCGGCTTACGACAATACTTTGTCGTTCTCCCAGTCGGACCTGCAAGGTCTGTCGGGTGGCGAGACCATCAAGTTTAATGGCACCGAGGTGTTTGCCTTGGCGGCAGGCAGCACATCCACGACGGTATCGGCGATCGCCACCGCGATCAACACCAAGACCGGCACGACGGGCATAACTGCGACAGTCGAGGGTGACAACATCCGCCTGAGCGGCACGAACGTTCAGTCGCTGAAGATTGATACCTACAACGCGAGCGGTTCGAGCTCCAGCAAGTTTGGCTTGACCACCTCGAGCGTGACCTACGCTTCGATCCGTCTCGATTCGACCAATAACACGCCGATCAGCATCGAGCTGGGTGATTCCGCTGCCGTGGCTGAGCATGGCATGTTTGAGCAAAATGTGGGCGCAGCGGACTTTCAGGTCAATGCAGCGACGCTTGGCGTAGGTTCGGGTGCAAGCCTCGAGGGGTTGAATGTCGGTACTGCATCTGGCGCGACGAAGGCCATCGGAACGATCGATAATGCGATCGAAAAGATCAGCTCGATGCGCAGCAAGCTCGGTGCAATGGAGAACCGTCTGGTATCGACCGTCAACAACCTGTCGAACATCGTCACCAACACCGAAGCGTCGAAGAGCCGCATCCTGGATACCGACTACGCGAAGGAAACCACCAATCTCGCGAAGTCGCAGATCATCCAGCAGGCAGCTACCGCGATGCTGGCGCAGGCGAACCAGCAGCCGCAAGGCGTGCTCGCCCTCCTGCGTTAATTAGACGGGCCGCAATAAAAGACCGGGCGATGAAAGTCGCCCGGTTTTTTTTAGCCAAATTTTTTGTGAAGATGTGCCGCCAGAGCAGGAATGATGTCCCGCATGGGCGCACCGACTGCTGGGGAGAAGGTGTCAATATCCGGGTAGGTCTGCAACTTGCCGGTTCCGAATGACGGCCACGCATTGCGAGGAACCAGCACGGCGGTGGATGTACCGATCGCCGGAGCCATTTCCGACACAGCCGTTTTGGCAGTCACGACGTAATCCAGTTCGCTCATCAGGGCGAACACGCCGTCCAGGTCGTTTCTGAGGTCCAGGTCACTCCAGTGGTGAATCTGCGTCCCAAAGTGCTGCCGTGCGTTGTCGAGCTCTGCTGCGCAGTCACCGTACTGCAGGTTGATAAAGTCGATGTTCTTCAGTCCGAGTATCGGCTCCCAGTCCGACAGCGCCGTGTAGGAAGGGTTGCGTTGGGGATCCAGCTTTCCGCTGCGCCAGCAGATGCCGATTTTTACCGGGTTGGGCAGCGCGTCGAGCCGTTCCCTGAAGTCCGCAGCCCTGACGGGGTCGGCCGTGACGTAGGCAGTCGCTCGCGAAAAATCTTCAAGCTGGCTGCGAAATATCCCCATGAGCGAGCCCATTGGAATCTGCACATCGAAATCTTCGGCGTCACTTTTCATCGCTGGCCGCGAAAAGCGCTCAGGCCGGAACTCGACCCTCGGGAAGGAGCGCGACAAAGCGGGAATCAGCCGGGCGTCACACTCGATGACGATATCGCTGCAGCGCTGAATCACTTCAGGAAGGGTGCTGAGAAACATCAATTCATCACCGAGGCCCTGCTCACGCCAGATCAGCAGGCGTTTGCCCGCCATTGGCCTGCCGTCCCAGCGTTGCGCGATGAAGCGTCGCTGGGGGTTGCGCGCCCGGATATCTTTGACATCGAACCCGCTGTCATACATCTGCCAGCCTTCGGCTAGTCGGCCAAGTTTCAGCAAGTCGTAGCTCATCCGGTACCTGATCGAGGCTTCAGTGTCCCGGTCAGCTTTGCCCGTTGCAAGGCAGCGCGTGTAGACGTCAATGGCCTTGTCCGGCTCGTCCAGCAGGCTGTAGACCGTTCCCTGGTTCGACATGGCATCGAGATTCGAAGGATCCAGAGTATTCGCAGTCTGGAACGCCATCAATGCATCATATGTACGGCGAACGTTTAGCAGGGCCGCGCCGAGATTGTTGTGAGCAACAGGTTCCAGCGGCCGCAATTGGAGTGCCTGCATCGCGTAGAAAAGCGTATCGGAATGGTTGCCAGTGCTTCCAGCAGCGAGACATAAGGCGACCCACGAGTCGTAATCCTCCGGCTTGTGCGCTACCAGTTTTTTCAGGAACTGTTCGGCGAGCTGAAACTCGCCAAGCTTCAGATAGCTGAGCGCGCAGCCATTCCAGATTGTGTCGTTATGCGGATGGTCCAGATGCAGCGCGTGAAAATACCGGGCTGATTGGCTGTATTCGCGCAGGGAGTACAGCACGTTGCCATAACTGAGCTTGACAGAAAGTTCGTCCGGTTCGAGCTCGATGGCCCTTTCGTACAGTGCAAGCGCCTTGGGCAGGTTTCCCTTGCGACGAGCCGTCTCCGCTTTCTCGATGGTTTTCAGCGTATCGAATTTCATGAATTCCCTTGGGTGCATTTGAGGTGTGGCGCTGTCAGTGGCTGCTCGGCTGCCGGGCCGACATGCTCTTGAAGGACGGGCATGCCGTAGGAGACGTCGGTCATTAACTGGCGACCGATCAACTGCTCGAGGTGCTTCGGCGGCAGCCCGTAGCCGGGGCGGACACTTCTGATCGCATCTGCGGTCAGCAACTCACCGCGCCGTACATCCTTGACGAAATACAGCGAGCGGCGAAACTGCACATTGCCGAGTTCACTGGATTTGCGCCCGTAGTCCACATTGCCGAGCGCTTCCAAGGCTGTGCGTGTATTTGTGCATAGGGACCGAAGTTCTACGGGTTCGAGTGAAAAGCTGTCGTCCGGCCCGCCGCCCTGGCGGTCGGGCGTGGAGTGCTTCTCGATGATCGAGGCACCGAGGGCAACTCTGGCGATCGCTGTGCTGTTGTCCAGCGTGTGGTCGGACAGCCCGATGGCGACACTGGAGCGTTGCTGCATATGCGGCAGGGGGCGCAGGTTGTAGTCGGCGGCGAGAGCTGGATGGCCGCCAACGCAGTGCGGCAGTGCCATCTCGGTGCAGCCGGCTTCACGTGCGAGAATCACATCTTCCACGGTCTCGTCGGCGTCGGTCATGCCACCTTTCAGGCTAAGGGCCGTTGCAAAGTTAAAAACCCCATCCAGGCGTTCAGGCTGCAGCTTCAGCAGGGTGTCGAATGAGATAAGCGAATCATCAAGAGAACCAACGGCAAGCAGGACTGAGCCAAGATTGTTTTGGGCATCTGGATCCAAGGGACACCGCGGAAAGGCCTGGATTGCATAAAAAATCGTATTCGTATGCTTTATCGAACTTCCCACGATGAAGCACACACTTTTCCAGGAATCGTAATCTGATGGATCAGTTCCAACACACTTTTTGAGAAACTGCTCGGCAAGAGAGAATTCGGCAAGTTGTGTACAGACTGTCCCACAGTCGTGCCACATGCCTCGGTGTTCGGGATGTTTGAGATAGAGGTTGGGTGGTACGTTGGCGGCGTCTCGGAATTTGCGCTGGCAAAACAAGGCGGGTGCCTTATCAAGTTGTAGCGGTAAATTATCCGGCTCATAGTTGGCATCCATTTCCAGCAGGGAACTGGCCTTTATGAAGTCGCCTGCCTTTCTCGTTGCTCTTGCCTTCGAGATAAGCTGCTGCGCTTGCACTTTCATGTGGCATTCCCCCATTGATATGTGCTTTAGAAAATGTCAGTTTTTCGACACCCAAATACATGATGAGTGATTGCAGGAAACATGCCATCAGGTCGTCCGCGAGCGAGAGAAGGTCGGTGCATCGGGACGCGGGCTACTGCCGACAGTGTTTGATGATATCGAAGCTGGCCGCAGTGCCTTGCTGCGCTTCAGGTCGGCGATTTCATCGGGATCGCCGATGCCGTTGGAGTTGATTTTCAGCTTGTCAGTCGACGCGACATATCGAATCACGGCAGGAGGACCGGTTCGGCTGCATTGAAATCTTGTAAGCCGGTGCATTCGGATCGCCCAGGACAGGGAGGGCGTTGGTGTTGAATGCCAATTTGAAAAGCGGATGACCAGTTCCCTCTCGTGCTCAAGCGGCGGGCGATTCCATTCCCACGGCATGATCGGTTGCCGAGATACTCCGAAGGGTGTTTGGTCATTCTCTAAGCTAGCACGAACACGGAATTTGTCATGCCCGCAGTCTATCGTGCTGGTGTCCCGGTGGTGGGGCAGCAGTTTCACGGTGTCGACGCAAATCGTGCTCCGAACCTTCAAACGAGCATGCGCTGTGCATCATCTCGGCAACGAATTTGCACCGATTTTCAAGCAAGTTTTCCTGCGGCTCGTAATCGTTCGAAAGGCACTGGTCGCTAATCCAGCAGTTCCCAGCTCAGCGGCATGCCTTTGCGCAGCGCGGTCTTCGCGGTGCGGCCGAGCACCGTGGACCAATGTTTGGGCGCAAGTCCGTTGCCCGGACGGATGCGGCGGATGTTCTCCGTCGTCAGCTCCTCGCCGGCCGCGATGTCGCGGGTGACGTAGATCGAGCGGCGGCGAAGCCGGCCTTTTTCCTCGGCCGCGGTGGCGCCATAGCGGATCTCGCCGAGCGACTGCCATGCGCGTTCGGTCTCGATAACGAGGCTGGCCAGTTCGGCCGGCTCCAGCGAGAACGTCGAATCGACGCCACCGTCAGCGCGATCGAGCGTGAAATGCTTTTCGATCACGCTGGCGCCGAGCGCCACCGCTGCGACCGCTACGCCGATGCCCATCGTATGGTCCGATAGCCCGACCTCGCAGCCGAACAATTCGCGCATGTGCATAATGGTGCGGATATTCGTATTTGCCGGAGATGCCGGATAGGTGCTCGTGCACTTGAGCAGGATCAGCTGTTCGCAGCCATTGCTGCGCGCCGTGTCGACCGCATCGGCAATCTCGGCGATGGTGGCCATGCCGGTCGAGATGATCACGGGCTTGCCTGTCTGCGCGACGCGGCGAATCAGCGGCAGGTCCACGCATTCGAACGAAGCGATCTTGTACGCGGGCACGTCCAGCGTCTCGAGGAAATCAACCGCGCTCTCGTCGAATGGCGAGCTGAAGCAGGTGATACGGCGCTCACGCGCGCGCTTCATGATCGGCGCATGCCATTCCCACGGCGTGCTGGCTTCGGCATACAGCGAATACAGGCTGCGCCCGGTCCACAGCGAACCGGGCGCGGCCTGGAATTCGCTGCCGGCGGCGTCCAGCGTCATGGTCTCGGCGGTGAAGGTCTGCAGCTTGATCGCGTGCGCGCCGGCGTCGGCCGCCGCGTCGACGAGCGCCAGTGCGCGATCGAGCGACTGGTTATGGTTGCCCGACATCTCGGCGATGATGTACGGCCGGTGCGCTGCGCCGATAGTCTGCCCTGCGATGTTCAGCATCATGAAATCCTTTGCCTAGCCTTGCACGTGCCGGCCTGCGACGGTCGGCGAGTCGAATTCGATGGCGATGCGCCGCGCCGCGTCGCGCGAGCGGCGGCATGCTTCTTCACGCGTCGCACCCACGGCCAGCACCGCGCCGAAGCGCGCGCCGGAGTGCGACAGCGACGGAATTTTCTGTCCCGATGCGAGGTGCATGCGCGCCAGCTTCACGCCGGGCACGTCGAATGCCGCGTCGACCGGGCCGACCTTGCGCACCACCGCGTCGGAGCTCGGGAAATCGCGCTCGGTCAGGAACAGCACCGACAGTGCCGGGCTTGCCGGATGGATAGTGCAGGCCGACAGCGGAGACGGGTGGCCCATCGCCGTCAGAATACTGAATTCGACCATGTCGATGCCGCTTGCATGCAGCGCTACTTCATACATGTGTCCGCCCGGGATGCGCACCGCGATCTCGAGCACCTTCGGCCCGTCACTGGTGTGCAGCACCTGCGGATACGCAATGCCGTCGGTCAGACCGACCGCGCGGATCGCCTTTTCTGACGCATCCATGATCACCTGCCGCTGGCTATCGTCGAGCGGCGGCGGCGACACATGTTCGATCGCGATGCCGAAGTATGGCGGCGGCGCGGTGACGCGCTCGGACAACGACAGGAAGCGGATCTGCCCGTGCTCGACGGCCGCTGTGACATTGATCTCCGGGCCGGCGTAAAACTTTTCTATGATGGCGCGTTGGTCGCCGGAGAACCGGAACGCGTCATCGACGGCCGCCCGCAGCGCCGCGAAATCATGCACCAACGTCGTGCCGCGCTGTCCCGAGCTGTCGCTGGGCTTGAGCACGACTGGGAAGCCCTGGCGGTCGATGAACGAGAACGCCTGCTCGAGGTCCTGCACTGGCTCGCTATCAGTCGTCGGAACGTCGAATAGCGCGAAGCGCTCGCGCATCGTGTTCTTGTTGGTCGCCGCCAGCGCGGTCGCCTCGGAGTAGCCGGGCAGGCCGAGCGCCGCGGCGACATGGGCGACCACCGGGACGGCGGTCTCCGAGCCTATCGTCATTACGCCGCCGATCGCCAGTTCGCGGGCGACGGCGAGATTGCCGGCCTTGTCGGCCGTGCTGACCACGCGCGCGGTGTCGGCCAGCGCCATGCCGGGCGCGTCCGGGTTCATGTCGGTCACCGCGACGCGGTAACCCATCGCCTGCGCCTTGCGGACGGCCGGCACCTGTTCATGGCCGGCGCCGATGATGAGCAGGGTGGCTTTGTTCATGCGATCACTTCCGGTTGGTATGCGAGGATGCGTTCGCCGTCGAACATCGGCACCGCATCGGACACGTCCTTGCGCGAGCAATGGATGATGTCTTCGGCCTGGCCGAGCTGCACGAGGTTCGAGCCGCTCTCGCTGTCGAGGAAGTCGCGCTCGAGGTTGTCGCTGTAGTAAGGTTCGAGCGTGCCGCGCGCAGTTACATTGCCGATCGCCTGCATGATCTCGGTCACCGCCGCGCGGTCTTCGATCGCCGGCAGGTTGTTGCGGCCGGCCGCGACCAGCGAGATGCCGCTGCCTCGCTGCGTGGCCAGTTCGACCGCGGACTGCGCGACCGCGGTGCAATTGTTCATGCCGCCGACCAGCACCACGCTGCCCGCGCCGTGCGCGGCGCGGATGCACTCGGTGCCGTTGGTGGTCGAGATAACCACCGACTTGCCCTCGATGGCCTTGCGGGTGAGCGCCAGCGGGCTGTTGTCGAAATGTGCGCCGGGCAGCTTTGCGCCGCCGCGCTCGCCTATCGTGACTTCACCGCGCAATTCGGTCGCGCTGACCACCGGAACGATCTCGCGCGCGCCGAGGTCGACGCAGCGCGTGATGGTGGCGCTGGCGCGGATCGCGTCGACCACGACCACCACGTCGCCGCGCTGCTGCGCGCGCCACGCGCCGGCCACGCCGAGCTCGAGGAACACGCGGCGGCTGCCGCGGCAATGGTCGCGGAAGGTGTCGCCGCGCAGTCCGTAGCGCATCGACTCGAGCGAGAGCACGTCGTGCGGCGCGACATTGCCGATCGAAACGCCGGGCCCGAGCTGCTGCAGCAGCCAGGCCTGCTGGTCCTTCTCCGGCGCTTCCCAGATCAGCGCATCGGGATCGACGCTCTGGAACAGTTCATACGCGAGCGCGGCATTGACGTCGCCCTTGCCGCGGAAGATGCCAACGGTACCCGACTCGCGCGCCTCGATGATGACCTTCTGCGCGCCGGCGGCGAGGTCTTCGTGGACTTCACGAATGCGGCGCGCATCGCTGATCGCGTGGTCTTCCTGCACCAGCTTCTTGCCGACTTCGGAAGTCACGTAGAAGCCGAGGTCGACCGCCTGCTTCAGGATGCCGAGCTTCTGCTGGCGCGTCATCGACGGGTGGATGCCGTCGGACACCTCGATCGCATCGAAGCCGCTGGCCTTCAGCAGGCGCAGCGTGGTCGGTATGTCGCAGCGCTCGAACGTGGCCTCGAGGAAAGTGCCGCCGGGGCAGACGCGGATGTCGGCCGCCTTCAGCAGCGCGATCTTCTCGCGCAGCACGTGTTCCGGATACAGCGTGCACGATCCCCAGCCGAGCTTGACGATATCGATGTGGCTGGCGGCCGTCTCGATCAGGTCGCGCGTGGCGGTCAGGCCGAGGTGCTTGTCGAGCACCATCGTGAGCCCGGTCGTACGCGGCTTGCCGGGACGGCGGCGAAGGTCGAGCTGGTCGAAAATGGCGTTCATCGCGATTCTCCCTCGTGGTTCGGTTCGGATTGCAACTGGTAATAGCCGGCGACCTGGCGGCCGATGCCGAGCTCGGCCATCGCCTGGTACATCCTGATCGTCGCTTCCGGCGACAGCGCGTGCAGCAGGTTCTCGACCTCCACGCGAACCGCGTGGCAGGACTTGCCGACTGCGCCATTGGCG
Organism: Verrucomicrobiaceae bacterium; assembly: GCA_027485615.1. Classification (GTDB taxonomy): domain Bacteria; phylum Verrucomicrobiota; class Verrucomicrobiia; order Verrucomicrobiales; family Akkermansiaceae; genus Luteolibacter. Next base: position 9,441 of record JAIXQS010000113.1, read on the forward strand.
ACGTAGTTCGTGTGTTCATTGAACAGGAACAGGTCGATCGGGAAGTCGGCCGACACGCTGCGCTCGGCGAAGCCGCAGGCCTGCGCAAGGCGCGCGAGTCCGTCCCGGTTGAAGTACGAAATGTGGTCCGGCGCGACCACCCAGAACGGGCGGTCGATCTTTTTCTGTTCGAGCAGGTGCTGCTGGAACGCCGAGAAATCGTTCGGCACCTCGATCACCAGCACGGCGTCGGGCGCCATCAGCGGCGCGAGGCTGCCCAGCAGCTGCGCCGGATCGAGCAGGTGCTCGAGCACATTGTCGAGCAGGATCGCGTCGAAGCGGCGGCCTTCGGCGGCCAGCGCGTCGACCGACGCTTGCAGGTCGCCGGTGAGCAGTCGCGGCAGCAGTTGCGGGTGGTGCGTCTGGCAGCCGTGCGAGCTGTAGTCGAGGCCGGTCACGTCCCAGCCTTCGCTGGCGAAGAAAGCCATTGCGAAGCCCTCGCCGGCGCCGACGTCGAGAAAGGCGGGTGATGCCGGCAGCGGCTGGCTGCGCAGGCTGCGGGTCACGCGCAGCTTCTGGTCGAGCTTGTTGCGGCGGAAGCGCAGCTCCTCATCGCTGTAGCGCGACTCGTGCGTGCGGATCTGCTGCTGATAATATTTTTTTGCGTAGTACTCGCCCAGCTCGTCCGGCGTGGGCTTGTCGCCGAGTTCGTAATAGCCGAACTCGCTGCGCCTGACGTTGGCGGGCTGTGCAATGGGCTGGGTCTGGCTGGCTTGCATGGGCTTGTCCTTTATGCGAGGGCAGGTGCTTCGTGCGCGCGCGTCAGTGCCGACACCAGCGCAGCGGCGACACGTGCTGCGCCGAGCCCGTCGACCAGCCGAGGCAAGTGACGGTGGCAGTTCAATTGTTCGAGTGCGGCCTGCGCGAGGCGCTGCGGAGTCAGCGCAGCGAGCTCGCCGACATAGATCGCCTGGCCGCTGGCATCCCAGGCCTGCGACTGCGCGACCTGGTTGTCAGCGATCGCCAGCAGCACCATAGGCAGGCCGGACAGGTTGGCTTCGTAAGTCGCGGTGCCGCCGGCCATCACGGCCAGCGAGCAGCGCCGCATCAGCGCCGGCAGCGCCGGCGGGTCGATGTGATAACGGGCCCGCGCAGGCGGCAGCGTGGCCAGCAGCGCGCGATGCGCGTCGTGGTTCGGGTTCTGGCGGCCGGCGACAATGTCGAAGGTGACGTCGTCCGGCAGCGCCGGATGGAGGGCATCGATCGCGAAGCGGATCGCGCCGCGATCGTCGCCGCCGCCGAACATCAGCAGCACGTGCTTGCCGGCGACGGCATCGTGCGTCGCGGGCAGCGCGAGGAATTCCGGGCGCAGTACCGCATGCGCAGGGCCGAGCAGCAGCATGGCATCGGGTTTGCGCGCATAGGCGCGGTAGTAGTTCGCGTCGGCGGCCGGATTCGCATTGACGATGATGTCGGCCCACACGGGCTGGCCGCGCGCGCCGTCGAACTGCAGCCAGCGCAGGCCGGCATCGAGCATCACTTGCTGGTAGCGCTCGTCGATGCGCATGTCGTCCAGCACCAGCGCAGCGGCCTGATGGCGCGCGGCGATGCGCGCCAGTTCAGCCGCATCGGCGGCGACATCATCCGTCCACGGCAACTCGATCCAGTGAGAAAACAGTTGCTCGTCGCCGCTCTGCCGGCAGTCGGCTGCGGGGCCGACCATCATGCAGCGCTGGCCGAGCGCGTGCAGCGCGGCAGCCAGCGCGCGGCAGCGCGTCAGGTGGCCGAAACCAAGCCGGGGCGTCGCGTCGCAGCGGAACAGGATCATTGCGCGGCCTCGCAGGTGTCATTGGCGAGGTGCGTGGCTTGCCACATCAGCTCGGCCATGGCCCAGTCTTCCGGTGTGTCGATGTCGATCACGCGACGTCGCGGCAGCAGGAAGGGCAGCGAAGCGCCGGAGAACATCGGCAGCCGGTCGAGGAAGGCCTGCGCCGATCCCCAGTAGAACTGTGCCGCGTCGTGGTACGCAGGTTCGAGATCCTGCGAGCGCGTCAGCCGGTGCTCCGGCTGGAACATGTCGAGGCTGCCGTCGGCCAGACGGCGGAACGCGCGCTGTATCGGGAACGGGTATTCGGTGGCGGAGAAGACGAAGTTCGCGTCGCTTTGCTCCAGCATCGCCAGCGAGGCCGCGAGGTCGTCGCTGCGCAGGAAGGGAGCGGTCGCATAGATGCAGCAGACCTGCTCCGGCATGCGTACCCGCGCGGCGAATTCGAGTATTGCGTGGTTGACCACGTCGCGCGTCGGCGTGAAGTCGTCGGCCAGTTCGGAAGGCCGGCGGAACGGCACCTCGGCGCCGCAGTCGATCGCGCAGCGCGCGATCACGTCGTCGTCGGTCGACACGATCACATGGTCGAACAGGCCGGAGCCGAGCGCGGCTGCAATCGGCCAGACGAGCATTGGCCGCCCGCAGAAATCGCGGACGTTCTTGTGCGGGATGCGCTTGCTACCGCCGCGGGCCGGAATGATCGCCAGTCTCATGCCGCTCAACGCCGTTTCAGCAGCAGCAGCTCCGAGTGGAAGCCGTCGACGGTCTGGTAGCCGAAAGGATGCACGTTGGCCTCGACCAGCTCATAGTCGGATAGCATCGCGAGGTAGTCGTCGCGCTTGATCGGCACTTCGACGCCGCCGCTGTGCGCTGTCTTTTTCTGCTTCCCTTCGCGCATGTTGCGCAGCAGGATCCAGCGCGCGCCGAGGCGCTTGACGTGCTTCAGGTAGTTGTCGACGACCGGCGGCTCCATCTCCTGGAAGGAAATAAAATTGACGAACAGGTCGACTTCGCCCTGCAGGCGCTCAATCTGCCACGAGCACAGCACCGACGCGGTCGGCAGCGAGCCGATCTCGATTGCGTCGCGACCGGCGGTTCCGGTGTACGACGCGACGTTGGCCTCGCCGAGCACGTCGGCCAGATAGCGTTCGGCGACGAACTGCGTCGGCGGGATGTCGATGTCGATGTAGCGCACGTCCGGCGTGTCCGACTGCGCGAGGATCTCGCCCAGCGTGCCGAAGCCGCCGCCGATCTCGAGCACGGTGCGGATGCTGTCATTGCCGAGGTGCTTCTTCAGCAGCGACAGGCCGAGCAGGTAGTTCAGCGACGAGCGGCTGAAGCGTCGGCCGTCAAATTCGAACTGTTCGACCGGGTTACCGACGGCGCTCTCGGAAAACGCATGCAGGTGCGGCAGCCGCGACGGATCGTCGGCGGCCAGCAGCACCCGGTAATCCGCCAGCGCGTTCAGGTGGCCGCTCAGGTACGCGTGCAGCGCAAGCTGTGCCTTCTTGCCGGTCGGGTATTCATTGCCGAGCACCGTCGACAGGCGCTCGACCTGCTCGCGCGACAGGCCTAGCGTCGGCGACCCGTAGGTCGGCACAAAATAGCTCAGCGGCGTCGGCAGGCGGCGGAAGTTTTCCACGCCTTCGGCGCGCAGCTCTTCGGCGATGCGCAGCGATGCCTGTTCCCAGAACGAGGTCGGTCGAAACAGCGCGTCCTGCGCCTGCAGGTCGTTATGTGCGGCGGTCAGCTCAGGATATGAGTGCATCTTCGGCTTCCTTTTCAGGCAGTTGAAGGTTGATCGCCCGCGCCAGTGCCTGTGCGACACGTTCGATGTCTTCACGTGTCAGCGCGGGATACATGGGCAGGCTGATGGCGCAAGCGCCGTGGCGCTCGGCGTGCAGGAAGTCTCCGTCCGCAAAGCCGAGCTGCCGGTAATATGGTTGCAGGTGGACCGGCATGTAGTGCAGGTTCACGTGGATGCCGTCGGCGCGCAGCTGTTCGAACACGGCGCGATGCAGGCCTGGCTCGTCCAGCCGGACCACGTACAGGTGGCAGGCCGACAGGTGCGCGGCGTCGCGCTGCGGCCGCTGCAGCGGCAGGCCGGCCAGTGCGGCGTCGTACAGGCCGGCCAGCGCGTTGCGGCGTTCGACGAATTCGGCGAGCCGGCGCAGCTGGCTGAAGCCGAGCGCGGCCTGCAGGTCGGTCATCCGGTAGTTGAAACCGAGTTCATGCTGCTCGTACTGCCAAGGACCGAGATAGTCGTTGCGGAAGGCGGCGACGTCGCGCGTGATGCCGTGGCTGCGCAGCAGTGCCATGCGCGCCGCGAGTTCGTCATCGTTGGTCAGCGCCGCGCCGCCTTCGCCGGTGGTGATGATCTTCACCGGATGGAAGCTGAAGATGGTGATGTCGCTGTAGCGTCCGCTGCCGACCGGCTCGCCGCGATAGCGTGCGCCGACGGCGTGTGACGCATCTTCGATGATGCGCATGCCGTACGACTTCGCCAGCGCATGGATCGCCTGCATGTCGCACGGCAGGCCGGCAAAATGCACCGGTATCAGCACCTTCGGCAGCGTTCCGTTCGCGCGCGCGGCCGCAAGGCGTGCCGACAGGTCGGTCACGGACATATTCATCGTCGCCGGGTCGATGTCGACGAAGCCGACGTCGGCACCGCAATAGCGCGCGCAGTTGGCGCTGGCGACAAAGGTATTCGGGGTCGTCCACACGATATCGCCCGGGCCCACGCCGAGCGCAAGGCAGGCGACATGCAGCGCCGAGGTCGCGCTGTTCACTGCCACTGCATGGCGCGCGCCGCAGATTGCGGCCAGCGCCTGCTCGAATGCGGGCACGGCCGGCCCCTGCGTCAGCCAGTCGCCGCGCAGCACATCGACCACCGCGCGGATGTCCTCCTCGCTGATGTCCTGGCGGCCGTAGGGCAGGGGCGTGCGGGCTTCCATGGGTCAGACCGGTTCGAATTGCGGATCGACGTGCGCGCGGATCAGCGAACGTATCTGCTCGACCGACAGGAAGTCCGGGTTGCTGCCGGAGTTGTACGAGAAGCCCGGATCGACTGCGAGCGCCTTGCGGCGGTTCAGGTAGTCCTGCACCTTCGCGCCGGCCTGCAGGATCGCGTAATAGGGGCCGATGTCGACCGTGTTCGGGCTGTCGCTCGGCGTGATCATTTCCTCGTGCAGCTTCTCGCCCGGGCGCGTGCCGATCACTTCGTGCTTGCAGTGCGGGCCGACGGCCTCGGCCACGTCGGTGATCCGGTACGAAGGAATCTTCGGCACGAAGATCTCGCCGCCTAGCGCCTGTTCCAGCGCCCACAGCACCATCGCGACGCCATCGTCGAGAGAGATGTTGAAGCGGGTCATGTTCGGGTCCGTGATCGGCAGCACGCCGGACTTGGCCTTGTTCATGAAGAATGGGATCACCGAACCGCGCGAGCCCATCACGTTGCCATAGCGGACGACGGAGAAGCGCAGGTCGCGGTCGCCGCGGAAGTTGTTGGCGGCGACGAACAGCTTGTCGGAGCAGAGCTTGGTCGCGCCGTACAGGTTGATCGGCGCAGCGGCCTTGTCGGTCGACAGCGCGACGACGCGCCGGACGCCCATGTCCATGCAGGCCTCAATCAGGTTCTGCGCGCCCATGATGTTGGTCTTGATGAACTCGAACGGGTTGTACTCGGCCGCCGGCACCTGCTTCAATGCCGCCGCGTGCACGACCGTGTCGATGCCCTCGAGCGCACGGCGCAGGCGGCGGTCGTCGCGCACGTCACCGATGAAAAAGCGCAGCGCCGGGTACTGGTCGGCCGGGAATTCCTGCTGCATCTCGAATTGCTTGAGCTCGTCGCGGCTGAAAATGACCAGGCGCTTCACGCGCGGGCAGTAGTCGAGCACGGTGCGCACGAAAGCCTTGCCGAACGAGCCGGTGCCACCGGTAATCAGGATCGACCGGTCGCAGATGTCCCGGTCCTGTTTTCTGGTTCGCATGTCCATTTGTCGACACCTTTCGTTTCTGTCGGGCATCTTCTA
>JAIXQS010000025.1 GCA_027485615.1 Verrucomicrobiaceae bacterium
CGAAGGACATCGGCCCCGGCAATGTCGCGCGCCTCCGCAGCCATCCCGACAAGGCGGTTTCCGCGCGGGCGAACGCGTTGCTCGACAAGCTGATGCCCGGTGCGAAGGAGAAGGCGGAGATCATCGCGAAATTCCTTCCCGAGGTCAGTAAACCGGGTGACGCCGCGAACGGGAAAGTGATGTATGCCGCCGCCTGTGCGGTCTGCCACAAGTTCGGCGATGTCGGCAAGCTGGACGTCGGCCCCACCTTGACGGGGATGGGCAGCCATGGCGCGGCGGAGTTGCTCGTCCACATCATCGACCCGAACCGCGAGGTGGATCCGACCTATTGGCAGTGGAACATCACCACGAAGAAAGGCGAGACGCTGGCCGGGGTCATCACCACCGAGAACAACGCGTCGCTCACGCTGCGCAACCAGGGCGGCGACACGGAAATTCGCAAGGAGGATATCGCCGCCCGCGTAAACACCAACCGCAGCCTGATGCCGGAGGGACTCGATGGGCTGGGGCCGGCGAACATTCGGGACATCCTCACATACATGAAGGTGACGGACAGCCCGCCACTTGAAACGCTGCCGCCCAACAGCACCTCCGCCACCGGACAAAGGTTCCTCGAACCACGCAGGACGGATGAGAGCTTGCGCGTGCTGGTGGTGGGAGCGGGATCTTCCCATCACTTTCCGCGAGACTTCATCGCCGCCGATGTGGCGACGCTATCCAAGACAGGGGCGGATGTGATCGGCACGATGAACCTCGCCGAAGCGCTCGAAGCCATGCCGAAGGCGGATGTTCTGGTTTTCTCAGGAAACCATGCGCAATGGGGGACGCCTGAATTTCAGAAAGCCCTGCACGCCTTTGCGGATGCGGGGAAGGGGATCGTCCTGCTCCACGCCGCGACGTGGTCGCATCCGTGGGAGGGCTACAACAAGCGCTTCGTGGCCGGGGAGACGAAGGGCCATGGCAAAGGCGACGTGGTTGCTGATTCCGTGAGCCCCGCCAAGCATCCCGTCCTCGAGGGAGTGCCGGAAAGTTTCACCATCGCTGACGAGTCCTACCACTCCGTGTTTTTCGAAAAGGAAGGCCACACCACCCTCATCGAGAACAAACCCGACGGGCAATCCCCCGATCCGCACCCCGCCCTCTGGATCGTCAACGATCCCAAGACACGCATCGTCGCCTACACCCACGGCCACGACGACAAATCCCACGCCCACGAAGCCTACAAGACCATCCTCCGCAATGCCGTGAGGTGGGTTTCCGGCTCTTCCCTGAAAAACTGAAAACTGACAACTGGCAAACTTTCCCTCATGTTCACCCACGCAGAAACCGCCACGCGCGAAACGAGCGACGGGCGCCACCATATCTGGCACTCGAAGCCCGGCCTCACGCCCACCGAAGATCTCCTCGTCGTCCATTGCACCATGCCTCCGGGCGGAGGCCATCCTTTCCACATGCACCCGAACAAGGAGGAGGTCATCTACATCATCGAGGGCGAGGCGGAGCAGTGGCTCGAACAGGAGAAACAGACGCTCGGCCCCGGTTCGTCGGTTTACGTCCCGAAGAGCGCCGTCCACGCCACCTTCAACCGCACGGACAAGGATCTGAAATTCATCGCCATCATCACCCCCTGCTCCTCGGAGGGAGAGATCCAAGTCGCCGTCGATCACCTGGAACCATGGAAATCCATGCTAGCGGGGATGGAAAGCGGAGCTTGATGGATTTCCGCAGAAACGGGCGATGCTCCCTGAAATTCGCATCGCAGGCCTAACACACCGCTGGCTAATTTCGGACTGTCCCTGCCGGGACTCAGGAGGTTCGCGCGGTTTGACTTTCTCCTTGGCTTGGTGGCGCCCTGTTTCCCGTCTGAATTGCGCCTTGCGGGGTGATTCTCGTTATGATCTTGTGCCTACATGAGATTCATATGCGTTATGATGTCATTGGGTTTGGCAACATCCGCTTGCAGCGAAACGGCAGACTTTCAAGCGGTCGACGGCCCGAACGTACGGGTGATGCGGCATGACGACGGTTCGAGGACGATTTTCTCCCGCAGCCCTGACGCCCGAACCCTCACCAAGAAAACCTACTCCGGAAAAGGCGCTCTGTTTCTCGTGACGGTCTACCGGATGGACGCGCAGGGAAATCCGATGAACTGCAAGATTTACGATGGCAGGAAAAATGAGATGTTCAAATCTCGCTACGGCTACCGGAAGTCGGATGGGAAGCTTGTCGAGGAGCAGATGTTCGACTCGCGGGTGAAACGCATGGATCCGAACACGGGCGAGGAGATGCCCGTGAGGCGTTTTTTCTACACCTACGATGCGCTCGGGAACCGAAGTGCGCCGATTTCCATCACGCTCACACCCGGCAAGACCGCCGAGGAGGTTTACGGCAAGCCCACGGCACTGGATGTCGATCCGTTCAATGTTCCACCTGGCCGCTGAGGCTTTTCCGCGATGATTTCGGGAAAGGTATTGCTCCCCCTATTGGTGGGCGCTGCGGTCGGCGCGGCGGGCTGGATGCAAGGCTCGCGGGGAGGCGGCGCTGACGCGGCGGGTCTTTCGCGGCAGCTTGTGATTGCGGACGAACAGGTCGCGATGCTGGAGCGCGAGAACGCATCCCTGCGTTCGCTTGCGC
>JAIXQS010000098.1 GCA_027485615.1 Verrucomicrobiaceae bacterium
GGAACTTCTCGATCTCTCCCTTGCGGATCGCTTCGATGAACCCGTTGGTGAATTTCTCGCAGGTGAGGTAAATCACGCGGCAGTCCGGACGGCGGCGCAAAATCTCGCGGCCGATGGCGTGCATGAGGTGCGTTTTCCCAAGGCCGGAGCCGCCGTGGATGAAGAGCGGGTTGTAGCCGACGCTGCGTTTCGCCGCCACCGCCTCGCAGGCGGCGTGTGCGAACTGGCTGTTGCCGCCGACCACGAAATTCTCGAACGTGTAGCCGGGGTTGAGCCCGGCGGCGGCGGAGCGCTTGTCGAGCATCTCTCCCGGCATCTCCTTGCGGACCTGCGGTTCAGGAACCTCGCCTGTCGCGTCGCTCGTCGCGGATTTTTCGGCGATGACGATGCTGATCTTGTGCAGTCCTTCGTGCGCCTGGCCTGCGGCAAAGAGGAGTTCGGGCAGGTAGTTTGTCTCGATCCAGACCTGATGGATTTCGCCGGGCACGATCACGGTTCCCTGGCCGTTGGATGCACCGCCCCAGGTTGCCGCTCCAAACCATCTTTTGAATGCGTCACCACCTATGGACTTGCGCAGGTTCGCCGCGACTATCTCCCAATCACCATTGTCATGAATCGGCCCGACCGCTTCGACGTATTCGGGCTCTTCTGCGGCGGGGATGCTCTCCCCGAGTTCCATTGATGGTTGTTTCATGGTTTTAAAGCGTTCCGTCCCGATCCCCCCCTACGGGTTCCCTGACGCAACAGTTCGGTAACGATGAACGCTGATTTTCCCCGCCGGAATATTTTTTAGAACCCATCTAACAGCGGCGGCCTTTACGCCGCATTCCACAAGCGTTCCACGGAAAGTTTTTTTTAGAACTTGACCGAGATTTTGATTCGCTTTTGCGAAGTAAACCTACTCTCTATCAGGTTGAATCGGCGTAACCTTCTGAAAGCGATGGGATAGCGAAAGTGGCGTTCTCGTCACTTTGCGGTTCCGGCCAGCGCTTTTCCGAATGGCAGGCACGGGCTGAGAAAGGTGATCGCGCCGTTGGATCGGATGGAACCATGGGAAGGCGATGCCAGCGCCCGTTGTAGCGAGAGCATTGGTTCTCACGCATCAGAAAGGTTTTTGCTGCGGAAGCAAAGAGCCACCGCCACCGTCGCCAGCGTGCCCGCCATGATGCGCCACGTGAACTTGATGACCGGCATCCACTCGAAATTCGTGTAGAGGTCATCGCCGGTTAGCATTTTCCAGATGTCGTTCGGCAGGTTGCTGAGGAATGCCACGACGAGGATGCCAACGATCATCGCAATGAGATTCCCCCACTCGCTGCCGCGAGTCTTCGTGAACAGCGCGACGATGAAAATCCCCAGCAGCGAGCCATAAGTGTAGCCGAAGCTGCCAAGGATGATGGGGATAATGGTGAGCCCCGGGTTGTGCGCCTTCACGAACGCCGTGGCCAAGCCGACAAGGATCAGGATCAGCGCAAAGGCGACGGTGCTGAGCCGGATGATGCGCACCCGCGCGTGCTCGTCTTCCGGGGTTTTGAACCACCGGTAATGGAAGTCGCGCGAGTAGCTTGTCGCCAGCGAGTTCATCGCGGTGCCGAGCGAGCCCATGGTCGTTGCTAACACCCCGGCGATGACGAGTCCGCGCAGGCCGCCGGGCATCACGTCCACGACGAAGTAGGGAAAGATCGTGGTGGCATCCGGTTTTCCGTTGATCATCGGCAGGTTCGGATCGCTGACGACGTGTCCGTAGTAAACGGAAAGAAGGATTCCGATCATCAGCACGGCGTAGGTCACCGGGATGTCGGCAATGCCGGAAAGGATCGTCGCCACCGCGCTCTGGCGCGTGTTCTTGGCGGTGAGCATGCGCTGCACCATGTCCTGATCCGTGCCGTGCGTGGCGAGCGTGACGAAGAGCGATCCGAGAAACGCCGCCCAAATGTTGTAGGAGCTTTCCAGAACGCTTTTCACCTCGCCCCAGAAGCCGCCGTATTTCGCCACGAAATCCGCAGTGGGCGGGACATCGCCGCGCCATTTCCAGAGCAGCAGGTCGTTTGGCCTGTCGAGATAAGCCTTCGCGCCCTCCCAACCGCCGGGAATATGGCTCAGCAGATACCAAACGGAGAAACCGAGCGCACCGAAGAGCACCGCAATTTGAAGCACGTCCGTCCAGATCACCGCCCTGATCCCGCCGATCGCGGTATAGGCGGCGGTGAGCAGGGTGATGAGCAGCAGCGCACCGCCGGTCAGCCAGAACTGCTGCCACTTGTCCAGCGGTTCGCCGGGATTCAGTTGGTTCCAGATGACGATAAGCAGCAGCGTGGGCACCCACAGCCGCGCGCCGCTGGCCAGCGACCTTGTGATGAGGAAAACCACGCTCGCGAAGCGGCGGGTGCGCGGGCCGAAGCGGATTTCCAGGAACTCGTAGATGCTAACCACGTTGTGCTTGTAGAAGGCCGGCACGAACACCGCGCTCACCACGAGGCGCGCCAGCAGGTAGCCCACCATCAGCTGGGCGTAGAGGAAATTTCTCTGCTCGAAGCCTTCCCCCGGCGCTCCGAAAAAAGTCCCGGCGCTGATTTCCGCAGCCAGAATCGAAGCCAGCACCGCCCACCAAGGGATCGTCCGCCCGCCAAGGGCGAAATCCGACGTATCCTGTTTCCTGCGGCCGAAGTATACACCGATCCCGATGATGACCGCGAAATACAGCCCGATGATGATTAGATCGAATACCAGCGCGTACATGCCAAAACGCTAAGAAACGTGCGAGTCGATCCAAGCCTTAAGTTTTCGCGTGGAATAGAGCATTTGCCCGTACATTTGGCTTCCCGATGGATATCGAAAGCGGCAACTTCAATGCAATGACGGAAACACCAAAACTCGTACGAGACGACCCATGGCTGGAGCCGCAAACGGAGGCCATCGTCCGCCGCACGCGTCGCTTCGAGGAGGCTCTCGCGGAGATCCGCGCGAAGTCCGGTTCGCTCGCCGCCTATGCCCGCGGCCATAAATATAGCGGCATCCATTTCAACGCCGACGCCAAGGAATGGATCGTCCGCGAGTGGGCTCCCGAGGCGAAGGCCGTCTCGCTCATCGGTGATTTCAACGGCTGGAACCGCGATGCCGATCCGCTTGCCAAAAAAGACGGCGGCATCTGGGAACTGAAACTCCCGCCCGGCACACTCGCCCATGGCCAGAAAGTGAAGCTCCACATCCATGGAGCCGACGATTCCCGCCGTGACCGACTTCCCGCCACCATCACCCGCGCCGTGCAGGATCCCGTCACTCACGATTACTCCGGCCAGATCTGGAGCCCGTCTGAGCCTTACGTTTGGAAACACAAATTCGACCCCTCGGTCGTCACCGTCCCTTTCATCTACGAGAGCCATACCGGCATGGCGGGCGAGGAGCCGCGCGTCCACACCTACCGAGAGTTCGCCGAACAGATCCTGCCCCGCGTGCAAAAGGCCGGCTACAACACCGTCCAGCTCATGGCCGTGCAGGAGCACCCCTACTACGGCTCGTTCGGATACCACGTCTCTTCCTTCTTCGCCCCCTGCTCGCGCTTCGGCACGCCGGAGGATCTGAAATACCTTATCGACACCGCGCACGGTACGGGAATCGCCGTGTTGTTGGACATCGTCCATTCGCACGCCGTGAAAAACATTTCCGAAGGCCTCAACGACTTCGACGGCTCCGGCCACCAGTATTTCCACCCCGGCGGAAAGGGAGACCACCCGCAGTGGGATTCGAAATGCTTCGACTACGGCCGCCCCGAGGTGAAGCAATTCCTCCTCTCCAACGTCCGCTACTGGCTGGAGGAATTCCGCTTCGACGGCTTCCGTTTCGATGGCATCACCTCGATGCTCTACCACTCCCACGGCGACCGCGCCTTTGGTGCCTACGACGACTACTTCGGCCCCGACGCGGACGAGGAGGCCATCCTTTATCTGAAACTCGCCAACGAACTCATTTCCGAAATCAAGCCCGGCGCCATCGTCGTCGCCGAGGACATGTCCGGCATGCCCGGCCTCTGCCGCCCGAACTCCGAGGGCGGCATCGGCTTCACCCACCGCCTAGCCATGGGCATCCCGGATCATTGGATCAAGCTCCTGAAAGAACAGCGCGACGAGGACTGGAACCTCGACGAACTCTGGGGCGTCCTCACCAACCGCCGCCACTGCGAGGCCACCATAGCCTATGCCGAAAGTCACGATCAGGCGCTCGTCGGCGACAAGACCATCGCCTTCCGCCTCATGGACAAGGAGATGTATTGGCACATGGATCTTGGCAACCGCAGCCCCGTCATCGAGCGCGGCATCGCCCTCCACAAAACCATCCGCCTCCTCACCGCAGCCTTCGGCGGCGAGGGCTGGCTCAACTTCATGGGCAACGAATTCGGCCACCCCGAGTGGCTCGATTTCCCCCGCGAGGGCAACGGCTGGTCATATCATTACTGCCGCCGCCAATGGTCGCTCGTGGATAACCCCGTCCTGAAATACCAATGGCTCGCCGCGTGGGATCGCGATCTCGTCGCCCTCCTGAAAGATCGCAACGTCCTGCAATCCGCTCCCGCCCAGCTCCTCCACGTCGACCACGAAAATAAAATCCTCATCGCCGAGCGCGCCAACCTGATTTTTGTCATCAACCTCTCCCCGGACAAATCCCACTTCGGCTACCCCATCACCCCCTACCGCAAGGAAACCCACCAACTCCTCCTCGATTCCGACGAAGCCAAATACGGCGGCCACGCCCGCATCGACCACTCGTTCGACTACCCCATTGATGAAAATGGTCAGATGAAAATCTACACGACTTCGCGGACGAGCCTTGTTTTCGGCTAATATGGAGAAGGGGTTTGCAACCCCGCTTTCCTCAAGAACTATCAAGAATATCCTTGCCAGTGAAAGGGGTTTCAAACCCCTTCTCCATATTTCCTCCAACCTCTCGCCGTGTCCGAGGATTTCGCGTGGTTTCCTACGTGCTATTTGAAGGAAATGCTCCGCCCATGCGTGGTGGAAACATTGGCGGGAGGTGTCTTCGATGTGGAGTTTTCGGACGAATCCGGAAAAACCTACTCGCTTACGGCGATTCCAGCCGATTCGCTGATCGCCCTCCGCTACGGGCCGGTGGCGGCGTAAACTCCCCCTCACACATACATCTTCTCATAATACTCCGCTACCATGCGGTCGGAGTCGAAGAAGGGGACGACGTCGTTCATGGAGCTGAAGACGATATTGCTCCACTCATCGGGTTTGCCGTAGTAGAGAGGCAGGATTTCCCCGCGGAGCTTGGAGTAGAAGCCGAGCATGTCCTGCCTGTCGCGTTCCTCATGGCCGAGGTGTGGATCGGGCGTGGGGATGATGAAACTGTTCCCGCCGTCCTTCGCGAACTCGCAGATCCAGCCGTCGTAGGTGGAGAGGTTCACCGAGCCGTTCATCGCGGCGGTCATGCCGGAGGTGCCGGAGGCCTCGCGGGTTACGACCGGGTTGTTGAGCCAGACGTCGGAGCCGTTTTTCAGCAGGCGGGAAAGCTCGAGTTCGTATCCGGTGAGGACGGTCGCGTTCGGGTAGTCCTTGGTGTGGCGGATGAGGCAGTCGAAGGTGTCGATCGCGGAATAATCGAAAGGATAGGGTTTTCCTGCCCAGATGATCTGAACGGGATGTTTGTTGTCGTTGAGCATTTCCCGGAACATGCGGATGTCGCGCGTGATGAGATCCGGTCGCTTGTATCCCGCGAAACGCCGCGCCCAGACGATGGTGAGAACCTTCGGGTCGAAGAGTTTCCCCGTCTGGTCGGCGACGACGCGGAACAGCCGCTCCTTCAGCTCGCGCTTGCGGTGGCGGAGCGTGTTGACGTTGTTTTCCTGCCGGGCGTTCTCCATCCCGTGGTCGGCCCAGTATTTCTTGTTCTGGGCATTGGTGATGTGGGTGATCTCGCAGATGTCGGACTCATGGCTCCACATCTTCCGCGACACCTCGCCGTGGAGCTTGGATACGCCGTTCGCCTTTTTCGCCAGCCGTAGCGCCGCGAGGGAGTGGTTGAACTCCTCACCATGGATGCCGGTGATTTCGCGCACCTGCTCCTCCGCCACGCCGCTGAAGAACGTGAAGTTCTGCAGCATGCTGAAATCGGTTTTCTCGTTGCCCGCCTCCTCCGGGGTATGGGTGGTGAAGACCAGCCGTTTCCTGACCTCGTCCGCGCTGCCATGTTTTTTGTCAAGGTGGAAGGCCGCCGAGAGGCCGTGTGCTTCGTTGAGGTGCCAGATTTCGGGATCGACGCCGAGTTCATCGAGCAGCTTCGCGCCGCCCGCACCGAGGATGAGGTATTGGGCGATGCGGCGCAACGGGTCGTTGTCGTAGAGGCGGTGCGTGATCGCGCGGGAAAGAGCGTCGTTTTCCTCGATGTCGGTGGTCAGGAAAAACATCGGTACGGTGCCGAAGACATCGCCGGGCAGGAACATGGCCTTCACCCAAACCGGATGGCCGTGAACGGTCACGGTGAAACGGATCCCGGTGTCCTGAAGGAACGAATAGCTGTTTTTACGGAACTGCACCGCGAGTTCGCCGTCCTCGCCGCGCACCTGGTTGTAGTAGCCGTATGTCCAGAGGATGCCGATGCCGGTGAGGTTCTGGCGAAGGTCTGCGGCGGAGCGCATGTGCGATCCCGCCAGGAATCCGAGTCCGCCCGAATAGATCTTGAAGCTCTGGTCGATGGCGAACTCGCTGGAGAAATAGGCCGCGCTCTTGGAGAATTTCGGGTCGATCTCGTAACGGTGGGCGAAGGGGGCGGGAAGAAAGGATTTTGAGGACATGGGTGGGGCGAGTCTCTGGGAAAGCGGGGATCGTGGAATGATCAATCCGTGCCCCGCAATGCGGATTCCATACCAATTCTCAGGAAAGCGACGGAACCCCGACGGCGATATCGCTCTCGGCTGAGTAATCCACCCCGTCCAGCCCGAAGCCGAACAGTTTCAGGAAACCTTTCTGGTATCCCTCGTAGTCGGCGAGTTCGGAAAGGTTCGCTGTGGCGACCTCCTCCCAGCGTTTCCCGACGATGCTTTGGATCTCCGGGGACATTTCCCAATCGTCGATGCGGATGCGCCCGGCCTCGTCGGGTTGCGGGTGGCCGTTGCAGAGCCTTTCGCGGAGGAGGCGGTCCATCTGCTCGATGGTGTCCTCATGGTTGTCCGCGTCCTTCATCGCCTTGTAGAGCAGGGAAATGTAGAGCGGCACGACCGGGATCGCGGAGCTCGCCTGCGTGACCAGCGCCTTGTTCACGGAAACCCACGCCTTGCCGGAAATGGCGGCCAATTTCCCGTCGAGAGCCTTCTGCGCCCTTTCGAGATCTTCCTTCGCCCTGCCGATGGTTCCGTTCTTGTAGATCGGCCACGTGACCTCCGGGCCGATGTAGGAATAGGCCACGGTCTTCACCTCCTCGGCCATCACACCGGCTTTCAGCAGGGCGTCGATCCACATTTCCCAATCCTCGCCGCCCATCACCTTCACGGTCTGGTCGATGTCGTCGCCCTCGGCGGGCGGGATGGTCACTTCCTCCACCGTGCCGGTGCCGGTGTTGAGGGTCTTGTTGGTGTAAACCTCTCCGATCGGTTTCAGGCAGGACTTGTAAACGTCGCCTGTTTTAGGGTCGGTGCGGCGTGGGGAGGCAAGGCTGTAGATCACCAGATCCACCTGGCCGAGGTCTTCCTTGATCGCCGCGATCACCTCCGCCTTCACCTCGTCGGAAAAGGCGTCGCCGTTGAACGACCTCGCATAAAGCCCCGCCGCCGCCGCCTCGCGCTCGAAGGCGACCGTGTTGTACCAACCCGCCGTCGCCGTCTTGTCCTCCGTCCCCGGCCTTTCGAAAAACACGCCGATGGTGGCCGCGTTGCCACCGAAAGCCGCCGCGATCCGTGAGGACAGGCCGTAGCCGGTCGAGGAGCCGATCACGAGAACCTTCTTCGGCCCGCCGTGGATCACGCCGCGCCCTTTCACCACCGCGATCTGCTCGGCGACGTGCTTCGCGCACCCCTCCGGATGGGCTGTGGTGCAAATGAATCCGCGGATTTTCGGTGAGACGATCATGATGCCGCCGAAACTATCTTCCCCCACCCGCCGCGCAATCCCCAAAATCGCCGCGCGCCGGAGTCCCATGAAGGTTGCGCTTCATGATGTGAAGTTCGCGGGTAACTGCCATCCTTCGGCAGCGAATCATGTTTCGGCTCGGGGGTGCCCACAGAAGTCATCCTGTTCAACACCCATAAGTCGGATGCCGCCGGGCATCGGGAACTCAGCTTTCGAAATACGTGTATCCGCCGAGGCCGTCGCGGTAGAGATCCATGATCTCCTTGCGCTCCTTGGGTGAGATGCGGCCGTCGTTGACTGCTTTTTCCGCGAAGTTGCGGAATTTCGAGACGAGTTCCTTGGGATCGAACTCCACGTAGGTGAGCACGTCGGCCACGGTGTCGCCTTCGACCTCGTGGGTATAGACGGGCTTGCCTTTTTCCAGATGGACGCCGACGACGTTGGTGTCGCCGAGGAGGTTGTGGAGGTCGCCGAGGGTTTCCTGGTAGGCACCGACGAGAAACACGCCGAGGTAGTAGGGTTCGTCCGGCTTGAAATCGTGGAGTTGCAGGGTTTTCGCGACATCCTCCTTGTCGATGAAGCGGTCGATCTTGCCATCGCAATCGCAGGTGATATCGGCGAGGACGGCGCGGTGTTTCGGGCGCTCGTCGAGGCGGTGGATGGGCAGCACGGGGAAGAGCTGGTCGATGGCCCAGGAGTCGGGGAGGGATTGGAACAGGGAGAAATTCCCGTAGTAGAAATCGGCGAGGCCGCTGGAGAGTTCGAGGAGATCCTCGGGCACATCGTCCATGTCGGAGATCATGTTCGAGATGCGGGTGAGGATGTGCCAATACCATGCCTCGGCGAGGCCGCGCTCGCGGAGGGTGGCGGCACCGTAGATGAACATGGCGCGCACCTGATCCCGGTAATAGACGGCGTCGTTGAGGGATTCCTGGAGGTTCTTGCGGCTCAGGGTCTTGTTGACGTGGAACAGGTTGGTGAGGTTCTGCGGGGCTTTTTCCGGCATCACCGGTTCCTTGTCGGTGGTCTGGGCGGAGGTGACATCAAGGATGTTGAAAACGAGGACGGAGTAGTAGGAAACCACGGCGCGGCCGGACTCGGAGATGAGGTTCGGGTGTTTCACTCCGACCTTGTCGCACTGCTGGGCGATGACCTCGACGATGTCGGTGCAGTATTCCTGGATGGAGTAGTTGCAGGAGGAGGCGAAGTTCGTGTGCGAGCCGTCGTAGTCCACGGCCATGCCGCCGCCGATGTCGAGTACGCCCATCGGCGCGCCTTCCTTGACGAGATCGCAATACATGCGGACGGCCTCCGTCGCGCCCTCGCGGATCGCGGCGATGTTGGGGATCTGGCTGCCCTGGTGGTAGTGGAGCATTTTCAGGCAGGGCAGGTGGCCGCTCGCCTTGAGGGAATCGACGACATCAATTACTTGCGCAGCGTTGAGGCCGAAGACGGATTTGTCGCCCGCGGATTCCTGCCAGTGGCCGGAGCCTTTGGTGGAAAGGCGGATGCGGATTCCGAGATTGGGCAGGACGCCGATGCGGCGGGAGCGCTCAAGGATGAGGTCGAGCTCGCTGGGCATTTCCAAAACGAGCATGACCTTGAGCCCCATTTTCTGGGAGTGCAGGGCGAGATCGATGAACTCCTCGTCCTTGTAGCCGTTGCAGACGATGTAGGCCTCGGTGTCGTGCATGTGCGCGAGGGCGGCGATCAGCTCGGGCTTCGATCCCGCCTCGAGCCCGTAGTGGTATTTTTTCCCGAACTCGGCGATCTCCTCGATGACCTGGCGCTGCTGGTTCACCTTGATCGGATAGACCCCGCGGTATTCGCCGGTGTATTTCGTGACTCGGATCGCCTCGCGGAAAGCCTCGTTGATCTCGGTGATGCGGGAGTGCAGGAGGTCTCGGAAACGCAGCAGCACGGGCAGGTGCGTGCCGCGGTCGCGAAGGCCATCGATCACATCATACAGGGAAACATGGGCGTCGCCGTCCTTGTCGGCGAGCTTGACGGTCACGTGGCCGTCATCGTTCACGCCGAAGAAACCGTGCCCCCACGTATCCACGCCATATAGCTCCGACGATTTCTCGGGAGTCCAGGAAGGGCGGGTCTTGGGCTTCGTAGGCTTGGCGGGCTTGGCGGGTGGGGCTGCGGCGGGTGGAATCACGCGCGACACTTGCACGCCGGAGCGTAAGTTTCAATGGGATTTAGGGAGAGGATATCAGGGGGTCGGTGGGTGCCAAGCCGTGTGTTGTGGAGGTGGCCTTCGATTTCATTCCGATGGCCTCACAGCAGGCGCGGAAAGGCGAGGGAGTGGTGAGGGTGTTGTTTGAGAAGAGCCGCGACCAAGATGGAGCCGTCGAAAGGGGCCTTTATGGTTCAGAAATCGAAGAATGTGGAAATGGTTCGACATCACGTAGTAGGACAGCACCCGGCACCCGCTGAAATTCTAATACATCCAGCATGAACATCCGGAACGTCTCCCGTTCCTCGTTCCTCGTTCCCGAACACGAACCGCCGGTCAACCCACCCGCGAAATGCAATGGTAAATCGCGGGTTTACCCTCTTTGTTCGCCAATTCCGCCAGCCATCTCGCCTTACACATGTCCGCATCCTACCCGCTCCAGCCACCGGCAAGAAGATTCTCTATAAAATGTCTGTCACTTTGTCATGTGCATCATTGAAAAGGTTGCGATGCAGCATCTGATCCCAGTCACATGAGAGAAGTTCGTTGGGAAAATTTTAGAAAAATTGATCTGTGATATCAGGCGCCGTGCAGTGGAAAGCTACCGCCGCCATCCTCCGGAAAGAGCTGCCAAGTTGCTTTGACTGCTGAGATTCCTTTGGCTGTGGATGTGGAGTTTCACATCGAGCACGATTTTTCCCACGATTAGAAGGATGAGTAGAAATACGGGACTGCCAAGGGCGGTGATGACGAACGCACCAAACAAGATGGCGATGTGTAGGACGACGATGCGCCCATAGGATCCCTTCATCAACGCGGGTGCGGAGATGCGTCGGAATTCGCCTTTGCCGAGGTAAATGTAAAAGAACGAGAACAAGTGGCTCCCAATGATTGCATAGATGAACCAGATTCCACCGGAATCGAATGTGTGGGAAACCATACTGGCCATTCCCGCAAGCGGACTGCCTTCGATCCTTCCCCCATCCTTGCCCCCCAGCAGGCCAAAAACGAAGAAGCCATGAACAAAGCAGAACATCCCGTAATGGAACGTAAAAAACGGAACGAGGAAGAGCTTGATCCCATGACTGACGACTCCCGTGCCCTCGCGGTTGCGGAGGTAGTCGGGCATTCCAGTATCTTCGCGCATGATGCCTTTCGTCTTCGTTGCATTAAGATCGGTCGTATCCCCCGTAGCGGTGAGCATTTTCAAAATATTGACTGCGCCGATGACAATATTTTCAAACCAGTAGAGGGAAACGATCTCGAACACATTCCACTCCCAAAAGAGCACCCCCGCGATAGGCAGGAGGTTCACTGCGATCAGGATGATCAAGGAAAGGTTGCCGGATAATGGAAAAGGTTTTACCACGGCGGTTTTTAGGAAAAGTGGAGGTGGTTTGCAACCGCCAAGCCCAAACTCCTCTCGCAATTCATCATGAAACTGAACGAAGCAATACCATTCGCTTGGGATGGATCGCCGTCCCTGACCGCTGGCGAGTTGGGAAAATATCAACCTGAAAGGACGAATCCCAATAATGAAGAGCAAATCACTCCCTGACTACAGGGTCAAATATTACGTTTGAAATAGCACAAAAAGAAACTCACGTAAGATTAGATATTAATCTAGCTTGGCTATCTGTCCATCAGAGTCGAGCGTAACTCGGCTAGAGTTTAAAATTTGATCTATTAATTCCGTGTTCTTATAGTCTAAAAACCCTAGTCCTAGCTGTTCTGTCTTACTCGGCGAATCCAATATCCATAAATCATCGATCTTCCTGAAAAATACGAAGGTGAGATCTTCTTGGGGGGTTGTACCCACATCATCGATTGTCAACAGGGATGGTAGCTTAACTAAAAAACACACCTCCCCAAAATCTCCGGTAACGAATATCTTATATAGCAAAACCGCGCGAGTCGTGGTGGAGAATTTTTTCTCCGCAGCTACTTTCACCAAAGCTACCATTTCGGATTGATACGCCTGCCTGTCGTTTCTATTTGTGAGTATCCGATAGTCTACAGTCGTAAACTTGACAAATTCTTCGTATGCTGTTGACACTGGATTGCAGGCGGCAACGTAGGAGCTAACTACACCGTCGCCAGACCTATCATATTCCGACGAAATACCTGGCACTTCGATTGAGATTGGATTTGGAAATTTCTCCAACTTTAAACCAAGTGTCTGGATCTTTAAACCCCCGCTACTATAAACAGCTATTGTATGTTCCGATGGAATGGATTTATGGGTGTTATTTTGAGTTCTACCCAAATGATCGGGTTCTATACTCTTACTAAACAAGAATACGAGCAAAAAAGTGACCCCCAATCCAATACATACCAAACTAATCTTTTTTTTCATTGCGGAATCGTATGTATAACTTTGGGTAGGTTCGGTAAGGTGTAGGTTTTACCCTCCCAGAGAGTGATGCTGCCAGACCACCAAGTCCACTCACCTCCAAACGCCTTAGCACCCACATTTGCATTTGCCTTTAACTCACCAAAGTTTGCCGACCCACTTGAAAGCCGTATGTTTCGTCCCTCCGAATCGAAATCAGCCGTTCCGGTGAGAGATATCCCTACATTACCCTTCGCGTAGACTTCAGCAACACCTTCTTTCCCGGCTGTGGCCTTCAGACCAACGCTGCCTCCCGCGCTGATCTTAACTGAACCTTTCACAGGATCAACCCATGGATCTGCCTTTTCCTCATTGTAGTGAAACGAGACTGCAGCCTCGACCGAGAATGGATCGAAAGAAGCTTCGCCACTCACGAAAACGACCCCCCCCATAACCGGTATTCCGGGTGTCTCACCTTCGATTTGAGGTGCCTTTACTTCTAAAGTCCCCTGGACGCGCGCCTTGTAACCTGACTTACTCCCATCATTGTGAAAATCGCACCTCCGACCTTCCCCACTTATTTCGACCGCGGCTGACCAAGTGGGTTTTTTGCCGAAACGAGTTAGCCACTCGGTTATTTTTTCCTCAAACTCTTTGACGCCAGTCGTCTCTTTGGTAAACTTGATCTTTTGCGTCACCGGGTCAATTACGTCCACATAGACAGAAGCAGCGCCATCAGACCCACTTGCAGTAATGCTGACCGAACTATTACTCTCCCATGTTGCACTGAGATTACCCGCTTGGGCGTTGAGACCATCTGCATTGTTCCATGTAGGCTCTGTCGGCGGTTTCGTTCCGATGCCCGTCGCTAGTATCGAAGCGCTACCCTTTCCATCATCAGGCTTGACGATGAGTAAACATGACGAACTCTCTCGTTTTCCTGACCCTGGATTGTTCGTCTGCGTAGCTCGCACCTCCACAACGGCATACCCACCGTGACCATCGGGTGATGCACCTAATTGACACAAGAAAAGAAAAAAGCATAATGTGAAAAGTTTGCTATACATATTAGATAAAAAAGTTAGTTATTTCCGAGAATAGCGGTATCCGAAAGGACTTTTTTTTGACAATCTTTCATGAAATCCGTAGTATACTTCTCTCTAGAGCGATGATATTCTTCTAATGTAAAGTTAGGAGATGAGAGAATTATAGAACTCGCGTCAATGCGCCATTCATATAACAAGCTCGGGGCTCCACTATAACACCTTCTTGCCATGACGGCGTGGGAAGCGGCCGTATCATGTTCGCCTCGAGCGGCATCTCTGATGGAAAGCCAATAGTGGGCGATCGCGGCTTTACGGTGGGTCGGTGCTTCAATTGCAATCCATTCAAAGAAAACAAAGGCTTGTTTTTCCCTGTGGTTCCGAAGCAACCATTCCGCGTAAGTAGCACCGAGGATTACATAGCCCTCTGGGGTGGCATGGTTGTTGTCTATGATCGCAGAAGCTAAAGTATCCGCTTCTTGGGTATCTCCGAGACTGATGAGAGAAAGAAAAACAACTGAGAGGTACTCATACCATATGGAGCTACCGGTGGCTTGATAGTCGGATTTTTTTGTCGGCTCAAGGTTTCGCCAACGTTCTACGACGCCGCTGTAGCGGGCTAGATCCCAGTAGGATTTCCTAGCTAGGTATTCTAGGTCTGTGAGGGCGGCGACTGAAGTGGGGGCAGTTGTAAGCGCGCGTTCGGCCAGCTTGGTGGCACGGTCGGCGGCCTCGTTTTTGAGTGACATGAAGTTCGATCCCGCCAGAGCGAGTTGGCGGGCGGCGTCTAGGAGGATGCGGAAGTCGTCGGTTTGGTTTAGTATGGCGCGGATATTTTCGGTGAGCTGGCCAATGTCGGTGGAGTTATCGCCGGATTTTCCTAGAAATTTCAGGCCACGGAGCATGGCCTGGATTTTGAAACGGGGTGGGGTTTCCGGGTTGGCTGCGACTTCCATGTAGTAAAAGGCGGCTTTTGCGTTGTTTTCCAAGAGGGATTCCATACGGGCGAGCGCCCAGTTGGCGCGACCCCATGCGGTGGGTTGCTTGAGCTGCGCGGCTTCATCGATGAGGGCTAGTAGCCATTGGCGGGCGATGTCGTGCTGGGTGGCCATTATGGCTCCGAGAGCGGCGGCGTGGCGGATGGCGAGCAAGGCGGCGGCAGGGAACTTTTTCCCGGCGATTCGGATGACGGGTTCGATGTTTGGGTCTTTTCCGGCGATGAGGGAGAAACGGACGTATTCTTTGGCGTGGGCGATGATTTCTTGGATGGAAACTTCCTTGGAGCGGATGAGCCGGAGTGCGCGGGCGGCGATTATCCGGGGTTCTTCGGTGGCAAAAAGTTTTGCGTCGGCGTAGAGGAGTTTTTCGATCTCGGTGGCGATGATGGGATCGGTTTTTTTACTTAGGGCGTTGTTGGCGATGGTTTTCCATGTGGGATCGCCGTGGGCGCGAAGGGCGCGGGCGATGGAGAGGGTGGAGGCGGCGGCGATGCGGCCTTTGGCGTGTTGTTGGAAGGAGGCTAGGACGTCCGGCTCTAAAATAGGGACGAGGTTCTGGCGTGCGCGGGCGTCAAGATAGAGCTGCCATGCTGCAGTGGTCTTCGCCTGGAAGCGACCCATAAGCAGGGCTTCGCGGGCGTAGCGCTCGGCGAGCTCGGGTTGGTCGGAGGCGAGGGCGAGCTTGGCGAGGGACTGTCGGGCGCGTGAGGCTCCGTTGGGGGAAAGCTGGATGGCTTTCAGTAGGAAAGACCTCGCCTCTTCGGTGAGGCCGGATTCCACAAAGGCGGTCGCGATTTTTGTGAGGCCAACGGTCAGTCGAGGCGGGCGGGCGGGCACCGAGACCGCTCCCTGTTCTACAAGTTGCTCGGGAGTTAGATTCTGGATGGCGGCAAAGCGATTTTCAGCGGCTTCCAAATCGGCGAGAAGTTGGGTGGCGGCTGTCTTCGCCTCTTCGGAGCGAAGTGAACGCAGCAGGGAGCGGATCATTCCAGTGCCGGCGGCGAGTGTAAGATGGGTATCGGCGGCTTGGTTCGCGTAGAGTGAGGCTTTGGAAAAAGCGGCGTATGCCTCGGTGTGTCGAGAGTGTCTGGTTTCCGATTCGCCTATAGTAAGTAATATCTGGGCGCGGCGGACAGGATTACGGGAGCTTGCCGCAAGTTGGTTAAGAGCGGTCAGGCCTTCTTCCGTGTCCCCGGCGGTTATGAGTTCCCGGGCTGAGCGTAGTGATTTGGAGAAAGCTGATTTCGGAACGGTGTTATCATTATTCCGTTTACTCAACCGGTTACGCTTCTTTTTTTGGATAGTTCCCATGGTTAAATAAGTAAAAAAGAATGCTGCTCTAGGAAATCCGAATTAGATGGATGGGGATTGGGGCGGTATACCAGCCCTCCCTGAACCCGCCGCCCGGGAGTTCCCGGTGCGGCGGGTTTCGCAAACCCTCGTGTCGATCATGGTGGCCCTTGGTAGGGGGCCGATATGAGCGTTTGCTTTCATGTGGGCGATGCGGACGGGAACCGAACGGTCGCGGATGGAGGCGAGGGCGTCGCGAACGGAATCGAATTTCGCCCGGTTCATGAACCGGGTGAAGGATTCCGAATACACAACACCTTCGACAGGTAGCAAGCGGATGGCACCACGGTGGGGGTTCCTACGAGATACCAGACCATAGCCGATGGTTGCTGCTCCAGCGGCTAAAGCGCTGGTGGAAACAAACTTACGACGACTGATCGCTTGCATGTGGGCGATCTTAGGGGCACATAAGGACATGACAAGAAGAGATAATAACAAGTCGGTGACAATAATGATACATTTTTACCTATTCTTATTTTTGCTAATTAGCCATGCGAATGCTTATGGGGGTAATATCGGGTGGTTTTACGCATTGGAAGAGGATCGTGCGGTGTTTGAGAAGGATGCGGGGTCGCCATTGCGTACGGTGAATCTGGTAGGTGGGACGGTGATGCACGAGTACCGCGTCGGTCCGCACAAGGTTGTGGCTGCGAATATGGGGAGTGGTTGTGTAACTACTGCGGTTACCGTAGCACGGGTTCTGGCATTGAATCCGGTTGATAGGATCATATCCACGAGCCCTGCCGGTGCGATTGGGGACAAAGTGGAAACCGGAAAGTGGTATCGAATCGCGGAAGTCGCGGCGTGGCAACAGGGTCGGGCGGGCGAAGGGGGTAGAGTTTTTCCAGCCGAGAGAGCGCTTAGAAGCGTTGTCTGGAATGCGGATGAATGGCCTGATGGTGAATGGAAGGAGATGTCTTCCCCGAAACTTGTATCCGGTGAAGTTTTCGTGGCATCAGGAGAAAAACGCGGGGAGCTTGCCCGTGGGTTCAACGCCGAACTGGTGGAGATGAACGCTTTCGGTCTTCTGGCTGCGGCGGAGGGAACACCGGCGAAAATTATAATA
>JAIXQS010000147.1 GCA_027485615.1 Verrucomicrobiaceae bacterium
ATTCATCCGTCGTACCACCGCGTATCCCGAGCAACTCCGCCGCGTGGCCGCGCGCCTCGTCGAGCATCCCTTTTTGGCGGTAATGCTTCGCAAGGGATTCATGCGCCAGCGCTTTCTTCGGATGCACATCCAGCACCTCGCGCAGCACTTTCACCGCTTCCCCGTCCTGCTTGCCGGAGAAAAGCAAAATCCCCAGGCGAATCTTGAGATCGAGCGACGATGGCCGCGCCTCCAGATGTTTGCGGAGGATGCCGATCGCCTTGTCGAATCTGTCCGTTTGGCGGAAATGGTCGCTCGCGGAGCGGGCGATCCCCGCCCATTCGGGATGTTTTTCTATCGCCCCTGAGAAACACGCATCGATCCGTGCCGCCGCCGCCTCATCGCGGCTGTCGTAGAGGCTTTTCGTGGTGGCTACGAAATAGCTCACCGCCTGCTCGGAATCGGCGGCCAGCATCTCTAACAGCTTCCGGGCACGGTCATCGTCGCCCTGTTCCCTCGCCACGCGGATGAGCCGCTCAAGGGCGATATAGGCACCCGGCATGGCCTCAAGGGCTTTGCCGTAAACATCCTCACGTTTCCTCTGGGCGAGCGTATCCCCCTTCCCCAGCCTCCCGAGGAAATCGCCATATTCGAGGGCGATGAAAGCCTCATCGGGGCGCGCCGCCATCACCCGCTCGTAGGTTTCGAGGGCGGCGGCGCGATCGCCTTCCCCCATGCGCGCTTCAGCGATGATCCTCACGAGCGGCATCGCCAGCGGATCGGCATCGTAGGCTTTCACGAAACAGGCGGTGCCCGCATCCCTATCGCCGCGTTCCCGTTCCAGCACACCGCATGAAAAGTCCAGCAGTCCGCCACCGTAAGTTAAGGTCGACGTCAGCAGGTAGGGCAGACACGCTTTGCACATGCGCCTGACTATACAGCGTTTCCCTCGATGAAAAGCCTCCATGCCCTCCTTTTCAATGCGCTCTGCCTGGCACCGCTTCACGCGGCGGATATCCCGCCCCATCCACGCCTGCTGGTGACGGAGGCTGATTGGGGGAAACTTCCCGCCCGCATGGCGGCGCAGCCGGAGATCGCCGCAGTGATCGAGGTCTGCAAAGCCCGTGCGGACGCCACGCTCAAGGCGCCGAACCTCACCTACGAGCTGAAAGGCAGGCGCATGCTCTCCGTTTCCCGCGAGGCGGTGAAGCGCGTCCTCGATCTCTCGACCGCGTGGAAGGTAACCGGCGACCGCCGCTATCTCGACCGCTGCCGCAGCGAGATGCTCTCGCTTTGCGCGTTTGCGGATTGGCATCCGTCACACCACCTCGACACCGCCGAGATGCAGACTGCCATCGCCATCGGATACGATTGGCTCCACGCGGATCTCAGCGCGGCCGACCGCAGAATGATTTCCGACGCACTTTTGGAAAAAGGACTGAAGACCACCCTCGCCAACAAGCGGGCAGTGAAAACACGCAACAACTGGAACCAGGTCTGCAATGGCGGCATGGTGCTTTCCGCCGTCGCTCTGCTCGACATCGAGCCGGAGCTGGCGCTCGCGGCCATTGACGAAGCGCGAGCCAACATACCGATCGCGCTCAAGGACGGCTACCCGCCGGACGGAGCCTACGGGGAAGGAGTGGGATACTGGGCATACGGGACGTTGTATTCGATACTGACCGCTGAGGCGCTGCGCACCGCCAAGCTCCCCGGCGCGGGAATCGCCGAGCATCCCGGCTTTCTGGAAAGCGGAGCCTTCGTGGCGCTGGCCTATGGCAACACCGGCCTGATGTTCAACTACGGGGATAACGGGGAAAACAAGCGGGGCGCCTCCGCCGCGATCGCGTGGATGAGCCGGGAAAACCGCAGCGCCGCCATCTGGGGCGCTTTCGGGAAGGGCTTCCTTGAAATGGATCCCAAGCGCGCCGAGGGCTTCCTCGCGCTTGCCGCCTTCTGGATTCCCGATCCGAAGGAACTGAAGGACAAAGACTTGCCGCTCCATTTCGTGGGAACGGGACATAGCCCCATCGCGATGCACCGCACGGGCTTCGGGCAAAAGGATCTGTTCCTCGGCATCAAGGCGGGCAAGGCGAAAGTGAACCACGGCCAGATGGACGCGGGCTCCTTTGTCCTCGATCTCATGGGGCAACGCTGGGTTTCCGATCTCGGGCATCAGGAATACCACTCGCTGGAAAAGACCGGCATGAACCTTTTTTCGATGAAGCGGGACAGCCAGAGATGGACCGTGTTCCGCCTGAACCAAACCTCGCACAACACCCTCACCTACAACAGCCAACCGCACGACATCTACGGGGCGGCGAAAATCATATCCTCGAGCGGCCCGCCCGCTAACGAGACCCTTCTGGACATGGCCGCACCGCTCGGACTGCCGGAAGGCGCCAGCGCGATACGGAGTTTTGTCATCCACGGCGATTCCGCCGTAACGGTCACCGACACGGTCAAGGGTTTGAAACCCGGCGATACGATCGATTGGCACATGATGACCCGCGCCGAAGTGGAGAGATCGGACAAGGGCTATTCGCTTTCCCTCGGAGGCGAGAAACTCATGCTGGAAATCGCCTCTCCCCAGGAGCGCGACCGTTCCGCCCGCGCGGCGGACCCGCCGCCTTCCGATTTCGACAAGGAGAACCCGGGGTTCACGAGGATCAACCTCAGATTACAGGCAGGCGCAAATGGCGAGTGCCGCATCACGGCGGTTTTCAAATCGGCGGATTAGGGCATGATGCACCCGCATAACTTATAGTCGCTGGAAATAAAATTTGGTTCTTGCTAAACATCAAGCACAGGGGCTTAGTGATGATTCGAACGGATTAAGTATGGTTTGCTCGCTTTTTGTTTGGTCCGTGACGCCAGGATCGGAGGAATCGCTTTAGGAAAATTGGCGTCACGAAATAGAACAAATGGATATTTATGTGGGCAACCTGCCCTACACAGCAACTGAAGGAGACGTCTCTGACCTCTTCGCCGCATACGGCCCCGTCGAACGGGTCAAAATCATCACCGACCGTGATTCCGGACAATCCAAGGGATTCGCGTTCGTGACCCTCGGTGACCAGTCCCAGCTCAATGCGGCCATCGAAGGTCTCAACGATCAGGATTACCAAGGCCGCGCACTCCGCGTGAACGCCTCCGAACCCCGTGAAGCTCGCCCGAGCGGCGGTGGTGGATACGGCGGCGGCGGCGGTGGTGGTGGCTACAAAGGCGGCGGCGGCGGCGGTGGCGGTGGAAACCGTGGCGGCGGCGGCGGTGGATACGGTGGCGGCGGCGGTGGCGGCGGCTACAAAGGCGGCGGTGGCGGCGGTGGAAACCGTGGCGGCGGCGGCGGCGGTGGTCGCGACAGCGGACGCTGGTAACACTCCAACCCGGGCTTATGCCCGATGAAAAATCTATCGCCCGGTTTCCGATGAGGAGGCCGGGCGTTTTTAATGTCACCGGAATTGGTTCTGCTCCGCGCGGTAATCGTAACCAGCCTCCCCCAGCTTCAGCCTCAGTTCCTCCTCGGGCAGATCATGGGTTTTGATCAGATCCTCGAGCGATTCCGAATGGTTCCGCAGCTCGGTGTTTACCAAACCGACGAGCAGATGCGGATCCATGCACTTCCATTTCGTAAAATCCATACGGCGATTCTGGGCATGCCGATGGTTTTCCGCAAGCGACGAGCATGCCGGCGGATTCAAAAATCAACCGTCCGGCTCCATGACCCGCCCGTATCGTGCGGGTGATCCGAAGCCAAAGGATGAGGGGCGATGGATTGGAAAGATCAGCGCTTGGGTTCCCGCGGCAGGCTTAGCAAGCGGACGAAGGAAACCATCGCGATCAGAAACGCCAGGCACGCGGGAGGCAGCGAGTAGAAGGTGATAAGCAGGGCGGATGAGATATCGCCCGCCAGTTTGGACGGATCGGCGGCCCGCGTTTCCCCGAGCGCGGCAAATGCGCGGATCATGTTGAGAACGGTTCCGCTCACCGCGAAGAGCGCAAGGATCACGCCGATGGCCAGCGAAATGGACATCGTCCGCTTCCAAAAGCCTCTCTTGCGGAGCAGCGCGGCGACGTGGTCGGCGGGGAGGAGCTCGAGTTGGGATCCTTCACTCATGATTCCGGTTGGTTCCGCATGAAATCCGCGACCTGGGCGAAGAGGGCATCAAGGAATGAGCGGGCGAACGCGGGGACTTGGGTTTCGTCCATGGCCTCGCCCATGAGTTGGAGCCAGCGGTCGCGCTCGGCGATGCCGATGCGGAACGGCATGTGCCGCATGCGCAGGCGGGGGTGGCCGCGTTTTTTCATGTAGGCATCGGAGGCACCGAGGCGGAAGAGCATGAAATCGGCGAGGCGTTCCTCCGAGCCTTCCCAATCGTCCGCGGGATACATCGGGCCGATGAGTTCGTCGTGGCGAACGCGCCGGTAAAAGGCCGCGACCATGGCACGGATGCCGGCTTCGCCGCAGGCTTTCATCACGTCGGCTTCGGTGGGGGTGATCATGGGGGTATCATTGGCTTTTAAGAAGCCGGCTGGAAGCGCGGCTCTCCGAATTACATCCCCGCCTCGGCGAGGCGCTCGGCCATTTCGTGTTTCATCAGCTCGGCGGTGACTTCGGCGAGGTCGCCGGACATGATGGCGTCGAGGTTGTGGGAGGTGAAGCCGATGCGGTGGTCGGTGCAGCGGCTCTGGGGGAAATTGTAGGTGCGGATTTTTTCCGAGCGGTCGCCGGAGCCGATGAGGGAGCGACGGTTCTCCGAGTAGGCGGCCTGCTGCTCCTGGAGTTTCCGTTCGTAAAGGCGGCTGCGCATGATCTGCAAGGCCATCTCCCTGTTCTTGATCTGCGAGCGGCCGTGCTCACATCGCACGTAGAGGCCGGTGGGAAGGTGGAAGATCTGCACGGCGGAATCGGTCGTGTTCACGTGCTGGCCGCCTGCGCCGCCGGAGCGGCAGACCTCGATGCGGAGGTCGTTCGGATTCATGTCCACATCGATCTCCTCGGCCTCCGGCAGGACGGCGACCGTGATCGTAGAGGTGTGGATGCGTCCCTGCGTTTCCGTGGCGGGGACGCGCTGGACTCGGTGGACCCCGGACTCGTATTTCATGTGGCGGAACACCTCGTCGCCGGTGATTTTCAGGATCACCTCCTT
This sequence comes from Verrucomicrobiaceae bacterium, assembly GCA_027485615.1. Taxonomy (GTDB): domain Bacteria; phylum Verrucomicrobiota; class Verrucomicrobiia; order Verrucomicrobiales; family Akkermansiaceae; genus Luteolibacter. Next base: position 5,130 of record JAIXQS010000147.1, read on the forward strand.
GAAACCGCCGACCTCGGAAGGCGAGCTTTCGAGGTGCTCGGATTTCCAGCCTTTTGCGTCGGCGTAGCGTTGGTAGGCACGCATCATCTCGCCCGCGAACAGCGAGGCCTCATCGCCGCCCGCCCCGGCGCGGATCTCGACCAGGGCGTCGCGGTCCTCGTTCGGATCGGCGGGGAGCAGGGCGTATTGCATGTCCTCGCGAAGTTTTTCCACGGTCTTTTCGAGTTCCGGGATTTCCTCCGCGGCCATCGCGGCAAATTCCTTGTCCTCTCCCTTCGCAAGCTCCCTGTTGTCCTCAAGTTGCGTCTCAGTGCTTCGTAGCGTTTCCCACAGATCCAGGGTCTGCTTCAGTTTGCGGTGCTCGCGCAAAATCTCCGTGGCACGTTTCGGATCGGAAAAAAGGTCGGGATCGCCCACCGCCTCCTCGAGGGCAGCGAAGCGTTCCTTGCGTTTGGAAATGAGTTGGGTGTAGTCCACGGGGTAAATTTCAACTTTCAAAAACCAACCTTCAAGAAGGCCGGACGGGCGGAGTCCTAGCGTGAAATCGGCGGGGTGTCCAATCTTCGCATCGGCCATGTGAGGCGGATGAATTCACGCGTGACATGACAAACCCGCCCGCTATGATACGTATCGTCCTTTCTTTAAGTCTGAGATAAGTAAGTTGAATTTTATGAAGCCCATCCTCTTCCCCCTCCTCGCCGCCGGCGCCGCCACTGCGATCATCTCCACCAAACCGCCCGAGCCGACGGGAAAATGGGTCAAACACAAGATCAGCAACTACTTCTGGGCCGAGGGCGCGTGTGTGGCCGATGTGAACACCGATGGCAAAGCCGACGTCCTCAGCGGACCCTATTGGTATGCGGGGCCGGATTTCAAGACCCGCCACACCATTTACCCGGACGGGGTCACCTTCAACGCCGGGGAAAAGGGCACGATCCCCGGCTTCGAGGGTGAGCTTAGCGGAAAGAACGGCTACTCAGATAACTTCCTCTCCTACGCCCACGACTTCAACGGCGACTCTCTACCCGACTACCTCGTGGTCGGCGTTCCCAACAAGGAGACCTTCTGGTATGAAAATCCCGGCGCGAAAGGAGGCAACTGGCCGCGCCACACCGCCATCGTCTCCACCGACAACGAATCGCCCGTGCTCGCCGACATGAACGGCGACAAGCGCCCCGACCTGCTCTGCATGTCCGGCGGGAAAATCGGTTACGCGACCCTCGATCCCGCCAACCCCACCGCACCGTGGGCATGGAAAGCCATCACCCCCGAGGACAACGGAGCTTTCCAGCGCTACACCCACGGCATCGGCCGCGGCGACATCAACTCCGACGGCCGCACCGACATCCTCGAAAGACGCGGTTGGTGGGAGCAACCCGCCGATTGGGACGGCCTGGCCCCATGGAAATTTCATCCCGCGTCCTTCGGCGACAAAGGCGGCGCACAGATGTTCGGAACCGATGTGAACGGCGACGGCCGCACCGATGTGATCACCTCCCTCGACGCCCACGGCTTCGGCGTCGCCTGGTTCGAGCAGAACGCGGACGGCACATGGAAACGCCATCTCCTCACCGACACCCCGCAGGAAAAAGGCTCCACCGGCGTCGCCTTCACCCAGCCGCACGCCCTCGACCTCGCCGACATCAACGGCGACGGCACACTCGACATCATCACCGGCAAACGCTTCTGGGCGCATGGCCCGACCGGAGACCCCGAATCCGACCAGCACCCCGTCATCTACTCCTTCCTCCTCACCCGCAAGGACGGCCAGGCCACCTACACCGCCGAGATCATCGACGCCGACAGCGGCATCGGCTGCCAGGTCATGGCTGCGGATGCCAACGGCGACGGAAAGCCCGATATCATCACGGCGAACAAGAAGGGCTGCTTTGTGATTTTGCGGAAATAGGGGGTGGCATTCCTCATCGCGCACCGGAACGGCGTAAGAATCACCCCTTCGTCCTGAAATCCCCGCCGAGGGCGAGGTGGAGGTCGAAGCGGTTCTGGAGGCGCTGGTTGCGTAGGCGGATGATGGCGGCGCGGGCGTTGTTGGCGCGGCGCTGGGCTTCGAGGACGGAGAGGATGTTCGGGTTGATACCCTCGGCGTAGTCGCGCTCGGCCTGCTTTTCCGCGAGGCTGGCTTGCTCGACCTCGCTCTTGAGGAACTTTTCCTGGATGGCCAGCGAGCGGTCGGCGGCGAGGGTGGCCTCGACTTCCTGAAACGCTTCCAGGGCGAGCTGTGCGTAGTCGTTCACGAGGCGGTCGTTTCCTGCCAACGCGCCCCTCGCACCGGCGGCGAGCGCACCGCCATCGAAGAGCACCTGTTCCACGCGGCCGGTGATGTTGGCGATGAGGAAATCGGGATTGAGGAGATCGGAAAGCCTTGCGCCCGCCGTGCCGCCGCCACCGGTGAGGGAGAAATCGGGAAGCAGGGATTTACGCGCGGCATCGGCCCGTTTCGCGGAGGCGAAGAGCCGGGCGCGCGCAGCGGCGAGATCCGGGCGGCGCTCGACCATGCTTGCGGGGATCCCGGCGGGAACCGAGCCGGGGAGATCCGGCAGATCGCTGGCTACGCGCGATTGGCCGCCGGGGTAGCGGCCTTGCAGGACTTCCATCGTGCGGGCCGCATTGCCGCGATCAAGATTCGCCGCCTCCACGGCCCTTTCCGCGGCGGAAACGTTCGTGCGGGCGAACTGGATATCGAGCGCGCCCTCGCCGGTGGCCTTGTAGGTGCGCTCGATGATGCGCAGGTTTTTCCGGAACGATTCGAGCGTGACCTCCGCGAGATCGATCTCCTGCTCGGCGGAGACGAGGTTCACGTAAGCCTTCGCGGCGTTCGCGGCGAGCGACAGGCGCGCGCCCCGGAAATCCTCGATGGCTGCCCGCTCATCCGCCTCGGCGGCGCGGGTGAGATCGCGCAAGCGACCCCATAGATCCGGCTCCCAAGAGGCCGCGAGGTTCAGGTTGTAACTCTGGATGCGCGAAACATTCGGGCCATCGGTTGTTCCTCCGCCTGAATCGATATCCAGCGAGGGCATTTGCCGCGCGCGGGTGATGATCGCTTCCTCCTTCGCTTCGCGCAGACGGGCGGAAGCGGCCTTGAGCGAGCGGTTGTGGGCGAGCGCCTCGTTCACGCTCCGCTTAAGCCCGGCATCGCTGAAATCGGAGAGCCAGCCTGTGGAGATTCTCCCTTCCGTGCCGCTCGAAGCCTCCGCCCAGGTGCCGGGCGTGCGTATCGCGAGGTCATCGACGGGTGGTTGAAAACCGCAGCCTGTTAGAAAAACCGAGGCAGCGAGCAGGTAAAGCCGACCTTGAATTTTGAATTTTGAATTTTGAATTTTCAAAGCCTTGCGAGGATCGCGTCACCCATCCCGGCCGTGCCCACTTTCACCTCTCCATCTTTCCCTGTGGCGATGTCGCCCGTCCGGAAACCATCCGCGATGGCTTTCGAGACGGCGGCCTCGATGGCATCCGCGGCTTCCGTTTTCCCGAGGGAGAAACGCAGCAGCATGGCGAGTGAGAGGATCTGGGCGATCGGATTGGCAATCCCCTGCCCCGCGATGTCCGGCGCGGAACCGCCCGACGGCTCATAGAGGCCGAAGTATCGCCCGTCGTCCTTTTTCTGGCCGAGCGAGGCGGACGGCAGCATCCCGAGCGAGCCGGAAATCATCGCCATCTCATCGGAAAGGATATCGCCGAAAAGGTTTTCCGTAACCAACACATCGAAGGAACCCGGCCTGCGGATGAGCTGCATCGCCGCGTTGTCCACATACATGTGGGAAAGCTCCACCTCGGGAAATTCCTTGGAAATCTCGATCACCGTCTCGCGCCACAGCACGGAGGAGGCGAGCACGTTCGCCTTGTCCACGGATAGCAAACGCTTGTCGCGTCCCATCGCCGCCGTGAAAGCGACCCGAGCGATGCGCACGATCTCGCTCTTCTTGTAGATCATCGTGTCGAGCGCGACCGGCTCACCATCCACCTCGTGGCGGCCTTTCGGCGTGCCGAAATAGACACCGCCGGTCAGCTCGCGGACGCAGAGGACATCGAAGCCGTCCTTGATCAGTTCCTGCTTCACCGGCGAGGCGTCGGTCAGCGCGGGCAGGCAGACGCCGGGGCGAAGATTTGCGAACAGGCCGAAGTGTTTCCGCAAAGGCAGCAAAGCCCCGCGCTCCGGCTGGATCTCCGGCGGTAGGTTTTCCCACTTCGGCCCGCCGACGGAGCCGAACAGGATCGCATCCGCCGCCTCGCTGGCGGCGACGGTTTCCGCAGGCAGCGGATGGCCGCCGTCGTCGATGGCCGCGCCGCCGACAAGATGCTCGGAACGCTCCACCTTGAAGCCGAATTTCGCCTCCACACCATCCAGCACGCGCAGCGCCTGAACCATCACTTCCGGGCCGATCCCGTCACCGGATAAAATCGTTATCTTCGACATAAATTTTCCCTCAATCCTCCTCGAACTTCCGGGCAATCAGGTCGCCGATGGCGTCCAGAGCCGCTTCCTCGTCCTCGCCCTCGGCGCTCACCACGATCACCGAGCCATGGCCGGCGGCCAGCATCATCAGCCCCATGATGCTTTTCCCGTCCACTTCCTCCCCGTCCTTCTCGACGGTGATATCGGATTGGAAACGATTCGCCATCTTGACGAATTGCGCCGCAGGGCGGGCGTGTATCCCAAGCTTGTTCTGAATCGTGAAATCTCGTTGTGCCATATTTTCGGGTCTTCGGTTCGGGAGGTTAGAAAGGCGGAGGGCAAACCTCCAAGGGAAATTTTCAGCCTTCTTCGTCACCGGAGAAATTCCCCGGGCGGCCGGTCAGGCGGCTGGCTGCGTGTTTTCCTTCAAGGGGTGGTCGCGCCGGTTGAGAAACGCATCATTTCCTCCGGATGCGCCACACTTCGCAGATCTGGTTGCGTTCCGGCACGCGGCTGCTGAAGCGGTCCGTCTGGCCCAGGTAAACCGCCTGCACGAGCTGGCCGGGGCGTTTCTTCGAGGCGAAGTATTCGGCGGCGGCAGTGGCGCGGTCCGAGGAAAGGTTCTGGTTGGCCTCCGGGTTGCCGGTTTCCGAGGCGTATCCGATGATCAGCGTCAGGTCGCCGTCCGGCACTTCCGCACTGACGATCTCATCGAGCTGCGCAATGTCCGCCTGGCTGAGCGTGCTGGAACCGGTCGCAAAGGAAAGCGTGTGCAGGACGTTCGCGCCAAGATCGACGCCGAGCCTGCTGTATTCGGTGGTGAGGTCGGAGTCCTTCACGCCCTCCATTTTCCTGAGGCGGCGGAAAAGCTCGACGGCGGCGGGCAGCAGCTCGTTCTCGGATTCCGCGAAGAGATCCGCCTTCTTCGAAGCCCCCTCAAGCTCCTTGGCGCGGGCCTCGTAAAAATCCTTCGCGCGGAGCGCCTCCTCGTAGCGGCGCTGCAGGTCCGCGAAGTCATTCTCGCTGACACCCGCCCCGATCACGGCGAGCTCCTCTTTCAGTGCGGCCACCTCGCGGGAGAGGGCGTCGCATTGCGATTGCGATTCGGCGAGCATCATCTTCATGCGTTCATTCCCGTCCGCCCCGGTCAGCGCCCGCTGGAGCTCGCTCTGGAGGCGGCCGTTTTCCAGCGAAACATCCTGGCGCAGCTTTTCCAGGCGCAGCGTTTCGGCATTGCGGGCGGATAGCGCCGCATCCTTGTCGGCGAGCATCTGCTGGAATTTCCCGGAAATCCCGGCCAGCGTATCGGCATCCGCCTTGAGGCGTTTCGCGATCTCCTCCACCGGTTCCGAGCCGCCATCCAGCGGCGGCAAGCCCATGGCCATGCGCTGGCGGTTCAGCTCGGAGCGCCGGGCATCGAGATCTGCCTTGATCGCCGCCACCCTCGGGTCGCCCGGCGTGCCGGACGGGCCGGCACCGCGCCGTAGGATCGTGACCGCCATCACGATGAGCATCGCGAGGATCATGAAGAGCAGCACGAGGACGGGATTCATCTGCACCGCGGGCCTGGTGCCCGGCTTGCTCTCCACCGGTGCGGGAAGCGGACGCTCCGCGTGGCCGTCCAATTCAACGCTCTTCTCCTCCTGCTTTTCCTCTGACATGGGCGAACCCTGTCCAATACCCCGCCGCCCTGTCAATGCGTGGTTGCGGTAGGGTGCCCCCCACTATCCTCCCCTGCCACTTTCATGGAACGAAAACCGCCGCCGCGCCATCTCCTTCTCCCGACAAGGAGCGCTCACCGGCCCGATCTGTTACCTGATGCTGAGACCGTATTATTGAGCGGCCTGCCGACGGGGGGGGGCGACATTCCTGTCGCCGTGTCTGGAACCGGAGGACAGGAATGACCTACCTCCCGCTATCTCTCCATCTTCTCCGCCACTGGCGCCCATTTTTTCTCCGTCGCCATCACGAAGAGGCACTTCCCGCCGCTCAGTTCCTCCCAAAGCGCACCGATATCCCGGTCGTCCTTTGCCGCCTCCCATCCGTAAGCGCCTTTGTATTCAACCGCCAGTATGCGCCCGTCCTCCAGCTTGCAGATGAAGTCCGGGAAGAATCTCCCGCCTGCCTTCTGGAGGAAAAAGGACATGCCGTTCTTCCTCACCAGGTTCCGCACCCAGAATTTCACCTTCACCTGCCTGTCCAGCCAGCACGCGCACTCGAACTCCTCCTTCGAGTCGAAGTCGCCGATCCTCGGGTAGTAGTGCTTGTCGAAAACATGCGCACCCCACTTGCCGCCCGGCTCATAGAGCCTGTCCGGCGCGTAGGCATCCGGGTGGAACTCGAACTCGTATTCCTCGCCCACCCTCACGCGCTCCCCGTTCCCATCGCCGAAAAGGAAGGTCTGGCATTCCCTCGCCACCGCCTCTTTGCGCAGTTCATCCACCTGCTGCGCGATGAGGTTGCGCAGCACGAATTTCTGCCTGTTCACCCGCGCGAGATCGAAGCCCTCTTTCGCCAGCAGCCCGGCGAGCCATGCGGAAACGAAGGCCCGCTTACTTGCGTGGGTGATCGAGGGATCGTGGATCTGGCGGCAGAACCACGCGGCCAGCTTCGCTTCCGTCCAATGCTCCGGCACGTAGGAAAGCCGTAGGTCCCGATGGAGGTCGCGGGAAAAACGCGTCGTCATGCGCCCCGCGTCCTCGTCGATATCGATCTCGCCGCCCTCCCGGACGGTCATCGCCTTGCCGAGGAGTGTCATCTGCTCGTCCGTCGGGCTGGCTTGGTAAATCGGCAGCTCCCACGGGTAGTCCAGCGCCTCCGGCTCGTCGAAAAGCCGCAGCTCGCCGTTGAGCCACACCTCCATCTGCGGCACGCGGAAATCCATACCCTTCTCGGAGGGCGTCTCGAAGATCTCGACTTTCCGGCTCTCCTCCGCCGCTTGGCGGATGATGTCCTTCGTGGCGTCCATCACCGCCGCGCCCTGCAGCTCCTCTGCCTCCCGCTCCGTCAGCGGCTTGTTGATGGAAAGCGTGCCCGTCCCTTTCGAGAAGCTCACCTTCTTCCGCAGCTCCTTGGAAACCTTTTTCAGATCCGGGTTCTCCGGCAGCTTCACATCCACCGGCGTGAAAGCGATCCTGCCCCGCCCGAGATCTAGCCTGCCCTGTTCCTTCCGCCGCGCCGCCACGAACTCCCGCGCGTCCGCTTGGTCGAAGCCCGCCGAGGCCACCAGCGTGTCGCGCAGCATCCGCGCCGTCTCGCCGAAATCACGGGAAACGACATACGCGTAGGACTTGTTCAGCTCCGCGGTCTCCCGCACCTTCGCCTGCGGCTGCCGTAGGATGCGCCCGAGGAGCTGCTCGACGCTTTTCTCGTTCTTCAGCTCCGCCATGCTGACAAGCACGTACGCGAAGGCACAGTCCCAGCCCTCCGCCA
>JAIXQS010000045.1 GCA_027485615.1 Verrucomicrobiaceae bacterium
CAGGACACCACCTACTTCGGCATGGACCAATGGGAAGGCCAGCGCCCGAACCCCAGCTCGCCCGTCGATTCCTCCAAGGGAAATTCCCTCTGCACCCTCCTGCGCGAGATCGACAAGATCGAAGGCGATTTCTGGGTGCGCCTGCTCTACACCCACCCCGCCCACTGGTCGGACGAACTCATCACCACCATCGCCGAGTGCGATAAGGTCGCTAAATACGTCGATATCCCGCTCCAGCACATTTCCGACCGCATGCTCACCGCCATGAAACGCGTGACCTCCGGCGATTACATCCGCGATCTCCTGCGCCGCATGCGCGCGGGTATCCCCGGCCTCGGCATCCGCACTACGTTCATCGTAGGTTTCCCCGGCGAGACGGAGGAGGATTTCCAGGAACTGCTGGATTTCATCGAGGAATTCCGCTTCGAACGCGCCGGGGTTTTCCAATACTCCAAGGAAGAGGGCACCCGCGCCGTGAAGCTCGACGGCCACCTCCACCACATGACCCGCAAAAGCCGCTGGTCGCGCTCCATGTCCGCCCTCCAGAAAATCGCCTCGGAAACGAACCAAGCGCAGGTCGGCAAAAAAGTCCGCGTCCTCGTCGAGCAAAAAGGCGTCGGCCGCACCCAATGGGATGCGCCCGAGATCGACGGCTCCGTGATGGTCGATGAGAAACTCCCCGTCGGCTCCTTCGCGGAAGTCACCATCGGCGACTGGCGCGGTTACGACTTGGTCGCGGCGCGATAATACGGAGAAGGGGTTTGCGACCCCTTTCTTCCACCCAACCCTCCATGCCCTTCCACGCCCACACGGTGGTCGGACTGTGGGCAATGGATTGCCCCCACTGGGGGGGGCGGGCGCGGTTTGAAACATACAAGTTTCCGGCGAGGGCGTCGGAAACAGCACGCGAGGGCGCGTGCGCTCCCCATCGCCACCCTTGACCCCGCCCCTCCGGCGCATTACCCACGGCGCATGGAAAACGACCTTGCCCTCGCCACCGAAGCCGCGCTCGCGGCGGGAAAACTGCTGCGCGCCCATTTCGGAAAATCGCTGGTGGTCGATGAGGCGCTGCACCACGACATCAAGCTCGCGCTCGACAAGGAATCCCAGGATCTGATCACGGAAATCCTCCTCACCGCCCGCCCCGGCGACGCACTCTACGGCGAGGAAGGCATCGCCGGCAACCCCGACTCCGCGCGGCAATGGATCGTCGATCCCATCGATGGCACCGTGAATTTCTTCTACGGCATTCCGCATTTCTGCGTGTCCATCGCCCTGCGCGTGGATGGAGAGATTACCGTCGGCGTGATCCACGATCCCATGGTCGGCGAGACATGGACGGTGGAAAAAGGCGGCCCACCCATGCTCGACGGCGTGCCGATCCAAGTCAGCCCGCGGACGACGCTCGAGGAATCCATCCTCTTCGTCGGCTGCGGTAAGGACACCGAGGCGCTCAACACCGGCATCGCCCGTTTCCACAAGGCCTCGCTGCGCGCCCGCAAGATGCGGATGATGGGTTCCGCCGCGCTCGGCATGGCCTACATCGCCAGCGGCCGGCTCGACGCCTACGTCGAATCCACCATCTCCCTCTGGGACATCGCCGCCGGCCAGCTCCTCGTCGAGTCGGCGGGCGGAAAGGTCACCCTCACGCAAAAACCCGGCAAGGCGGACTCCTGGGCCATCGTCGCCACCAACGGAAAAATCCCCATCGAGGAAATCCTATGATCGGCATCGGATACGACGTTCACCGTTTCGCGGAAGGCCGCCTTCTCATCCTTGGCGGAGTGGAAATCCCTCATAGCCACGGGCTTGACGGTCACTCGGATGCGGACGTCCTCTGCCACGCCATCGCTGATGCCGTCCTCGGCGCGATGGGAAAAGCCGACATCGGCCACTATTTCCCGCCCGGTGATCCGGCCTGCAAGGACATCTCCTCGCTCAAGATCCTGGAGAAATGCCGTGAGCTTTTGGCGGAGGAAAACCTCTCGCTCGTCAACATCGACTCCACCCTCATCGCCGAGGCGCCAAAGGTTTTGCCCCACCGCGAGGCGATGCAAAGGAACATCGGCGCAGCCCTCGGCATTCCGCCGCAGCGGATCGGCATCAAGGCCACCACCAACGAGACCATGGGCTTCGTCGGCCGCAAGGAAGGCATCGCCGCCATGGCCGTTGCGATGGTGACTCCCTCCGCCTGAGTTGCGAAGCGCCCTTGGACTGCTGAAGCCTGCGGTAGCTTTCGGCAATGCAGCCTTGCTGTGACTCCGCTCGCTGTAAATCCGTAGCTTCTGCCTTTGAACTTTAGGCGGCCTGCCCGCCTTCAAAGGTTACAGTGCCGGATGGCGCGCCGGTCGGGGCATTGGGATCGGAATCGGGGAAAAGGGAGCCGGTTTTTTTGATCCAAGCGGGTTTCATTCGTTCGACTGCTCATGGCTCCAGCATGACGGATGCTTTCTGTCATCGGGGTTTTACCCTGATAATGAGTAAGGGTTACCCTTATGGAAATTCCCGTAAAGGCGCTCACCACGGCCGCGCCTGGTCGACGTAAGCCGGCTCGGGGCGGGCGTCATCGTAGTAGCGGTGGAAGACCGGGCAGGCGGAGCCGGACATCGGCGGCACCAGCCACGACCAGTCGCCGGGGACCTTGCGACCGCACTTTTCCTCCTTCGCCACATGTTGCATGAACTGGGCGGAGGCGGTGTGGTGATCGACGATGGCCACTCCCGCCTTTTGGAAGGAATGCAGCACGGCGGTGTTGATCTCCACCAGGGCGCGGTCCTTCCACAGCAGGCTGCGCTTGGAACGATCAATCCCCATGCGCTCGGCGATGACAGGCAGCAGATGGTAGCGGCCCTCATCGCCGAAGTTGCGCGAGGCGATCTCGGTGCCCATGTAGTGACCGCTGAAAGGCGCGGCGGTGAAACGGTGGCCGCCTCCCACCAGCGCCCGGTCGGAGACGGCGGGCACGGCATGCCATTTCAGACCCAGCCCGGCGAACCAACCGAACTCGGGATGCGATATCGGCACTTCCAGCACCGCGTGTCTGGGCAGCTCGAACCAATGCGGGGCGTGGCCGGGAAAATCCACCACCAGCGGCAGCACGTCAAAGGCGGAGCGGTCATGCGGCGGCTGCCAGCCCATCTCCATCACCCGCGCCGTGAACGCGACCTGAGCCGGATCTCCGAGTATGCTGCCGTCCGCCGCGCGGTAGCCGGCATAGCGGATGAACTGGGTATTCCAAATGCGGATACCCTTTTCTGCGGGCTCAGCCTCCGCGAAGACCGTGACCGCCGGCCGGATGCGCCCGCCATTGGACGCGTATTCAAGGTGTCTCACACAGGCCTCAAACACCTCGTCCGGGCTGCCGGCCGTGCGCGCATCGAAAAGATGCAGGCTTTCCCAGAACAGGCGACCGATGCAGCGCGCGTTGTTCCGCCAGGCCAGCCGGGCCATGCGCTCCAGTGCGCCCGTCGGCAAAGCACCCTCCCCAAAACGTGGCGAGTCAGTGGCGGTGGACGCCGGGTCTGCCCAATTGTCCCCAGCGGGGTGAGATGTGAATGACGAGGTCATCGGTCGCATGATCAGCGTTTGCGGATGGCTGTCCAGCGCTTGGAGCAGCGAAACGAGGCCGGTAGGAGTGAGGGTTTTGGCACCGAGTTTGGTGCGAAACAGGCCCGCGAATCCAAATCCCAATGTTCCAGGTCCAGATCAAGGGGGCTCGGTTTCGTCTCATTGTGAAACGTAAAGAGACTTCGTTGAACATGGGGAATCAAAGAAACCGGCGGGTTTCCATGACTGAGGCCTGCGTTTGAATCCGCGTTTTGTTGTTTCATGACAGGGGCTTGCAGGTCGGAGGCCGGAAGAGAGAAAGAACCGGTGCCTGACAGATAGCTTCATCTTTTCCATTCAACATCATCTCAATGCCTCTGCGCAGCAGCATGATCAGCCCGGTTACGAAAATCAGGCTGGTGATTGGGGACTCCGGCACATCATGAGATTCGCTGGCGGAAACCTTCGTCCCCGCGCTGGCAACCATTCCGGGCAATGCCGGAGCCTGATGCCGAAAACTGTGCACCTCGGAAAAGCCAAGGAGCGGTCGATCACTGGAGACGGAAAATGAGGCAACGTCACACATGAGTCATAAAAAAGCACTTCGCGGTGTCCCGCATCGGGGTAGCGCCCTGAAAATGAGTAAGGGTCACCCCATGGGCGCGCGCAAGATGCCATGGATCGCAGCTGTCTCCAGAAAGCTGAATCCGCCAAGCGGGTCAAATGCAGGACCCCCCCGGGTCACTGAAATTTCATCCTCGCTTGGCGGATTCAACCCTCCAAATTTTTTTCACGTCTCACTTCTTCACAACTGCTGGTAAAATTCCGCCGCTACCGGAAACGCCACTGGAGAATGACGTTCGCAGAGCGTTGTTGTGAAAAGCACGGTTACTATTACACAAATTTGGGTGTTCCGCATCGGGGTTTCACCCTGAAAATGAGTAAGGGTCACCCTTATGGCGCGCGCTGCGTGCTCAACGATTCTATCGGGGCGCGGCAGAATCCTCCGCCTCCAAGCGGCCGGATTCCGCCCAAAGCGTCGCGGCACGCAACAGCGCCGAAGCATCCCCGAGACCGAGCTTGTCCTTCAAATGCTCGCGATAGGTCTCGACGGTCTTAGGGCTGAGCATCAGGTGCTTGCTGATCTCGATGGTGCTCAGTCCGCCACCCAGCAATTGGAACACCTGCAATTCCCGGTTGGACAACCTGGCCAGGCTGAGGGATCTGGATGCCGGGTCGGGAAAGATATTCTGGAGAAGCTTGGCGGCCATCCCGGGGCTGAGGTGAATGCCCCCTTCCATCACGGTCTGGATGGCGGCCAGCACCGACTCGGTGGCCTCGGATTTCATCAGGTAACCGCGTGCCCCGGCTTGCATGGCGCGGTGTGCATAAATGTCTTCGTCAAACTGCGACAAGGCCACGCTCCGGATTTGCGGATGCGCCTGGGTGATTTCCGCGATCAGATCGAGCCCCTCACCGTCGCCCAGGCGCAGGTCCATGAGGATCACGTCGGGGCGCGTCTTCACCACCGCCTTCCGGGCATCGGTCAATGATCCGGCTTCGCCGCAGCAGGTCACCTTTTCTTGTTGGTTGAGCCACTGGGCGAGGCCGCTGCGGAAGAAGGGGTGGTCTTCGACGATGAGAACGCGGATTTTTTTCATGAGTCGGATTTCAGGTTTTCGTTAGCGGAGTTGGCGGGAAAAAGTGGCAACCGGCAGATGACGGATGTGCAGTCGGTGGAGTGGGGGTTCATGGTGAAGGTTCCGCCGATATTGACGGCACGATGGCGCATGATGCGCAGGCCCATGCCACCGGCGCGCTCCGGATCCGGACTCCAGGGTTTGCCGTCGTTGGAAATCATCAGGATCAAGCAGTTCGGCTCGCAGCGGACGGAAATGATGACCAGCCGGGCCTTGCCATGCTGGATGGCGTTGCGAGTGGCTTCCTGGGCGATGCGGTAAAGTTGCATGCTTTGCTCAGGAGTGAGCGGGGGGAGCGCTGGCTCCACCTCCACCCGGCACTCGATGCGGAAGGCGGTTTCCATTTCCTTGCCAAGCTGGGCTAATCCGGCCGGGAGCCCGCCGGTTTCCAGATCCACCGGGGCGAGCAGGCGGGCGAAATTCCGGACCAGGTCAACGCCGTCGTTGACCAGCCCGACCAGTTGCTGGGCGTTGGCCGCCTCGGGGATGGCGCGGCGTTCCAAAGCTTCCGCCAGTGACTTGAACCGGAACGCGATGCCGGCCAGATATGCGCCCAGATGGTCGTGCAACTCGTGGGCGATGCGCTCCTGCTCATGGGAACTGATGCGCGCCACCTCCTGCTCCAGTTGAATGCGTTCGGAAACGTCACGCATGGCGGCAGCGAGCAGCGTACCGCCTTCCGTTTGCACCGGGCTGAGGCTCATTTCCAGGGGGAATTCCGAGCCATCCTTGCGCCGGCCCGGCAGGCTGGGTTTCTCACCCGCCTCGAGAAAACGGCCGTTCTTCACGGGGCTTCCGGCCTGAAGCGCGGTGGGCAACAGAATTTCCAATGTTTGCCCCCGCAGCTCCGCACAGGTCCAGCCAAACATTCGCTCGGCCTGATGGTTGGTCATTTGAATGATTCCCTCCGCATTCGTCATCACCAACGCGTCCGGCGCAAACTCAAACAAGTCCTGGAACTGCCGTTTGGAATGCTCGAGCTCCGCAGTGCGCTCGGCGACCCGCCGCTCCAAGGTGGCGGAGTGCTCTTGAAGTGCCTCCAGGCGCTCGCGCTCCACGCGGCTGTTCTCCTCCAATGCGGCCGCCAGCTCGCCTGCCCGGACCTCCAGATCCGAATTCAACGCCTCGATCCGGTGTTGGTCGGCCTCTTTTTGCTTCGTGAACTGGAAGCCCCGGATGATGGTGGCGTAGGTGGAGAGCAGCGGCTCGATTTCCCCGACCAAGGCCAGATCGTAGCCGCCCGGTCGATTGGACACGCCAACCATGGCGATGATTTCACCACCCTGTTTGATGGGCACGCCGAGGAAAGAGTTCATCGGCGGATGGCCCGGGGGCAGGCCACCCCGGCGGGGGTCGGTAGCGGGCGAATTGGAGATCACCGTTTCACCTGTCACAAGGGCAGCTCCGAACAGGGTCTTGAGGTTGCGGAACTCCAGGCCCGTCGCCTTGTGTTTCTCATGAAAAGCCCGCATCTCCTCGTTCCAGGAAATATTGGTGATCGCGTGGGTCTTGAGATAAGGCTGCCCCAGTTCATCGCGAGGCACCTCGGCCACAAAGCCGTATTCACTGCCCGTGAAGCTCAGCAGGAGCTGAAGCAGATCTTCGAAAGTCTCCGCAGCTTCGATCTTGGCTCTGCTGATATAACCGGATTGCAACCTGCCCACCGCGCCAAGCAAATCGCTGGCACGGGCGAGTTTGGACTCGGACTCCTTCAGCTCGGAAAGATCCCGGATGAACGCGCTGAACTGTGCCTTCCCCCTTACCATGACCTTGGCGATCGTCAACTCAACCGGAAACTCCGCCCCATCATGGCGCAGCGCACTTATTTCGATTCGGCGGTTCAGCACCCTTGCCTCGCCTGTCTGGATCAGGTGCCGGTGCCCGCGCTCGTGCGCCTCGCGGTAAGACGGAGGAATGATGACTTCCGACATTTTCCGGCCGATGACCTCGCCGGCGCTCCAACCGAAAATCACTTCCGCCTGGGGATTCCAACTGGTGATGAGCCCGCCCAGATCCATGGTGACCACGGCATCCAATGCCGAGTCGATGATCTGCTCGGTGCGCTCGTTGCTCTCGCGCAGCGCCTCGGAGCTCTGGATCATCTTGGTATGATCCATGCGGGATTCCAACTGCCGCATGACCTGGCGGGCCAGCCGTACGAGCCCGTCGCGCTGCTCACCCGTAAGCTGGCGGGGCGCGTGATCGATCACGCAGAGTGTGCCGAGTCGATGGCCATCCGGCGTGGTGAGCGGAACCCCTGCATAGAAGCGGATGTGCGGTTCTCCAGTGACCAGCGGGTTGGCGCAAAAACGTTCGTCCTCGCGGGCATCGGGAATTTCCATCAACTCCGCTTCCTGGATGGTATGCTGGCAGAACGAAATGTTCCGGTGGGTCTCACAAACCTCGAGGCCCACCCGGCTCTTGAACCACTGGCGCGCCCCATCCACCAGCGAGATGAGGGCGATGGGCGTCTGGCAAATCAGTGAGGCAAGCTGCGTGAAGTCGTCGAACTCCGGCTCCGGCGGCGTGTCGAGGACGACGTAGCGCTCCAGCGCGTCGAGCCGGTTCCGCTCGTTGATGGATTCGGGTTCTTTCACAAGTCGCCCATCGGACTAAACGAAGTTCTGGCTTTTGTGAACCACCAAAACATTTTCGGCATGATGCTTCTCACTGGTGCTCGATTCGTTTCATGCGGGTGGTTCCTGTGATAGCCCTCTACGCGACCGCCTTCCCGCCCCTTAGAAAAGCTCCATCTGCCCCGCTCCGCATCTTCCATCTGGCTCGCCCGTGGCGGTTACACTTCTGAAAATCATCAATCAGCAATTCTTCCTCTTCCTCTGCTCTCCATCACGCCGCTGGCGACAAGTGGGCGGACCGAGCCGGATCCGCCCTACCTTGATGATGAAGAGGTCGATCAACGGTCTGCGGAGATGGACTCTGGAGCCGTTGTTGGTGTGACCAGGGAGGAACTCCGCCTACTACCTTCACTGCTTAAATGGAAAACTGGCTTGGATTTCTACTTATTGAATCCGTTGTGGTTCATGAATTCCCAGATGCGTCCCATCCAGGTGTAGCTGCCCGTGCCGGGGGCGGCAGTCCTCTGGAAGCAGTGACCGCGTCTGGCAAGCGTGTGGAGATCGGACTGGATTCCCATCCGGCGAAGCTGCTCCCAGCATTTCACCGAATTCATCGCCGCCCAATTGTCCGCGTCGCCGTGGATGAAGAGCATCGGACAAGTCGCAAGATCGAACGAGAACTCAGGGACAAGCCTCGCGTCGTCCTCGTTGCCGCCCTTTGCATTCGGGGATTGCGAGCCGTCCGTGAGCGCATACGCGGGATAGATCGCGACCGCCCACTGCACATTGCAGGAAAGCTGATCAAGGTCGTCGATCGGCGAGTAGGAACGGCGTTTCGAACTGGTCGCACCCATCAGCGTCAGGTGTCCGCCGGCCGAGGAGCCCATGATGCCGATGCGCTCGGGATCGAGGCCCTTCGCCGCTGCCTTACTGCGGACGATCCGGACAGCGCGCTGCAGATCCTGCCAGGCCGTGGCGTGCTTAGCCAAGCCACCACTCGGCGACGGCGTGCGGTATTTCATCGTCACGACTGCCATCCCCTTTTCGTTCAGGTAGCGCCGCGTCGGGGCGACCTCGAATCCATCCGGGTCGTTGCCGATGTAGGCGCCGCCCGAGTAGATGATCTGGATTGCCTTCGTCTTGAGCTCCTTCGGCAGGTGCCACTCGATGTAAGGCTGGCACTGGTTCGCCTGCACGTCTGGCATTTTGCCTTCCGGCCAGACTGGCTCCTTGCTGGTTTCGCCACGCGCATCGTCATTCGGATAGCGGCTCATTAAATCGACTTCCGCACCGAGACTACCGTCATAATTCATCTGGCGGAGAAACTCGGTAACACGGTCCAGCCAGTGGTCATAGGCGGCGCCATCCTCGCCCTTGCCAGGGTCGCCCATGAATCCATGAGGGCGGTCTGCGAAGAGATGAATCTCAGCCGGAATTTTCATTCTGCGGAGCTGGCGGTAGATCTGCGTGGAGCCGTTCGGTGAATAGGCGTCCGTCCCGCCGTGGAAGAGCGCCATCGGACAAGTCTTCGCGTCAAACTTGAAGACGTCCGAGAGCTTGACGTCGATCGCGTCACCGTCGCGCGTGTTGGGGCCGATGAGTCCGTCCGTGAGCGCGTAGGCGGTGTAGACTGGCACCGCCCAGTTGATGTGGCACGGAAGCTGGTCGAGGTCATCGACCGAGCCATACGCCGCTGTGAGCGCGCTCGTCCCGAGCAGGACCGTCAGGTGCGAGCCCGCGGAGAATCCGAACGCGCCGATCTTCTCCGGATCGAACCCGCGCTTCTTCGCATCATTGCGGACGAGACGGACGGCGCGTTGCCCGTCCTCCCACGCACTCTGATAGATCGGCAAACCTACCGGACGCGGCGTCCGGTAGGTGAGACTCACACAGACGAACCCGAGCTCGGTGAACTTCTTCGCGACCCGGTCAATCCATTCCCCGTCGCAGCAACTCTCATAGCCGCCGCCGGAAATGAGCAATATGCAGCCGCCGTTTTTCGTCGCCGGTGCCTCATACCAGTCGAGATAAGGCATCGTGTTTTCAGCAGCCTTGAATCCCGGCGCTTTCACCTCCTGGGTGGTAGCCGCGATCTGCTGGGTCTGAAAATCAGGGATCTTTCCTTCCGGCCACAGCGCGACCCGCTCCCCGGCGGATGCCAGAACGGCGGCTAGCAACCAAGAATACAAAATAAATGTTTTTTTCATCATATCGTTCCCTTTGTTTTTTTCATGTCCGCCGCAGCGGTTTCATTCGCCTCTCAGCCGATCTTTAGCTGCTTCACGAAGTTTTGTATAATCAATTGCTGGCTGGCTGCCAGGAATTTGCTTTCTGCGAGAAGCCCCTGAAAGAGCCATTGGCCGAGCCGGAGGGCAGGATACGATCACCGAGAAGAAAACAGCGAAGAAACCCGCCACGAAGAGAGCGCCGAATTTTTCCTGAGCGATGGGGATGAGATCCGCGGTAGGCGGTAGGCGGGCATTTTCGGGCCTTGCAGAGCCGCGTTGTATCGAGCCGCAGGCTCTCCCGGCAGAGTACAAAAGGGTTTTGTACTCTGACACAAGGCGTCCGGACCGAGCCGCGACGCTTCGCGGCAGAGTACAAATGGTTTTGTACTCTGACACAAGGCGTCAGGACCGAGCCGCGACGCTTCGGGGCAGAGTACAAATGGGTTTTGTACTCTGACACAAGGCGTCAGGACCGAGCCGCGACGCTTCGGGGCAGAGTACAAATGGTTTTTTACTCTGACACAAGACGTCAGGACCGAGCCGCGACGCTTCGGGGCGGAGCCGCAAGGGGCTGCGGACGAGGCGCAAGGGCGGGAGGCGGGAGGCGGTGGGGGGAGAGTGGAGATTGCTGATCGCTGATCGGGAGGGATCAGGTTGCGCGAAGATTCGGAGCGGGACGCTCCGTGCACGGCCTGCGGCGGGACGCCACAGCTACTTGGGGGAGAGGTGTTTCAACGGCCGTCACCTGAAAAGTGATTTCTTGGCAATCAATAGATTGATTTCCTGGCCGTAGTTTGTTTAGTGGAAGCATGAGCACTCGATCCACTCTCATTCTCGCGCTAACGGCCCTGGCATTCCTCGTCGGCAGTTCCTCGCTTCCCGCGCGGACTTGGACGGACGCAACCAGCGGCAAGAAGCTGGAAGCGGAATTCATCGGCCTCAAGGACGGCAAGGTGATCTTGAAACGCAAGGACGGCAAAACGTTTCAGCTGGAGCTGGCTCGTTTATCCGCGGACGACAAGGCATTTGCCGAAAAGGCCGTTCCGGCACAGCCAGCGGGCGCCACCGATTGGCCGACGTGGCGCGGTGCGGCGCGGGACGGAAAGTCGCCGGACACCGGCTTGGTCAAGGAGTGGCCGAAGGAGGGGCCGAAGTTGCTGTGGACGTTTGAAAAGGCCGGCAAGGGCTACAGCTCGCCCGCACTGGTGGGTGGGAAAATTTTCCTAACAGGTAACCGCGACGGAAAGGCGGAGATCCTATGCCTCGATGCCGGTGGCAAGGAGTTGTGGTCGGCGCCGATCGGTGAGGATCCGGAGAAGGGCTACAACACGGGATGGGGCGGGGGAACGCGCGGCGCGCCGACCGTGAGCGACGGAATGGTGTATGCGATGAGCGCGAACGGTGAGGTCGCCTGCTTCAACGCGACGGACGGGAAGCGGATCTGGAACAAGGATCTGGTGAAGGATTTCGGCGGCGGCATACCGGGCTGGGGCTATTCGGAATCGCCGCTGGTGGATGGTGACAAGGTCGTGGTCACCCCTGGTGGAGATCAGGGGGCGATCGTCGCGCTGGACAAGAAAACCGGGAAAGAGCTGTGGCGCAGCAAAGACCTCAAGGACGGCGCGCAGTATTCCTCGCTGATTGTTGCCGAGGTGAAAGGCAAGCGGCAATACATCCAGCTTTTCATGAACACGCTGGCCGGGGTGGATGCGGAAAACGGCGATGTCCTGTGGAAGTCGCCCTGGCCGGAAGGCCGCACCGCGGTGATTCCAACGCCGGTCTATCACGATGGCACGGTTTACATGACGTCCGGTTATGGCTCGGGTTGCAAGCTGGTGAAAATCGACGGCGATAAGGCCGAGGATGTCTGGGAAAACAAGGTGATGAAAAACCATCACGGCGGCGTGGTGCTGGTGGACGGCCACATTTACGGATTTTCCGATGGCGGCGGCCTCGTTTGCCAGGAGCTTGCGACCGGTAAGCAGAAGTGGAACAAGAGCGGCGAAGGCAGCCAGAAGGGTGCGGTGCATTACGCGGACGGAATGCTTTACTGCATGGACGAAGAGGCGGGATCGGTCTTTTTGGCCGAAGCGAATCCCGACAAATACATCGAACACGGCCGATTTGAAATCCCCCGCCAAACCAAATTGCGCGAGGGCACCAACGGCAAGATCTGGACCCATCCGGTAGTGATCGGCGGCAAGCTCTATCTGCGCGATCAGGATCTGCTGTTCTGCTATGACGTGAAACCCTAAGTGGATTTACGATTTCGCGATCAATCCTCGCCGAAGCAAAACAGGCTGCTGTCCGTGCGGAAAATCAGGCGACCTCCGACCGAAACCGGAGAGGCGATGACCCCTTCCTCAAGCGCATGGCTTTTGATATCCGACAGCCCGTCTTTCGTGATTTTTCCGCTGAAAATCATCCCGTCTTCCCTGACGCAATAGATCTGGTCTCCCACGAGAATCGGTGACGAGTAGAAGACTTGCGGTGCTTTCGGCAGGTTCGATTCCCAAAGTTTCTCTCCGGATTTCGCATCCAGGCAGGTCAGCCGTCCGCGATCCGGGCCGGCATCCTTGAGCACGTAGAACTTGCCATCGTGGAGCACCGGGGTGCAGGCATCGGAGCCGATCTCGTCCTTGCGCCAAGCCCAGTGGGTTTCCGAAACATCGCCGCTGCCGTCCAGGCGGATCGCGGCAATCGAACCGCCCCGGTTGAAAGGAACCACCGCTAGGCCGTCAGCGGCCACCGCCGAAGCGATGACCCGCTGCATGCCGGCACTCTTCGGATTGAATCCGCCGCATTGCCAGAGAAGCTTGCCGGTCTCCGCGTCGTGGCCGGTGAGATGATCCGCACCCCAAGTGACGATCTGCTCCTTGCCATCCCGCTTGACCACATGGGGCGTGGTGTAGGCATCGCCGGATTCTTCGCCGGTTTCATATTTCCTTGGGGTTTTCCAAACTTCCTTGCCGGTCTTCGGGTCGAGTGAAACCAGGTAGGAATCGCCTCCCGTCTGCATCACCGCCACCACCACATTCCCTCCGGCGAAAACGGGAGAAGTGCCCTGATCCCACCAGAGCTTGTCCTCGCCGTATTTCTTCTGAAGGTTGATTTGCCATAGCGGTTTCCCGTCGAGATCGACGCATGCCACGGTTCCCGACTTGAAATAGGCGACGACGACGTTTCCGTCGGTGATCGGTGAGGAATTCGTGGAACTTCCGACGCGTTGTCCACGCCCGGGAGTGCCCGCTCCGAAAGTTTTGCGCCAGAGTTCCTTGCCCTTGGCATCGAAGGCCAGCAGGCCGTCCTCATCACCGATCGGGCTGGTGACGAAGAGTTTTTCGCCCCACACGATCGGGGTTGAGCAGCCGCGGCCCGGGAGTTCGGCTTTCCAGAGCATTTTCCCCGCCAGATCGACCGGCGGCTGCTCACCGGTGGTTGCGCCATTGCTGCCTTCACCGCGCCATGCGGGCCAGTTCCCGGCACTAAGAACACCCGTCAGAAATAAGCTCGTTGCGAAAATTCCAGCTTTCATCACATGCCCATACGAAACCGGGAATCGCCGGCTGTCAAAAAAATCAGCACATCATTTCACCTCATAGCAGACCGCCTCGCCCTTGTTCGAGCGGGCGAAGATCCGGCCATGGGCAAATGCGACGTTTCCCCAACTGACGGATGACAGCGCTTTCACGCGGCCATGTTCCTTCCAACCGGACTTGGCCGGCTCGCCGCAAATGATCTCGCCGGTTTCCGAGAGGATGACCATCTGGTCGCCGACCATCAGCGAGCTTCCGCGTGTTCCCGGCATCTTGGCGCGCCAGTGCGCCTTGCCGGTTTTCATGTCCATACGGATCAGCTCCGCATCGATGTTCTTGTCGCCGAACACGCCGAGGATATCGCCGTCCTGGAGGATGCTGTTTTGGAAAATCATGCGGATGTCCTCGTCCTTGTGGAGCGCTTCAGGCTCGCTGCCCGACACATCGATGACCACGTAGCCCATGCCGTATCCGGATGCGAGGAACATCATGCCGTTGTGGTATTGGGGATTGCTGGCGTTGACGTCATAGGATGTGCGCCAGCCGAAATCGAAGGCAGGGCCGCCCTTGCCATCCAGGTTATAGGCCACCAGTTGCCGACCATGAAACGCCGCAACGAGTTCCTTGCCCTTGTGGGTGAAAAACACCGGGGTCGCGTATCCCGGCTTGGTGTCGTCGCCCGATTTCCAGCTCACCTTGCCGGTGGATTTCTCCAGCGCGTACAATCCGCCATCGTCCGCGCAAGGCAGGCAGTAGAGCAGGTTCCCTTTCACCACCGGCGAGGCGGAATAACCCCAATCCGGCACCCTGCCCTTGAAATCCTTTTTGTAATGCACGTTCCATTTCGGTTTCCCGTCCGCCATGGAAAGGCAGAAAAGATTCCCGGATTTGCTAAGCGTGTAGACGACATCCCCGTCGAGCGTCGGCGTGGCGTTCGGGCCGCCGTCGTAAAGCTTCGGGTCGAGTTTTTCGGGGTATCTGTGAGTCCAGATTTCCTTCCCCGTCGCCGCATCGAGGCACCAGACAATGTCGGTGTTGTCCTTGTTGCCCATGACCACGACTTTCCCGCCGGCGATCGCAAAGCTGGTGCAACCTTTGCCGAGATCCTTGCGCCAGAGTTCCTTCGGTTTCTCCTCCTTCCAGTTCGTCCGGATTTTCCCCTCCACCTTTCCCGATCCATCCGGCCCGAGGTGGCGCGGCCAATCTTGGGAAAAGGCGATGGCGGGAAGGCAGGCGAGGAGCAGTGGAAATGCGATTGTGGGGATTTTCATGGTGATTGGTGTAAGAAAGAAAAGCAGAAGTCATTATGACCAACGCGGGTCGGCTTTCGGCAACGCGAAATGTGATACAGAACTTTCCCGAAGCTAGGGAGTTTTTTCGTTTTCGCCCGGCCGGACTCCAGACAACTTATCGACGTAATCCGACTTTAACCCAACGATGAATCCAGCCACGCGCATCGCTACCATCGCCCTCGCACTGGGCACCGCCGCCCACGCACAAGACCCGTTTTTGCTCGCTCCGACCATCGTCGAAGCGGAGCGGATCGATGACGAACCCGCCGCCGTCAGCGTGATTTCCCCTCAATCCCTGGAGCTTTTCCAGGCGCGCTCGTTTTCCGACCTCACGGGAATCGTCCCCGGCTTCAATGTGGTTTCCGCCGATTCGCGCGGCTACGGCCAGGTGGTCACGATGCGCGGATCGACCAACACGCTTTTCTTCGGCCCGCCCGCGCTGGGGCTCACCATCGACGACGTCCCTCTGGGGCATGCCTTCAGCTATCCGTCCGAGTTGCTGGAGCTTGAGGAAGTGCGGGTTTACCGGGGGCCGCAGGGACCGAACTTCGGGCGCAACGGTCCCGCCGGGATGGTGGAAATGTTCACCCCGCGGCCGGGCGAGAAGTTCGCCGGCAGTTTCACCACCGAATACGGTTCGTACGATCACGTCGGGCTCGGATTGCAAACCTCCGGCCCGCTCGGCGGCGATTTCTCGCACACGCTCCAGCTTTTCCACGACCAGCGCGATGGTTACATCCGCAACACCTTTCTCGGCGACGAGACCGACGACCGCGAGGCCACCGGCGGGCTTTTCAACCTGTTCTACAACCCGAGCGATGACTTCGAGCTCCGCCTCCGCTACTACGGCGAGTTTGTGAACGACGGCTCGCAGCGGCTGAGCTCCTTGTTCGCGGCCGATCCGTTCAACGATGCCTCGAATTTCCGCGGAGCCACCGATCTGGAGCGCCACCAGCTTTCCCTCCACTCGCGCAAGGATTTCGATTGGGGGAAAATGGAAACCATCACCAGCTACCAAACCTGGGATCTCGACCCTTCCACCGTGGATCTGGATCTGACCGATGGCACCACGCCGTGGGCCGGCTTTACCGGGCCGCCGCTCGCAGGATCACCGGCCGATGCGAGGTCGGCCATCACGCAGACGCAGGATGTGGTTTCCAACGAAATCCGTTTCTCATCGGAAGAGGAAAGCCCGCTGCGCTGGCAGGCCGGGCTGTTCCAGATGTGGATCGACAACGAAGGAACCGCCCTGAGAACCACCGCCGTTCCGTTCCCTCCTGCGTTCTTTCCCTTTACTCCCATCGTGAACGACACCACCCGCTTCGACATCGAGCAGCTGAATCTGGCCACTTTCGGAAACGTGACATGGCAGATGAACGACGCGCTCGCCCTCGATGCCGGGCTACGACTCGACTACCACGAAACGGAAATCGACCGCGTGAAAACCGACATCACCACCGCGTCCAACACCGTCCGCGGCTCCGATGATGATCTGTTTGTTTCCCCTGTCGTAGGCCTTACCTATGCCATCACTCCCACGTTGGATGGGTTCGTGCGCAGCAGCATCGGCAACAAGCCGGGCGGCTTCACGGCCTATGTGGATTCGGCAAACGGCCCCGCGTTTGAACGCGAAACGAACTGGTCGAACGAAATCGGATTGCAATACGACAACCCCGATCAGGATCTGCGCATCGGACTGCGCGGCTTTTGGGATCAGATCGACGACTACCAGTTCAACCAGTCCGTGCCGTTCAGCACCGACTTCGCCATCGTCAATGCCGATGAAGTCACTTCGCGCGGGATTGAGCTGGATCTTGCCTGGACACCTGTCGAGCGCCTCACCGTCCGCAGCAGCTTGGGCTACGTAAACGCCGAGTTCGACTCCTATTCGGCTTTCGGTCTTAACTTCAATGGCAACGAGGTTCCCTTCGTGCCGGAATACACGGGTAGCGCCGGCGTTCGCTACGATTTCGAGAACGGATTTTTCGCCCAGACCTCGGTGCGAGTCGCGGGTAGCACGCGTTTCGACGCCGCGAACACCGGCGTTTTCACCCAGGATGCCTACGCGCTCTGGGATGCGGAAATCGGCTACGCGACCGAGCGTTTCACCATCGCCCTTTTCGGGCGGAATCTGCTCGATGAGGAATACTACTCCTTCATCAACCCGCAGATCGCAGCAGGCTCGCCGGGGGATCCCCAGCTGTTCGGATTGCGGCTCCGCACGATGTTCTGAACGAAATATCCCGTGCGCCGCGTAAACAAGCGCCTAGGCTTCCTCATATTTCACACATCCCACCATGAAACTCACCTTGCTCCTTGCCACCTTACCGCTGCTCGCGGCCAGCGCCGCCGAAACCACCGGCTGGCTGAACTGGCGCGGCCCGCTCCACACCGGAGCCTCGCTGGAAACCGGCCTGCCGGAGAAATGCGAGCCCGGCAGCGAACTCTGGACTTACGATATCCACGGCGCCGGCACTCCGGTCATCGCGAACGGCAAGCTCTACGCATTTGGCTTTTACGGCGAGGTCGGCGAGGACGTTCGCGAGGCACTGCTTTGCCTGGACGCTGTGACCGGCAAAAAGCTCTGGGAAGTGCGCTACACGGATTACCTCAGCGATGTCGTTTACAACCGTTACGGCATCGGCGCTCCCGCCGTCGATCCTGAGACGGGGAACGTCTATCTCCAGTTCAGCAACGGCCACAGCGTTGCCTACACGGGTGACGGGAAACTGCTCTGGGAGCACTCGCTGATGGAGGATTTCGGCCGACTCACTTTCCCGAACGGCCGCAGCGGAGCGCCCGCGATTTACGAGCATCTCGTCATTTTCCACTGCGTCACCGCCAACTGGGGCGGCGACGGCCCGGCCGCCGACCGCTTCTATGCCTTCGATAAACTCTCCGGCGAACTCGTCTGGGCCTCCACCCCCGGCATCGTCCCGGTGGATAGCTCGTTCGCCCTTCCTGTTTTCGGGAAACTGGCGGGACGCGATGTTTTTTACGCAGGCACCGGCTGCGGCCACGTGGTCTGTATTGATGCAAATACCGGCAAGTCCCTCTGGCGCTTCCGCCTCTCGCAAGGCGGCGTCAACGCCCAAGTCCTTCTGCTCGGAGATGACAAACTCGTCGCCGTCCACGGCACCGAAAACACGGACGCCTCCACCGCCGGCCGCATGGTCTGCCTGAAAATGCCGACCGAATACCCCGCCGAACTCGTCACCCTCGGCAAGGAAGCCGAACTCTGGCGCAACGACGAAATCACCGCCTTCAGCTCCTCGCCCACCCTCGCGGACGGGAAAATCTACTCGACCGTTTCCACCGGCTCCCTGCTCTGCGTCGATGCGGCGACCGGCAAAACCCTGTGGTCCGAAAAACTCGCGCCCGACCAGATCCACGCCTCGCCCACCTTCGGCGATGGCAAGCTCTACGTCCCGATGTTCGACGGCACCTTCCACATCCTCAAGCCCGGCCCGGACAAGGCCGAGCGCCTTTTCGAAACGAAATACGAGAACAACCTCCTCGGTGCGCCCGCGATCTGGGCCGGCAAGGTGTATATTTTCAGCAAGGACAAGCTGCATTGCTTCGGCTCGAAGGAGGGCAAATACGTGGACGTGAAACCGGAGCCAAAACCCGCGCCCGGTGAGATCGCAAGCTTACAGGTCGTCCCCGCCGAATTCGCGATCAAGGCCGGCGAATCCATCGATTTCAAAGTTTACGGACTCGATGCCAAAGGTCGCCGCGTGAAGGAAGTGAAAGCGGAATCCTGGGCGACCTTCATCCCGCCCACGGCCAAGGTGCAATCCACGGTCGATGCCACGTTCGAAGGCTCCACGCTCAAGGCAGGCCCCGAAGCGAAACTCTCGGCCGGTGCGTTCAAGGTCACGGCGAACGGCATGACCGCCACCACCCGCGGGC
The DNA here is from genome assembly GCA_027485615.1 of Verrucomicrobiaceae bacterium. Taxonomy (GTDB): domain Bacteria; phylum Verrucomicrobiota; class Verrucomicrobiia; order Verrucomicrobiales; family Akkermansiaceae; genus Luteolibacter. Next base: position 18,791 of record JAIXQS010000045.1, read on the forward strand.
GGATCGTCGCCGGTTACGGATACGGCGCCGATTTCGAGGCCATCGAGCTTTCGATGAAAAACGAATTCGATCCGACCGAGGCCGTCAATTTCCCGCCCCTCCCATGGCTGGGCGCGCGGCTCAAGTGGCACGTGCTTGAAAAGGACGGCTCCAAAGTCCTCGGCAACCGCCTCGACAACATCCTGTTCCAGCGCACCACGAATTTCTTCGGCGCATCCGACATGAGCAACTACACGCTCGAAGGCGATGTGATGACCGACGGCACCCGCCGCATCATGTCCACCGTCGGCTTCGTCAACCAGCGCTACCTCGTCGCCCTGGTCGGCAACGCACAGATCCTTGAGGTTTCCAGCAACCACGACCGCCTCAAGCAATCGGTGAAATTCCCGATCAAGCCGAACACCTGGTATCGCCTGAAAACCACCGTGAAATCGAACCCCGACGGCAGCGGCACCGTGTTCGCCAAGGCCTGGCCGCGCGGCACCGACGAACCCGCCGAGTGGACGATCGAGACTCCCGTCAAGCACCTCCACCCCAAAGGCTCCCCCGCCGTTTTCGCCTTCTCGCCGCAATCCCAGAAACGCGTTTACATCGACAACATCAAGCTTACTAAAAACCCATGAGACTTCCCATTCTACTTCTCGCCCTCGCACCGACTGTTCATGCCAAGGATTGGCCGATGTGGGGCGGCACCCCATCCCGCAACATGGTCGCCGAGGCCAAGGGCATCCCCACCGAAATTGTCCCCGGTAAAATCGATCCTGAAAAGGAAACCATCGATCTAACAGCCGCAAAAAACATCCTCTGGACGGCCAAGCTCGGCTCCCAGACTTACGGCAACCCTGTCGTCGGCAATGGCAAGATCCTCGTGGGCACGAACAATGAATCTCCGCGCGATCCCAGCCAAATCGGCGACCGCGGGAACCTGCTTTGCTTCGATGAAAAAACCGGCGATTTCCTCTGGCAGTTGATCATTCCGAAGCTCGGAGCCGGCAAGGTCAGCGACTGGGAATTTGTAGGCCTCTGCTCCTCCCCCGCCATCGTCGGCGACAAGGCCTATGTCGTCACCAACCGCGGCGAGATCGTCTGCCTCGACCTCAATGGCATGGCCAACGGCAACGACGGCACTTTCCAGGACGAGGCGAAATACATGACGGCCGATCCGACCAAGCCCGTCGCCACCGACAACAAACATGCCGATATCCTCTGGATTTTCGATATGCGCGAGGAACTCGGGGTTTTCCCCCACAACGTTTCCTCCTGCTCCCCGCTGGTCGTGAACGGCGTCGTTTACACCGCCACCTCGAACGGCATGGACTGGTCTCACACCAACATCCCCGCGCCGCTCGCTCCCTCGCTCGTCGCCGTCGATGCGACCACCGGAAAACTCCTGGGTGAGGAAATTTCAGGCGTCGCCGAGAGAGTCCTCCACGCTTCCTGGTCATCCCCCGCGCTGGGCAAGATCGGCGACAAGGAAATGCTGATCTGGGGCGGTGGCGATGGTTTCGCCTACGGTTTCGATCCCAAGCCCGTCCGCAGCGAGGAGGAGGAACTCGACGTCCTCAAGGAACTCTGGCGCTACGATTGCAATCCGGAGGATTATCGGAAGAGGGATGGGATACAGATCAAATACGCCACGTTCCGCGGCCCCAGTGAGGTCATAGGCACGACCGTGATCGCCGAGGGACTCGTTTACGCCGCCATCGGCCAGGATCCCGAACACGGGGACGGAATCGGCCAGCTCAGTTGCATCGACCCCGCCACCGGCAAGCCGGTATGGACTTACAAGGAAATCGGCCGCTCGATTTCCACGCCGAGCATCATCAACGGCCTGCTGTTCATTGCGGAATACAACGGTAACCTGCACTGCATCGACGCGAAAACCGGCAAGGCGCACTGGGTTCATGAAACGCAATCCCGCATCTGGGGATCGACCATGGTCGCTGATGGCAAGGTTTTCCTCCCCACCGAGGACGGCGACCTCCACATCCTCGCCGCCGACAAGGAGAAAAAAGCCTTCGGCACCGTCAACTTCGGCGCGCCCGTTTACAGTTCGCCCATCGTGGCAAACAACGTCCTCTACGTCGCCACCATGACCCACCTCTACGCCATCGGCACCAAGTGAGAAATGGAGCGCGGATCTTCAGTCCGCCCCGGAGCACCCGTCTTCCACATCCAGATGAAACCCGCCGCCTCATCTCCATCCTCGCCACCAAACTCCCCGGTTAATCCGATGGACTCCTCATTGTTGGCATGATGCCCGTCACCCTCATCTTCGCGGCATCCGCCATCACATTGGCCCTCGTTTCTCTCCTCACGCGGAAACCACCAGACTCCACCTTGCGCAAGTTCTTCGCCTGAGCATCTTTCATCACACCATGTCCTCATCCCTCACTCCACAAGCCGCCGCCGAAGCCCTCGACGCCCACACCCGCGAAATGGTGAAGTGGCATTTCTCCCCGGAAACCGGATGCCCTTACTGGCTCGAACAAGTGCCGAGCCTCGGCTTTGATCCGCTCAAGGACATCTCCTGCTTCGCCGACATCCAAAGATTCGAGCCCTTCGATGACGAGGTTCTGCGCAAGGAAGATCCCGCCCGTTTCATCCCGAAAGCCTTCGGCAAGCGCCCCTACAATGTCTTCGAAACCGGCGGCACCACCGGCATGCCGAAGCAACGCATCGGCTGGGACGATTACTTGACCGACTACACCGAATTCTCCGAGCACTACGGCCCGGACTTCTTTCCGCAGGGTGCCAACTGGCTCATGGTCGGCCCCACCGGTCCGCGCCGACTGCGCCTCGCCATCGAGCACCTCGCCAACATCCGCGGTGGCGCCTGTTACTTTATCGATCTTGATCCGCGTTGGGTCAAACGCCTCATCGGTATGGGAGAAATGCGGATGGCCAAACTCTATCAGGAACACGTCATCGACCAGGCCGCCACCATCATCCGCCACCGCGACATCGGCTGCCTGTTCACCACACCCAAACTCCTCGAATCACTTGCCGAGCGCATGTCGCTCGTCGATGCCGGCATCCGCGGCGTTTTCGCCGGCGGAACCACCATGACCCCGCAATACGTCCGCTTTATCGAAGAGGAAGTGCTGGAGGGGAAAATCAATTTCGCGCCCACCTACGGCAACACCCTGATGGGTCTCGCCATCAGCAAAAAACGCGGCCCCGGCGAATTTTCCCTGACTTACCACGCCCCGCAACCCCGCGCCGTGCTGCGCATCGTGAATCCCGAATCCACGTCCGAACTCATGCCCTACGGCGAATACGGCCGCGTCGAACTCACCACCATGACCAAGGAATTCTTCATGCCCCGTTTCCTCGAACGCGACGAAGCCATCCGCCGCGCCCCCTGCGATGAGTTCCCGTGGGACGGGGTGGGGGATGTCAGGCCGTTCCAATCCGGCACCAAGACGGTGATCGAAGGGGTGTATTGAAAACCAACGCCATGAACATCCCCATCCTCCGCCTCGGCCGCGAATACTCTTCCCATGACTTGGTCGAACTCGACCTCGGCACTGAAACGCTGACCACACACACCGCCAACCCCGGCCTCATCCGCCGCGATCTTCTCCAGATTTCCAAAGCCAAGGCCGCGCTCGACGCGATTCCGGCGGAAACGCTCGCGACGTATTGCGAACAGGCCGCCGAGCTGTTTCTCCATGCGGATCTGCCCTGCGGCGATGCCGTTCAGTCGCCCCAACAGTATGTCGAGTCGCTGTCCGCACTGACCCGCCTTCCCCACACCCTCGTCCGCATGAACATGGGGAAAATCCATGCCGCCATGTCACAGGTTCGCACGATCATCGCCGGACTCACCCGCAACATGCCGTTGAACATTTTCGACAAGGGCATCACCCGCATCGACGACCTGATCATCAACTACTTCCCCACCACCTCATCGCTCGGCGTCTCGCTTCCATCCAACGCGCCAGCCGTCAATTCACTGTGGATTCCCGCCCCGGTGATGAAAATCCCCGTCCTTCTGAAACCCGGCCGCGAGGATCCGTTCACGCCTCTCCGCATCGTGCAGGCGATGATCCAGGCCGGTTTTCCAAGAGAAACCTTCTGCTACTACCCGACCACCCACGAAGGCGGCGACACCCTTCTGACCACCTGCGGCCGCGGCATCTCGTTCGGCTCCGATGCCACCGTGAAAAAATACTCCGCCTTCCCCTCCATCCAAGTCCACGGCACCGGCCGCTCGAAAATCCTCATCGGCGAGGACATGATCCACCGCTGGCCGGAGTTCCTCGATGTCATCGTGCAATCCATCTCCGCCAACGGCGGTCGCTCCTGCATCAACACCTCCGCCATCCTCGTCCCAAGCCACCGCGACGAACTCGCCAACGCCCTCGCCATAGAGCTCGCGAAAATCCAGCCCCACCCACGCGAGCACCCGGATGCTTTGCTCTGCGGTTTCGCCAATCCCGCGCTCGCCGATGGTATCGACGACCTGATCTCCGCCCACCTCAAGGATTCCGGAGCCACCGATCTAACAGCAACGCACCGCGATACCCCACGCAAAGTCGAAGCCTTCGAGCAAACCTACCTCCAGCCCACGCTCATTTCCTGCTCCGACAAGGATCACGCGCTCGCCAACACCGAGTTCATGTTCCCCTACGCCAGCATCGTGGAAATCCCACAATCCGAGATGCTCGCCAACATCGGCCAGACCCTTGTCGTCTCGGCCTTCACCGAAGACCCGCATTTCATCGAGCAACTCCTGCTCAGCCCCGACATCGAGCGCCTCAACCTCGGCACCTTCCCCACCAACCGCGTCCAATGGGAGCAACCCCACGAAGGCAACCTCTTCGAATTCCTCTACCACCGCCGCGCCATCCAGGGAAATGTCGCGGTCGTATAATGAATCGATCGAACCGCCAAGACGCCAAGTTCGCCAAGGATGATGACCGAAAATAACCCTTCCAAGCTTGGCGTCCTTGGCGTCTTGGCGGTTCCCAATCCTCTCATGAAACCCTCCGACGCCCGCCCCAGCCCACGAATCCTCTTCGGCCCAGGACGTCTCGCCGAGCTCCCCGAATGCCTCGCTACCCTCGGCGTCACCAACGTCCTCATCGTCACTGACCCAGGCATCGTCGCAGCTGGTCACGTCGCCCGTGCCAGTGCTTTACTGACAGCCGCTGGCATCCGATCCACCGTCTATCAGGGCTCCCACATCAACCCCACCGAGACCGATATCGAGGCCTGCCGCGACTTCGCGAAATCCATCAACCCCGACGTCCTCATCGGCCTCGGTGGCGGCTCCAGCATGGACACCGCGAAGGGCTGCAACTTCCTCCTCCACAACCCCGGCCGCATGGCCGATTACATGGGATACGGCCTCGCCAAGAACGCGATGCTTCCCTTCATCGCCATCCCCACCACCGCGGGCACCGGATCCGAATGCCAATCCTACGCCATCGTCTCGCGTGACGGCACTCATGAGAAAATGGCCTGTGGAGACCCAAAAGCCCTCGCACACACCGCCATCCTTGATCCAGAGCTTACCGCCTCCCAGCCGCAGAACGTCGCCACCCTCACAGCCCTCGACGCCCTCTCGCACGCCCTCGAATCCGCCGTCTGCACCAAGCGCAACGCCATCTCGTCCGCCTTCTCCGCCGAGTCCTTCCAGTTCATTTCTTCCGCCATCCGCGATGTCCTCACCGGCACCGCCGATCTGGAAACCCGCGGCCGCATGCTTTACGGAGCCGCCCTCGCCGGATCAGCCATCGAAAACAGCATGCTCGGTGCCGCCCACGCCACCGCCAACCCGCTCACCGCCCGTTTCAATGTCCCTCACGGCCTTGCTGTCACGATGATGCTTCCCCACGTCGTCCGCCTCAACCTCACCGACCCGGACATCGCCCTGATCTATCAGAATCTCGCCCGCGAGCTCGACGCCCCGCTCATCGACTGGCTTGAAAAAACGATCGAGCTCGCCCATCTCCAGAAACCCGAAATCCCCCTCACCGCCATCCCGGAACTCGCCGAAGCCGCCACCCAACAATGGACCGGCCGCTTCAATCCCGTGCCGCTCGATCACGCTTCGATCACCGCGCTCTACCAGAAAGCCCTCGCGCCATGAACCGACTTCTTGCCGCCCTGCCGCTTCTTTTCCTAACAGCCTGTGACAAGCCGCAGCCTGCGAATCCCGCTGATCAGGCAGCAGCCGCTCCTCCCGCATTGACCGATTGGCCGATCACGCGCGGCAGCCCTTCGCTCCAAGGCCGCGTGGCCGCCGTCGTGCCCAAAACCCCCGTGATCGAGTGGACTTTCCCGCTCGAATCCCCCGGCACCGCCGAAGCCGCCGTCGCGGATGGGGCCATCCTCGTCGGCGATGCGATGGGCATCCTCTACTGCATCGATTTCGAGACCCGGAAATTGCGTTGGAAAGTGGAAACCGGCGATACGATCCAGGCTGCGCCCGCGATTTCCAACGGAAAAGTCTTCGTCGGCTCGGGCGACAAGCAATTCTACGCGCTCGACCTCAAGACGGGCGAAAAACTTTGGTCTATTGAGGGTGGCGATAAATTTTCCTCCGCCGCAAACCTGGTTTCCGCCCCCGATGGCTCGGGCGTATGGATTCTTGTGAACGGCTATGACGGCATCACCCGCTGCCTGCGCGCGGAAGACGGTTCCATCGTCTGGAAATACGAAACCAAGGATTTCATCAACGGCACCCCTGCGGTCATCGACGGCCGGCTCATCGCGTTCGGCGGTTGCGACCAGGTCATCCACATCCTCAATCTCTCCGACGGCTCGCTCGTGAAAAAAATCGCCACGGACGCGCAAATCACCAATTCCGTCGCCACCATCGGCACCACCATTTACAGCGGCAATCACGCCAACCAGCTTGTTGCCGCCGAGGCGGATGCCGAAAAGCCCACCTGGACCTACCAAGCCAACGACTTCCCCTTCTTCACTTCTCCGGCCGTCGATGACCGGAATGTTTACATCGGCTCCCGCGACAAATCTCTCCACGCCATCCAACGCAGCGACGGCAGCGGCGCATGGACTTTCAAAACCGGCGGCCGCGTCGAAAGCTCGCCCATCGCCTTCGACGACGGCATCGTCTTCGGCTCAAGCGACGGCCGCCTCTACGCCGCCCACCCCGCCGACGGCACCGAACTCTGGCGCCTCGATTTGGGAGAAGATCTCACCGCCTCGCCCGTATATGCCCAAGGCCGGATCATCATTGCGGGCGGCGATGGTACGCTCTTCGTTATCAACGATTCCAAAGACTGACCTATTTCCCTCTCCGAACCAACGGATTCTCGCAAGCCATTTCAGGGAACGACGAGAAATCCCGATCCGCTGTCCAGAGTTTCTTCACCCGATGGTTAAGACAAATCGCGGCGATCCTGGCATCGTGAATCTTCGGCCCTTTGATCTTTCCGGCTGTTGCTTGTGCTGAAATCACCTCCCAATACCCCGATCCTTCCCCCAGAAACCGCAAACTCGGACTCGCCTGCCATGCTTCCACAGCGGCCAGTGCCGTGGACAAAGGTGTCGGCGGATCATAGATCTTCGGATGCGTCACAACGGCCAGAAATTCATGGACACACGGCCAGGGTATTCCCCACGGCGACCCCGAATCGGCAAGTTCCGTGATGATGGCAAGCGCCTGTGCATGCCAGGGTGAATCCTCGCGATGGGCATAGACCAGCAAGTTGGTGTCGATAGCGATCATGGGTAAATCGCATCCCTGATTTGATCCCACGAAGCCCCTTCAAACTCCCGGCTCAAGCCCTTACCCTTGAACGTCACCGGCCGCACCCGCACAGCGCTCTGCGGTTGATCCAGCGCCGCCGCCAAGGATTCCTCGATGAGTGATCGAAGCGTGATCCGCTTCTCCTTCGCACGCGCCTTGGCACGAACAAGAAGTGGCTCAGCAATCTCGATGGTTGTCTTCATATGGGTAACCATATTTTTAGTCGAAGTGATGTCAAGCGATCAGTCTATCCACCATTTAAGGGCATCTCGCCGATAAAAATCACTGGCACCTAGAAGCTCCTCACCGATGATCTCAATCGCGATCGGGAATAAGGCGTAGTTCGTGTGATCAATCCGCTCTTCTGAAACGTATCGTAAACCATATTCCTTCTCCCATGTCCGACACCATCACCCCACCCCAGAAAACCGGCACTCGAGCGGGAAATTATTTCATCTCCAACTACCCTCCGTTTTCCTTCTGGTCCGAGGGTGAGGCCGCTGCGGTCGAGGAAGCCTACGCCGCCCCCCATACTGGCGAAGTTCCCGCGCTCGGCCTCTATCACCACATCCCGTTTTGCCGGAAACGCTGCCATTTCTGCTACTTCCGCGTTTACACCGACAAGAACGCCGACCAGATCAAGCACTACCTCGATTCCACCCTCCGCGAGCTGGAAATGATGGCCCGCAAGCCGCTCATCGCAGGCCGCAAACCGCACTTCATCTACTTCGGCGGCGGCACCCCGTCCTATCTCTCCGCTACCCAGCTCGTCGATCTGACCGACCGGATGAAAGCCCTCCTCCCATGGGACGCGGCGGAAGAGGTCGCCTTCGAATGCGAACCCGGAACCCTCAACCCCGGCAAGCTCACCGCCATCAAGGACATCGGCGTCACCCGCCTTTCCCTCGGCATCGAAAACTTCAACGACCACATCCTCGAAATCAACGGCCGTGCCCACCGCACCAAGGAAGTCTGGCGCGCTTACGAACGCGCCCGCGCCGAAAATTTCGACCAGGTGAACATCGACCTGATCGCCGGGATGCTGGAGGAGACGGAGGAAAACTGGCAGAACAACATCGCCAAAACCCTCGAACTCGCCCCCGACTCCGTCACGATCTATCAGATGGAAGTGCCGTATAACACCGGCATCTACAAGGACATGAAAGCCAGCGGCAGCCTCGTCGCACCGATCGCGGATTGGGAAACCAAACGCCGCTGGGTCAAGGAAGCCTTCGCCGAACTCGAGGCCAACGGCTACACCATTTCCTCCGGCTACACCGCCGTCAAAAACCCCGAGCGCACCAAGTTCATCTACCGCGATTCCCTCTGGGGCGGGGCCGATCTGTTAGGTCTCGGCGTCGCCTCGTTTTCCCATGCCAAAGGCGTCCACTACCAGAACCTAACGGAAATCGAAGACTACGACGCGGCCATCTCCGCCGGTCGCATGCCGATCAAGCGCGCGCTCAAAACCACCGAAGAGGAGCGCATGATCCGCGAGTTCATCCTCCAGATGAAACTCGGCCGCGTGAAAGCCGACTATTTCCAACAGAAATTCGGCATCAACATCCGCGAACGCTTCGCCGCCCCGCTCGCCCAGATCGAATCCGAAGGCCTCCTCCACATCGAGGACACCGCCATCCTCCTCACCCGCGACGGCCTCCTCTGCGTGGATAACCTCCTCCACGACTTCTTCCTCCCCCACCACCACACCGACAAGATCGTCTAACAGATCAAAAATCCAAAATCAACAGTCCTCAATCATCAATCTCTTCCCTCATGCCGGCTCCCAGCCTAGCGCCCCTCCTCGCCACCTCCCACCTCGGGACGGTGCCGCTGTCTTGGATACAGGCAAATGAAGTCCTCCCACCCTATCAAAAACTTCTCGTCCACGATCACGACATGACTTCGGAACTCGCCGCTTTCCATGGCGATTCCATCTCCCTTACCGTCATCCGTTCCCAGCTGAACGATCCGATCTACCTCCGCGAAGTCACCCTCCACGCCGCCACCTCAGGCGCCGCTGTCGAATACGGCCTGATCGAGATCCTCCTCGATTCTTTTCCGCCCGAACTCCGCCCCCGCATCCTCGCCGGAGACACCCCCCTCGGCACCATCCTCACCACCTCCGGCCTGCCTTTCCGCAGCGAACCCCAGGGCTTCTTCACCGTGCCCGGCCAGGCACTCGAAAGCATTTTTTCACCATCTACCTCTGGAAAAATCCTGTTTGGACGCTACAATCACCTAATTGGAGACGATTCCAAAATCTTCGCCCGCATCCTCGAAATCCTACCCACCTAAAATCATGTCCCAATACGATGCCATCATCATCGGCGGCGGCCCCGCCGGCACCACCTCCGCCACCCTCCTTGCCGAGAAAGGCCACCGCGTTCTTCTCGTCGAGAAAACGACCTTTCCCCGCTATCACGTCGGCGAGTCCCTCATGCCTTTCTGCTGGTTCACACTGAATCGCCTCGGCGTCCTCGACCGCATGGAGGAAATCGGTTTCACCCGCAAACACAGCGTCCAGTTCGCTACCACCGACGGGAAAGTCTCCGCGCCCTTCTACTTCTTCCAGCACTTCGACCACCCCGCCGCCACCACCTGGCAGGTCGAGCGCCAAGACTTCGACCTCATGCTCCTCGACAACGCCCGCTCCAAAGGCGTCGAAGTCCGCGAAAACACCACCGCCCTCGATTTCCTGAAAAGCGGCGACCGCATCACCGGCATCCGCGCCCGCACCGGCGATGAGGATCCCGTTGAAGTCACCGCCCCCATCACCCTCGATTGCACCGGCCGCGACGCGCTCTTTCAGCGGAAACACGGCACCCGCAACCGTGATCCCCAACTCAACAAGGTCTCCATCTGGACGCTCTTCCAGGACGCCAAACGCGACACCGGCCTCGAAGAAGGAGCCACCACCATCGCCTACCTCCCCGGCGGCGGCTGGTTCTGGAACATCCCGCTGCGCAACGGAGTTGTCAGCTCCGGCATCGTCGCCGAGCGCGATTACCTTTTCAAACCCGGCGAAACCCGCGACCCTGCCGAAATCTACGCCCGGGAAATCGAAAACAATGCCTGGATCAAGGAGCACCTCTCCGTCGGAACACAGTTCGGCGAATACTGGGTCACCGGCGAATACTCCTACCGCGCCGAATACTGCGCGAACGATGGCCTCGTCCTCGTCGGCGACGCTTTCGCTTTCCTTGATCCGGTCTTCTCTTCCGGGGTCTTCCTTGCCCTGAAATCCGGTGAAATGGCCGCCGACGCCGCGCACGCCGCCCTCGAAAAGGGAGATACCTCCGCCGCTGCCTTCGCCCAGTATGGAGAAACACTCTGCGGCCACATCGAGACCATGCGCCGCATCGTTTACGCCTTTTACGACAAGGACTTCAGCTTCGCCAAACTCATCCGTAAATACCCCGACCTCCGCCCGAAGCTCACCGACGTCCTCATCGGCAACGTCGAAGGCCAGGACTATACCGACCTCGCCCGTGCCATCGCCGATTTCGCCGAACTGCCCGAGCCCCTCGACTACGGCCGAGTTCCCGCCGCGGTCTGAGATTTTTCACGTTGGGTTTCTCTGAAAACTGGAAACTGAAAACCAGCAAACTTCATTGAACTTCGCCTTCCTCACCCCCGGCACCGGTTCCTACTATTGCGGAGCCTGCATGCGCGACAACGCGCTCGCGAAGTCGCTCCTCGCCGCGGGCCACCAGGTTTCCCTGCTGCCGATGTATCTTCCGCTTCAGCTCGATGAGGAAAAACTCGACCAACCGGGGAACCCGATCTTCTTCGGCGGCATCAATGTGTATCTCCAGCAAAACGTGTCCCTCTTCCGGCACACCCCCCGCTGGTTCGATGATTTTCTCAACAACTCCAAACTCCTCCGCTTCGTCGCCAAACGCAGTCACATGACATCCGCCCGCCTCCACGGAGCGATGGCGCTGGCCATGCTCCGCATCGAGGGCAGCCACTTCGGCAAGGAACTCGACAAGCTCATCGACTGGCTCGCCACCGAAAAGCCCGACGTCCTTTGCCTCGGAACCGCTCTCCAAGCCGGTATGATCCGCCAGCTCAAGCAGCGCCTCGGGGTGAAAATCATCTGTTGCTTCCAAGGCGAGGATAGCTTCCTCGACGGGCTTCCCGAACCTTTCAAAACCTCCTGTTGGAACGAACTGCGCGACCGCCTCCAAGATGCCGATCTGCTGGTCGCACCCAGCCAATTTTACGCCGACCTCATGCGGCAGCGCCTCAATGCGCCCGATCTCCCCATCGAAATCATGCCCAACGGCATCGACCTCGAAGGCTACCTCCCGCCCGCTCCAAGCTCGCCTCCCGTCATCGGTTACCTCGCCCGCATGATCCGGGAAAAAGGCCTGCCGGAACTCGTCGAGGCCTTCATCCATCTCCGCGCCGAACTCAAGCACCCCGATGCCCGCCTCCACATCGCCGGAGCCTGCACCGCCGGCGACGAGACCTTGGTTTCTTCCCTCAAACAGAAACTCGAAGCCGCCGGGCTCGCCGATCAGGTCACGTGGTCGCCGAACATTTCCCGCGAGGAAAAAGCCGCCATACTCTCCTCGCTGACCCTGTTCTCCGTCCCCGCCACCTACCCGGAAGCCTTCGGACTCTACCTTTTGGAAGCCATGGCCAGCGGCGTGCCCGTCGCCCAACCCGCCTCCTCTTCCTTTCCCGAAATCGTCGAAAACAGCGGTTGCGGCGTGCTCGTCCCGCCCGGCGATCCGTTCGCCCTGGCCCAAGCGTGGCACGATCTCATGCAGGATCACACCGCCCTCCCATCCTTGGGCGCGAAGGGGCGCCACGCAGCGGAACAAACCTACAGTGTCGAGGCAATGCGCGAACGGTATCTCGCCCAAGCAACGCGACTGGTGCAAATCCCGGAGGCTGAATCGTGAACCTAGGCTTCCGACAGGTTTCCCGCATACAGCCCTCAGGTATGCAGGTTCGCGCTTGAACTCAGGCCCGCAGGAATCCCCGGGAAAAGGTCTTGTCACGCGCCGCCGCCGCCGGGAACCTCGTTCGAATCCTGCCCACGCCCAGACCCACGGAAGCCGCAAGTCGTATGACCCACTTTCTCACCAAACATCTCGCCTGGTTACTGCCTGCGGTCTGCCTCGTATACATCGCATCGAACGTGTTCCGTGCGTCGCGTTCCTCCGAGGGCTTCGATTTCCAAGGCTTTGGCACCCTGCCGGTCGTCTCGAACGGGCGGGTGCAGCCGCTCGATTCGCTGGCACGGAACAACCTGCTGGCGATCCACGGAAAGCAGCGCGTGCCTGGCGAGGGAGCGCCCGCTACCCCGGCGGCGTGGCTCGCTGAACTCGCCTTTAAGCCCGCGCTCGCCGATACGCGGAAAATTTTCCTGATCCACCACGATGATTTGCTAGGGTTGACCGGACTTACCCGCGGCGAGGAGAAAAGCTATTCCTTCGATCAGCTCAAGCCCGCCTTCCCGGCGTTGCAGAAGGAAGCGGTCCGCGTCGAGAAGATCGATGCGCAGGCGCGCAGCGCTTATGAAAAGGCATTGATGCGGCTTACGCGTAACCTCTTCGCGTTTAACCAGCTCAAGCACGCGCTCGCCTTGCCTTCCAAGGATAACATGGAAGGGGAGTTCGGGCTGTTCCTAGAAAAGGTCACCGCCGCGCTGGCCGCCGCCGACGACAAGGACGCGCCAAAAGACCAGGCGCTCACCGACGACGCCTCCGCGCGGATGCGCGAGATGCTCGCGTGGGCTCCCTTCAGCGAGGTGTTCACCACGCCCTCCGGAAAAGGCGATGACGGCTGGCGCAAACTCCCCGATTCCGTGATCGACTCCGCCGACACCGGCCGGCTCCACCCCGCCGCGCTCGCCTACGCCCGCATAGGCGATTCCTACCGCGCGGGCGACATGGCCACCTTCAACGCCGCCATCGCGGATTACCGGAAATGGCTTTCCGAAAACCGCTCCGATGCCGCCGGGAAAAGCTCGGCGGAAACGCTCTTCAACCGCATCGCGCCCTTCTACCAAGCCATGGCGCTCTACGTTGCGGCCTTTTTGTGCGCGGCGTTTTCATGGCTTAAGGTTGGCTCCGTCGCACGAGTCGCGGCGTTCCGCATTTTGCTGATCGGCTTCGCGCTGCACACCGCCGGGCTCATCACCCGCATGGTGCTCGAAGGCAGGCCGCCGGTCACCAACCTCTACTCTTCCGCCATCTTCATCGGCTGGGGCGTCATCGTCCTAAGCATGGCGCTGGAGATGTTCCACCGCAACGCAATCGGCACGGCGGTCGCGGCAGCCGTAGGCTTCGCCACGCTGGTTGTTGCGCACCACCTTTCCCTTTCCGGCGACACCCTGGAAATGATGCGCGCCGTGCTCGACACGAATTTCTGGCTCGCGACCCATGTCGTCATCATCACGCTCGGCTACTCGGCGAATTTCCTGGCGGGCGGGATCGCGATCGCATGGATCCTGCGCCGCGCCTTCGGTGGCATCCCGCCCGCGACCTCGAACTCGATGCGCGGCATGGTCTATGGTGTCATCTGTTTCGCGACTCTCACCAGCTTCGTCGGCACCGTGCTCGGCGGTATCTGGGCGGACCAATCGTGGGGCCGGTTCTGGGGCTGGGATCCCAAGGAAAACGGCGCACTGCTCATCGTGATCTGGAACGCGATCATCCTCCACGCCCGCTGGGGCGGCATGGTGAAGGAGCGCGGCATCATGGTCATGGCGGTCTTTGGAAACATCATCACCTCGTGGTCATGGTTCGGCACCAACATGCTCGGCATCGGCCTACATTCCTACGGCTTCACCGACGCCGCGTTCTTCTGGCTCTCCGCGTTCATCGTCTCGCAGCTCGTGATCATGGGGCTGGGGTACCTGCCGGTGCGGAAAGTGGGGGGGCGTGGTTCGGTGGAACTCCGAGCCGAGGAGAAACAGGTTTCCTGATACTCAGCGCATGGAGGTTAGGAAAACCGGCATGCACAAATTTCCTGAGCATCAGTGCAGAAATGATATCCAGACAGACCCAGCGTGATTCTACTCATTCGCCGCATCCAGACAGGCCGCGACAAGGTTCGGTCCGAGGAAATATCCGCCGCGGATCATTCCTTCAAGCTGGGGTCTGACTGCCGCGATCAGCCCACGGCGTTTCGCCTCTACCAATAGCCCGGCGGTGCCTTTGACATGTAGTCCATAGGCGAGCGAAGCGATGCGTCGCGCCTTTTTCTCATCGAGAAGAACACAGGACAGCCCAAGCTCGAGCGCGGCGGTGATCACATCAGTTTCGCCAGCGTCCAGTTCCGCGCTGAGCAGGGCATCCGTCTTCCGGAGGCATTTGTGAATGCGGGTCTGTTCGAGAATTTCCGCCAGTTGTGAGCGGTCGGGTGATTCCTTGACCAGCAATTCGAGGTGCACGGTTTCCGGAACGATGACTTGGGGAAACAGCCTGAGCGGGAGCCATGCGAGGTTGATCCGTGCCAATCCGATGAGCGGCCCGGCGTTGCAGACCACCGGGGCTTCGAAGATCGGGTTCATGCGAATTCCTTTGAGAGTTCCTCATCGGAAAGTTCGGCGACGGGGATTCCGCCTCTGCCCAACTCAAAAAGGAATGCGACCCGCGACATCCCGCACATTTCGGCGGCTTGTCCGGAACTAAGTTCCCCGAGTTCGAAGAATTTCATTGCGAGCAACAAGCGGCTGCGTTGTTCCAAAGACTCAAGATCCTTGCAATGAAGCAGTAGGGATTCGGGGACGGGAATTTCCACTATCGCTGACATGGCATTACGCTGGCACGCGTTTGGGATGAAAACAAGCACGCAAAAGCCCGCCGCCTAGTCTCAAAACCCCCGCAACTTCGCGGCGATCCACGCGTCCTCCATCTCGCCGAGCGTCGCGGCTTCCAGGGTTTTCCCGGCGGCCTTGAGGGCTTTCTCCATCTCGCCGAAGCGGCGCTCGAACTTGGCATTGGCGCGGGCCATGAGGACTTCGGGGTCGATCTTACGGAAACGGGAGAGGTTCACGACGGAGAACAGCAGGTCGCCCAGCTCTTCCTCGATGGCGGGCATGTCCTGGGCGTCGATGGCGGATTGCAGCTCCAGCAGCTCCTCGCGGATCTTGGAGATCACGCCGGTTTCCACCGGCCAGTCGAAGCCGACCTTGGCGGCCTTTTTGAGGAGCTTCGCGCCGCGCACGAGGGCGGGCAGGCCTTTGCCGGTGCCGTGGAGATAAGGGACATCGGCCTCGCCTTTCTCGCCGCGCTTGATCTCGTCCCACTGTTTCAGAACCTCATCGGGATCGCCCGCGACGGCCTCGCCGAAGACGTGCGGATGGCGGCGGATGAGCTTGTCGGAGATGCCTTTCGCCACCGCATCGAGATCGAAGCGGCCCGTTTCCTGCGCGATCTCGCTGTGGAAATACACCTGGAGCAGGAGGTCGCCGAGTTCCTCGCGGATGTCGGCGTCGTCGCCGCGCTGGATGGCGTCCACTGTTTCGTAGGCCTCCTCGATGAGGTTCGGGACGAGGGATTCGTGGGTCTGCTCGGCGTCCCACGGGCAGCCGCCCGGAGCGCGCAGGCGGTGCATGATGGCGCGCAGCCGCTCCAGTTCAGGCACCCCGTTTCCGTTGATCATTTCCTCGTCCGTCATAATTTTTCGCCTTTCTTCGCCGCACGCTGGAGCACATCGCGTTCCTCATCCGTCAGGCTCTGGAAGCCGTCGCGGGAAATTTTCTCAAGGATCGTGTCCACTTCCGATTGCCCGTGGAGATCGACCATCGTGCGCGGGCGGATTTTGGGTGTGAAATCGGAAGCCGGACGTCCGCGCGGTGAGCCGGTTTTGCCGCGCACCCAGCCCAACCAGCCTTGGCCTTTCATGAGGATAAAACCCATGATCGCTCCGCCGAGGTGACCGGCCTCGCCACCCTCGTTGCCGCCCAGTTTCAGGACGATGGAGCCCGCCGATATGGCGAGCAGCGCGAGTGCCAGCTGGCGCATGGTCAGTGTGACGGGCGGAAAAAGGAGCGAAACGCGCAACGTGGGTGCAATCACTGCCACGCCGACAAGAATGCCGTAGATCCCGGCCGAGGCGCCAACCAAGCCGGTTTGCAGGTCGCTGCCGGGCAATGCGCCCGCCAGCTGCAGGACCGTATAAAGAACCGCGCCGCTAGCGTCGCTGACAAGGTAGAAGATAAGAAAGCGCTTCGCCCCCCACCACCGCTCCATCCACGGGCCGAAGAAAAACAGGCCCATGCTATTGAAAAGCACGTGACCGACGCTGGCGTGGATAAACTGGAAGCTGATGAATTCCCAGACGGCGAACCCGAGAAGGGCGGACTGGATTGTGAAGGCGAAGCGCTCACGGATCTCGAAATCGAACAACAGCATGTCGGCGAAGTAGATCCCGAGGTTCAGGATCAGCAGCCCTTTCACCACCGGAGTCAGTTGCGCCATCATCCCGCCGTTTTTGGAATACTCTCGTTCCGCTGCGCCCATGTCGCCGGGAGTATTGTCATCAAAATCAATGCCGCAAGCCCCGAGAGGAACCGTGGTTTAGAAACCACGTCTGCAACGGGCGCGGGCTTCGCGGATGATTTGCCATGCAGGTCGGAAAGGAACCGTGGTTTGGAAACCACGTCTGCAACGGGAACGGGCTTCGCTGGTGATTCGCCATGCAGGTCGGAAAGGAACCGTGGTTTAGAAACCACGTCTGTAACGGGAGCGAGCTTCGCTGGTGATTCGCCGGGCAGGTCACGATTTCTAAATCGCGGTTCCTCTCGTCTGCAAAGGGAGCGGGCTTCGCTGGTGATTCGCCGCGCAGGTCGCGATTTCTAAATCGCGGTTCCTCTCGGTTGCAACGGGAGCGGGCTTCGCTGGTGATTCGCCGGGCAGGTCGCGATTTCTAAATCGCGGTTCCATTCAGCTCCACGCAAACGGCCTTGAGATATTCCGCCTCGCGGAAACGGGCGGGATGATCCGGCGCGTGGCCGCTGCGCCAGAGTTCGCGGAAAGGCCTGCCGTTTTCCCGCAACGCTTCCTCGACCGCTCCATAAAATTCCTCCGCCGAGACATGCGCGGAGCACGACGCCGCGACGAGAATACCGCCGGGCCTGAGCCGCCGCAGGGCCGCCAAGTTCAATCGCGCATAAGCCCGCGCCGCGCCTTCGCGCTCGGATTCCCGTTTCGCGAGGCTGGGCGGATCGGTGATGATGAGGTCGTAGTTTCCGCCGCTTTCCTCCAGCCATCGAAAGGCATCCGCCTGCACCGCGTGGCGCTCGACCCCCGCCAGCGATGGGTTCAGTGAAAAATTCCGCGCCGCGCTATCGAGGGCGTGGCGGCTGATGTCGAGATCGGTGACGGCGCGCGCCCCGCCCCTCGCCGCGTAGAGCGAGAATCCGCCGGTGAAGCTGAAGACGTTCAGAACGTCGCGACCGGTGGCGAGCTGCTCCACACGCGAGCGGTTGTCGCGCTGATCGAGGAAAAACCCCGTCTTCTGGCCTTTGAGCACCGCCGCCTCGAAGCGGATGCCGTTTTCGGAAAACACCACGGTTTCCTCACCCGCTTCCCCGCGAAAGCCCTCCGTGAAACCCATGCCGGCCGCGTAAGCCGTGATGTTCCGGCTGAGGCGGAGGATGAGATGGTGCGGGCGGAACACCTCGCGGAACGCGTCCTCGATTTCCTCCCACCGCGCCAGCCATGAGGCCGCGTAAATTTTCACGACCAGTGTCCCGGCATAGATGTCCGCGACGAGTCCGGGGAAGCCCTCGCTCTCGCCGTTGATGAGGCGCGCGCCGTCGGTGTTTTCGTTGAGGACGTAGCCCTCACGCACAGCGAGGCAAGCCCGCGCCTTTTCCAGCCACCATTCGCGGTCGATCGTCGCCGGTTTCCCGCAGTGCAGGATGCGGACGCGGATCGGCGATTCCGCTTCGTAAATCCCGATGGCGAGGAAGCGATCCTTGCGGTCATACATCACCGCCAGCTCGCCGGTCTCGCCTTCGCGGTTCTGGCTTTTCACGCTGTCCGCGTAAACCCACGGATGCCCGGATCTCACCGCCGTTTCCCCCCTGGGAAAAAGCTCCAGCCTCAGCCGTCCCTTCGCATCGCCGCCGCTCATCGTCTGCGAGAAGACTCCGGTCGGATCGGATTTACAAGCACGGGAAAGAAAAGGGTGGCGGGCGGGATTGGGATAGGGTGGCGGGCGGGATTGGGATAGGGTGGCGGGCGGGATTGGGATAGGGTGGCAGTGGGCGGATTTGAACCGCCGACCAAAGGCTTATGAGTCCTCTGCTCTACCACTGAGCTACACTGCCGTTTCCCTGCGCGCCGTAGGTTCGGCGGGGCGGAATCCTTAGCCGCAAACCCTGCGTTTTGTCAAACGGAAGATTCCGCGTTCCGTGAAAATGGACGCCTTCAGATCAGCTCCGCCGCAATGGGATCGACCAGCGGGCGGCCGAGCCGCGTGAGGCGCAGGCGGCCTTCGCCGATATGGACAAGGTTTTCGGAGGCGAGGGTGTTCGCTTTTCCCATTGCCTCCACATCCAGCAGGTCGAGCGGAATGCCACGCGTCGTGCGGAGGCCGAGGGCGATGAGTTCGATGCGACGCTGGGTGTGCGTGAGGGATTCCGTTTCGTGGATCGCGTTGCCAATGGAGTTCACCTGCCGGATGTAAGCGGCGGTGTCGGGGATGTTTTTTTCCCGGACACCATGGATCGTGGAAACCGCCGAGGGGCCGAGGCCCAGGTAATCCGCGCCTTCCCAGTAGCCCTGGTTGTGACGCGAGTGGTGGCCGGGCTGGGCGTAGTTCGAGGTCTCGTAGTGGTCGAAACCGGCGGCGGTGAGGATCTCCTCGGCGAGGTGATAGTGATCGGCGTCGTGATCCTCGTTCTCTGTGTAGGTGCCGTTTTTCAGGGACTCGAAAAACGCGGTGTCTTCCTCGTAGGTCAGGTTGTAGGCGGAGATGTGGTCGGGCTTGAGCGAAACGGCGTGGCGCAGGGTGCTTTCCCAATCCGCCAAGGACTGGCCGGGGATCGAGAACATGAGGTCGATGTTCACGGAAGGGATGCCGGCCGTGCGCAGGATGGCGACGGATTCCGAGGCCTCTTCCGGCGAGTGCTCGCGACCCAGCGTTTCCAAAACATGCGGAGAAAACGACTGGATGCCCAGCGAGACGCGGGTCACGCCGAGGGATTTGAAAAGTTCGGCTTTCGCGAGATCGAAGGTGGCGGGGTTCGCCTCAAGGGTGATTTCGGATACATCGGAGAAATCGAAGGTATTCCGGAGCGAGCGGAAAAGATCGGTGAGATGCTTCGGCGAGAGCATCGAGGGCGTGCCGCCTCCGAAATAAATGGAGTAGGGGTTTGCAACCCCTTTCCCGGAATCCGGGCGAATCGAAAGGGGTTGCAAACCCCTTCTCCATAGTGCCTCCGAGCCAAGAGCGGCGATGAATTCACCGATGGGCGTGCCGCCGGGCGTGTGCTTGTAGAACGAGCAATAGGGGCAGACGCGGTGACAGAAGGGGATGTGAAGATAAAGAAGCACGAAATTCCAAATTCTGTTTTTTTAACCCTCAATGCGTGGGGACATCCTGCCGCCACTTATAAAGCATTTCCACGAACCGCATCTAACAAAAATCGTTTAACGGCCACCCTGCACCCGCCCGATATATTTCCTCGCGGCGGCAATGGTGGCGGCGGCAAGGTCGGCTTCGGGTTTGGCGAAAGGGGGGACGAACCAGGGAAATGAGCCGAGGAGGTCGGTGATGACTGCGATCTGGCCATCGCAGGTTCCTTCACCGCAGCCGATGCCGATGGTGGGGACGGAGATCGCGGCGGTGATTTCCCGGGAGGCGGCGGGCGTGACGGACTCCAGTATGATTGCGAAAACACCCGCTGCGATGAGGGCTTCCGCGCCTTCGAGGATGGCGCGGGTCTGCTCAGGGGTTTTGCCTTTCTTGTGGTATCCGCCTTCCTCAAGCACGCGCTGCGGCAACATCCCGAGGTGGCCGCAGACGGGGATGCCGGCGGAGGTGATCGCGCGGACTTTTTCCGCCTGTCGGATGCCACCCTCCAGCTTCACGGCATCGGCTCCGGCGGCGGCGAGCTTGCGAGCGGTTTCCAAGGCCTGCTGCGGGGTTTCGTAGGTGTGGATGGGAAGGTCGGCGATCACGAGAGCCTGCGGCTGCGCGCGCACCACGGCCTCGAGGTGGTGGAGAATGTGCGCCAGAGTGACGCGGGTGGTGTCCGGAAACCCGAGGACGACCATGCCCAGCGAGTCGCCGACGAGGAGTATGTCCGTGCCCGCCTCATCGAGCAGCCGCGCCGTGGGATAATCGTAGCAGGTGAGCGCGGCGATGAGGCGGCTACCTTTGTATCCTGTGATGGCGGCGGCTTTTTCCTGGGGGCTCACGGGATGGTTGATTTGGGGAAAGAAAAAAGCCTCCGGGGAGCGGTGCTCTGATCGGAGGCTTGTTTTGCCATGATATGCCTGCGTTTCTTCCAAAAACGATGGCGACCCGTAAGGGAGTCGAACCCTTCTTGCCAGGATGAAAACCTGGAGTCCTAACCGATAGACGAACGGGTCGTTGGTCGCGGCGCGGGGGGCAAGAAAGCGGAGCCCGTGATTTCGCGCAAGGATTTTTTCGTAAGTGGGCCGGATTTTTTCAGAGCGGGGGACGGCGACCGAAGATCGACTCCACTTTCACTTTGGCTTGATATGTGGGGATCGCCGTGCATTGTCGCGCCCCCCGAACCATGGCTTCCACCGTATTCCAAGCTCTTCCCGGCTTCCGAGACTTCACGCCCCGTGAATGCTCGGTGCGGAATTACCTGTTCGAGACGTGGCGCGGGGTCGCGCGGCGCTGCGGGTTTGTGGAGTATGAAACGCCCATCCTGGAGGACACCGGGCTGTATCTGAAAAAATCCGGCGGCGAGCTTTCCTCGCAGTTGTTCCGTTTCGAGGATCAGGGCGGGCGGGATGTGACCCTGCGGCCTGAGGTGACCGCCTCGCTCGCCCGGATTGTGGCTGTGGAGCAGCGGCAGCATCCGAAGCCGCTCAAGTGGTTCGAGATCGGGCAGTGCTTCCGTTATGAAAAGCCGCAGAAGGGGAGGGGACGCGAGTTTCATCAGTTCAACGTCGATATCCTCGGCGAGGCCGGCCCCGGCGCGGACGCAGAGCTGATCGCGCTGGCGATCGAGACGATGCTCTCCTTCGGCTTCGTCGCAGGCGATTTCGTGGTGCGCGTCTCCGACCGCAACGCGTGGCTGAAATTCGCAGCAGGCAAAGGTGTCGATGACGAGCGGATGTCGGATTTCCTCGGTCTCGTGGACAAGCTGGAGCGAGAGAAACCGGAAGTTCTCACAGGAAAACTCGCGTCCTTCGGTATGACTTTGGAAGAGGTGAAAGCCTTCGTCGCGAACCCCGCGAACGCCTCGGAAGCCTACGAAGCGATACGCGCGGATCTCACCGCCCGTGGCTTCGGGGCTTTCGTGGAGCTGGATCTCTCCATCGTCCGTGGCCTCGCTTATTATACAGGAGTGGTCTTCGAGGTGTTCGATTCGAAAAAGTCCATGCGCGCCGTCGCGGGCGGCGGCCGCTACGACACGCTGGTGAAAACGATTTCCGATGGCGCGGTGGACATGCCCGCGACCGGTTTCGCGATGGGCGATTACGTGATCCGCAACCTCATCGAGGAAACCACCCATGCCGCGATGCAGATGGAGGTTTGGCTCCAGCGAAACGCGGCAGGCTGTGAGGTTTACGTGGTCGTGCCCGACGCCAGCCGCCGTGACGATGCCCTCAAGCTCGTGACGGAAATGCGCCGCGCCGGTATTTCCGTCGATCTCCCGCTCTCCGAGGCAAAAGTCGCCAAGCAATTCCAAGCCGCCGAGAAATGCGGCGCGAGGTTCGCGGTCGTCATCGGCCAGGAATTCCCGCAGGTGAAAATCAAGATCCTCTCCAGCCGCACGGAGGAGGAATGCGACGCCGCCACGCTCGTGGAATGGATCAAACAACGCCTCACCGAACCCGACGGGCCTCTGCTGGCGTGAAGAGAATCAACCACAGATGAACGGGATGGACGCAGATGGAAGAGATGGGATGCATGTTCTGGAAACGGAACGGATCATCGGTTGTGCGTTTACCATCTCGAACTCGCTGGGGCATGGGTTCCATGAAAAGCCTTACGAGGAGTCCTTGGTTGTTGAGTTCCGGCATCTCGGAATTCCGTTTGTCCAGCAAGCCCGCTTTCCCATCCATTACCGCGATTGCAAGGTCGGGGAGTATGTTCCCGATCTGATCGTCTACGGAAAAATCATCGTCGATACTAAGACCATCGAGCGCATCACGGATCATGAAGTCGGGCGGATGCTGAATTATCTCCGCGTGACGGGCTTACAGGTGGGTCTTATCCTCAATTTCAAGCATCCGAAACTCCAATTCCGCAGGGTGACACTCACTCCGCTCACTCCGCCTTCACTACATTCCTAAATCTCATCCTCTTCCATCTGCGTCCATCCCGTCCATCTGCGGTTAAAAATCTTTTCTTCACACGTCCATGAGAACACATCACTGCAACGAACTCCGCGAGAGCCACATCGGCGAAACCGTCACCCTGATCGGCTGGGTGAATTCGGCCCGCGACCACGGCGGCGTCATCTTCATCGACCTGCGCGACCGCGAGGGGCTGACGCAATGCGTGTTCCGTCCCGAGGAGGATGCGGTGGTTGCCGAGATTTCCCATACGCTGCGTGAGGAAGACGTGGTGCGCGTCACCGGAAAGGTCGCGAAGCGTCTTGACGGTGCCCAGAACGATAAGATGGGCACGGGCACGATTGAGATCGTGGCGAGCGGTTTGGAAATCGTGAACAAGGCGGACGTGCTGCCCTTCCAGCTCGACAAGGAGCTTTCCAACGAGGACATCCGGATGAAATACCGTTATCTCGACCTCCGCCGCCCGCGCATGGCGAAGAACATCCGCCAGCGCAGCAAGATCACTTCCGCCGCGCGGCGTTTCCTCGATGAATCCGGCTTCTTTGAGATCGAGACCCCGATCCTTTCCAACCCGACCCCCGAAGGCGCCCGCGATTTCCTCGTGCCCTCCCGCCTCAACCCCGGGAAATTCTACGCCCTTCCGCAGGCACCACAGCAATACAAGCAGCTCATGATGGTGGCTGGCTTGGAGAAATATTTCCAGATCGCCCGCTGCTTCCGCGACGAGGACTTGCGTGCCGACCGTCAGCCGGAGTTCACGCAGATCGACATCGAGGCGAGCTTCGTGGGGCAGGAAGACATTATCAAACTCGTGCAAGGCTTGCTTGGCGCGATGTTCAAGTCCGGGCTCGATATCGATCTCCCAGCGGAGTTTCCACGCATGACCTACGCCGAGGCCATGGACATCTACGGCTCCGATAAGCCGGACACGCGCTTCGATATGAAAATCACCGATCTCGCCGATGTGTTTGGCGCGACCGAGTTCAAGATTTTCCGCAGCATCCTCGATGGCGGTGGCGTCGTTCGCGCAATCAACGCGAAGGGCTTCGCGGGTATCACCACTGGCCAGATGAACCGCCTCAACGAGATCGCCGTGCAAGCGGGATTGCCTGTGAAAAACCTCGCGTTCATCAAGCTCGAGAACGGCGAATACAAGAGCCCGCTGTGGAAAATTTTCACCGAGGAGGAGAAGGCGAACGTCACCGCGAAGATGGATCTCGCGGAGGGCGACATCGTGTTCTTCGCCGCCGGTTCGCGGGAGAGCGTCAGCACCATCCTCGGCCGCGTCCGCTCGGAATGCGCGGTGATGATGGAGCTTCTGAAAGACAGCACGGCCTTCAATTTCCTCTGGGTCGTCGATTTCCCGCTGCTCGCGCACGATGAGGAAAGCGGCGATTGGGTCGCCGTCCACCACCCCTTCACCCGCCCGCATCCGGATGACATGGAGCTGCTGGAAAAAGGCGATTTCGCGAACGTCCGCGCGGTCGCCTACGACGTGGTGCTCAACGGCTACGAACTCGGCGGCGGATCGATCCGGATCCACGAAAAGGATCTCCAGGCGAAGATGTTCGCGGTGCTTGGCGTCACGCCGGAGGAGCAGCAGATCAAGTTCGCGCACATTCTCGATGCCTTCCGTTTCGGTGCGCCACCGCACGGCGGCCTCGCGCTGGGCCTCGACCGCATCGCGATGCTCGTGGCCGGCGAGGACAGCATCCGCGAGGTCATCGCGTTCCCGAAAAACAACAAGGGAGCCGACCTCATGGCACAGAGCCCCTGCGAGATCGGCATGAAGGAGCTGCGCGACGTTTACATCCAGAGCACTTATAAGAAGAAGGCTGCGGAGTAGTTGGGGCGCTGGGATGTTCCCATCCTTTCTTTCAAGCGTCGCTCCGCGCCGCGGCGAATCGGGTTTTGCTGGATCCGTGGGTTTCAACCCACGGAATACGGCACCAAAATCAAATCCGCGTCGCGTCGCGACGCTCCGAACGAAACCATGGCCAACACCTACACCAGCCTGCATTACCACATCGTGTTCAGCACCAAGAACCGCGAATGCTGGATCGCCCCCGAAATCGAGGATTGGCCGGGATCGCGAAACAGAACAAGATGACGCCCATTCAGATCGGCGGCGTGGAGGATCATGTCCACCTGCTTTTGGGAGCGTCTCCCACTATGGCTCCAAGCAAGATCGCGCAGTTGGTCAA